>NZ_JBAMDD010000005.1:0-345185 GCF_036961565.1 Chitinimonas sp. JJ19
GTGGATGAATCAACTTGGGCTCAACCATCGCTACAGTGCAATCCAGTGGCTGTCGTCGTGGATAGCGGTGATCGTGCGAAGCGTACGGTGAATTACGCCGCTTGACCTGTCACGGCGCTCGCTGACCCAAGGTGCGCACCGCCCGCAGCTTCGTCGAAACGGCCAGCAACTCACGGAACCACCGTTTTCTTCGTTTTGGCCGTCCTGGGGGAAAGGCCCAAGACTGGGGTTGGCTGCGGCGCAGCAGCTGAACATGGTCCTAAAGCTTCACGCCTTGCACCTTGTCCTTCATCCAGCAAGGTTGTAACCGAAACGCTAGAAATTTTATGCTGTTACATGGTAAATGCTTGCGACTATACTTGGCCAGATAAGCTCCCCCTAGCAGGCGTAGCAGTCTTAACTATAAATTCACTTCGTTCAAAAAGTTCGTCAAATGTAATGATATCTATATCGGATATGCCGTTTCGATATCATTCAAATGATCGAAACTTCTCTTGATTAACACCTTCGTCAGTTTTGAACTGCCCCAACGACCCTATCACAATAAAAGCTTTGGGGCGAAAATTGAACGCTTCTTCACCAGTGGGCGCGCCATCTTTGCCATTTGGCCTGAATAGGCCATATAGATTGCGCAAAGCTGCATCTACGGTACCCTGTACTTGAGCAACTGCACCCACCATTTCAGCTGATGGGGCCCAGCAACCCGAACGGTACGAACGTCCCAAAAGATCTGTCTCGTGGGTCTTAATCTCTACAAAGCAAATTGTATTTATAATTCCTCGAGTTTGCATAAATGCATCGGCACGCTTCCCATAATTGACTAGGTCGTAACCCTCTACAAGTTGCTCAAGTTTACGCCCGTCAAAACCTGTTACAAAAACATAGCTTAAGCCATAGCCAAATATCCACTGGTTTCGTTCGAAGAACGCCTGCCAAAGAGCTTCATTTCCATTCAATTTCTTTATTTTCAACAAAGCATCAAAATAATCTTTTTGGGATAGCAACCTTTCGAATATATCAAGTTGCTTCTTGCGATATCCTAGTGCAACGATGTCTTCTTTTGTTATCCCGGACTGCATTGCCTCGGAGAATACATCTTGGTTTTCTTTAACCAGGTGAGCCGCTTGCTCCCTCGATAAAATCAACTTACTAAGCTCAGAGTCCGCAATGTTGACCTTACCACTATCGGCAGGCTCGATGGCGGCGACATTCCCAAAGAATGTCAGCAACTTTGAGATTTCAGCACCCACAAATGAGAAGTGTGTTTTTTGCGGCACACCACTGTTTCCGTTGAACGCTTGCAAGGTAACCACGGTGAGCTGATGGCTGTCCTCAAGATACTTCGCTACGATTTCCGTGCGCCCAGTTGGAGTCCGTCGAAGCACTACCTCATCTTTAACTGTCGCAAAGTGTAGCCCCTCGGAATCAATGACCTTGGAAGCAATTCGTAAAGGCCCTTGCGGTGTATCTATTTGCGGACTTATGTAGGTTTTACCCGGGATTTTATTCCTGTGAATCTCAGCTTCATCTTGCATGACTTACTCCAAATCATTTGTGCGAGGCTTTAGAACAAGAAAACCGCCCAAGCGTCGATTGCCTATTTTCGCCGTAGAGGGCACAAGCCGACCTTTGACCAGGAGTCATCTTCACCAGAAGAGCTGCGGCTTAATAACACCCAGCACAGATTGCCACCACGGAGGGAGTTTATAATAACCTCCAACAGCTAGCTCGGCTTATCCACGATAGCAATTCGATTTAAGAATACATCAAAAATGCCTGCCTACATTTCTGCGTCGTATACTTCTCGACCCAGCGCAAGAGTTAGCTTCGCACAGAGCACGCTTACCCAACCAACCCAGAGTTCATCCTCAACGTCGCCGCTGAAAACGAGGCCACCAGGATCAGCCGATACGGCAATATGGCGAAAATCTCCTTCTTGCCCATACCACATGGGCCAATGCTCACAAGAGAGCCAACCGTCTAGCTCAGTATAAACCCTGGCGATCGTTCGCCAATCGTCATCAGAGGACTCCATTTTGATATTCAATGTTATAGATTTCCGCATCATCATATCGCCAGGCACTCACCACTCGCACTCAAACCTCATCCCTCACAAACGCTAGCGACAAGCCCAACTCTCCCGCCCTACGCCGCAAAGAATCCAGTTCAAAATCATAAAACACACCAAGATTCCAGATTGGCGCCTCACCTACATACTGACTTTCAAGCCGTGCGAGTTGAAAGTGTGGGCTTGAGGCCAACAACCTCTTAAGCAGGATGAATGCTTTTGCGGGAGTGGGCTCACGGGTTACGATGTAACAACCCACGAAAAGCGTGGCTCGTTGCATGTCAGGAAAATCGTGGGCGTAGTGCACAAGGGCATCAAAGGTATGCCCGCATGCCAGGCAACGGTAGCTTTCGATGGTGACGAGCACGTTAGGCTCACGCACTATCTGCTCAGCTCCACACTGTATGCAACGGTCAGTCACACATCCCCCAAACAAGCCGCAACGCTACATCCAGCAACCACCCAAAGCAACCCTTGCTCTTGCGCCTCAGACTGTATAGCTGGCTTTCCAACCACCGAGAAAATCACCAGGCAGGAAGCAAAGCGCCGAACAGGCTAGAACAACGCCAGCCCACCCCCCAATAACAGAAAACCCGCATCGCCAACGGCCATGCGGGTTTTCTGGACTACAGCAGGCCTGCGGGCAGGCCAGCCAGTTTACAGCGAGTAATACATATCGAATTCCACCGGGTGGGTGGTCATGCGGAACTTGGTGACTTCTTCCATCTTCAGTTCGATGTAGGAATCGATCCAATCATTGGAGAAGACACCGCCGCGGGTCAGGAACTCGCGGTCCTTGTCCAGGGCTTCCAGGGCTTGCTCGAGGCTGTGGCAAACCTTGGGTACCAGCTTGTCTTCTTCCGGCGGCAGGTCGTACAGGTTCTTGTCAGCCGGGTCGCCAGGGTGGATCTTGTTCTGCACGCCGTCCAGGCCGGCCATCATCAGGGCGGTGAAGGCCAGGTAGGGGTTGGCGAGTGGATCGGGGAAACGGGCTTCGATACGGCGTGCCTTGTCGCTGGCGACGTAAGGAATACGGATGGAAGCCGAGCGGTTCTTGGCGGAGTAGGCCAGCATCACCGGTGCTTCGTAGCCGGGCACCAGACGCTTGTAGGAGTTGGTACCGGGGTTGGTGATGGCGTTCAGTGCCTTGGCGTGCTTGATGATGCCGCCGATGTAGTACAAGGCGAATTCCGACAGGCCAGCGTAGCCGTTACCTGCAAACAGGTTCTTGCCGTCCTTCCAGATCGACTGGTGCACGTGCATGCCGCTGCCGTTGTCACCAACGATGGGCTTGGGCATGAAAGTGGCGGTCTTGCCGTACTGGTGGGCCACGTTGTGGACCACATACTTCAGGCGCTGGGTCCAGTCGGCACGTTGCACCAGGGTGCTGAACTTGGTGCCGATTTCGTTCTGGCCGGCGGTGGCCACTTCATGGTGATGCACTTCAACCGGGATGCCCAGTTCTTCCAGCGCCAGGCACATTGCCGAGCGAATGTCCTGGAAGCTGTCGACCGGTGCCACGGGGAAATAACCACCCTTGACGCCAGGACGATGGCCGGTGTTGCCGGCCTCATAGGCCTCGCTGGAGGACCAGGCTGCTTCTTCGGAGCGGATCTTGACGTGGGTGCCCGACATGTCGGTGCCCCAGGTAACGCTGTCGAAGATGAAGAATTCAGGTTCCGGGCCGAAGAAGGCGGTATCGCCCAGGCCGGATGCCTTCAGGTAAGCCTCGCCACGCTTGGCGATGGAACGCGGGTCGCGGTCATAGCCCTTGCCATCGGTCGGGTCGATCACGTCGCAGGTGATGAACAGGGTCGGTTCGTCATAGAACGGGTCGATGGCGGCAGAGGACGGATCCGGGATCAGCAGCATGTCCGAAGCCTGGATGCCCTTCCAGCCGGCAATCGAGGAGCCATCAAAAGCATGGCCGCGCTCGAACCACTCTTCATCGACCACATGCGACGGCACGGAAACATGCTGTTCCTTACCCTTGGTGTCGGTGAAGCGCAGATCGACGAAACGGATATCGTTTTCTTGGATTTGCTTGAGTACGTCGGCGACCGCCATTTGCATAACTCCTGATGAGAAACTGGGAAACCGGCGCGCAGGCCGGCAGGGAATCCGATTGTAGAGCCTTGTCGCTCGCCTTGCCTCATGGTGGCGCGCGTCCGGCGACTATTTAGCAGGAAGCATGCCACAGGCTGCAAACCCCTGCCATGCGCCATTCAGGGGCGTGCTGATACCACTTCACGCACCATATTAATGCAGCACAAACACAATCGCACTGAATTGGTGCGCTCACCTTGTGTACCCTGTCCGTGCTACTCTCCTGTGCGCCCCATACACGCGGCACCCCTGTCTGAACATGGCTACCAAGACTGGTAGCCAGGCCCACGCACAGACACCCCAACCGCAGCGGAGTTCACGGCGTGACAGCTGCCCCCTGCTGGCCACCGTGCAGCAGATAGGCAGAGGGTATGCCCGGCCATTCCACGCGGCCTGAATCGCCCCCATGAACGCAGCACAGCGCCTGCTGGCTCAAGCTGCACTGACAACCCGTACCCGGCGTTCGCTCAGGCGTCACCGACCATCAATGACTTGGGTCCATAGCTGGCGCTTAGCTGCCATAATTGAACTCTGAATCATTCACGCATAGCCATCGGCGGAGCACACCATGAGCCTGACCAATGAAATTCTGCAGCGTGCCCATAGCCGTGCAGAGGAAATGAAGCTGCCCTACTCCGGCGCACTGACACCGGAAGAGGCCCATACGCTGCTGAGCACCATGCCAGCCTGCAAGCTGGTGGATGTGCGCACCAGCGCAGAATGGCAGTTTGTCGGTACACCGCTGCATGCGGTAAAGATAGAGTGGAAGAGCTGGCCGGGCATGGCGGCCAATCCCAACTTCATGGAGCAGCTGAAAAACCAGGTGGATACCGAGGATGCCCTGCTGTTCCTGTGCCGTACCGGTGGCCGCTCGCACGAGGCCGCCGCCCTGGCCGCCGCCCATGGCTATAGCGAGTGCTACAACGTGCTGGAAGGCTTTGAGGGCGACCGCAACGATGCCGGCCAGCGTGGTCAGATAAACGGCTGGAAGGCACGCGGCCTGCCCTGGTCGCAGGGCTGATACCTGCGCCTGGTAGCACCTGACACCAATAAGTGCCCACACGCTTCCACCGATACAAGCACCTTCCCGACTATTCTCCGCTCCGCCAGGCCAGCCTCGCGGTGGCGGGGATCGTCCCGCTTACCCTCACGCCCGACTACTAACATGACTGACCGCTACGCCGTCATCGGCAACCCTGTTGCCCATAGCAAATCGCCCTTGATCCACGCTGCTTTCGCCCGCCAGACCGGCCAGAAGCTGGTGTACGAGCGGCTGGAGGCGCCGCTGGATGGTTTTGTTGATACAGCAGCGCAGTTTCTGGCCATGGGAGGCAGCGGCTGCAATGTCACGGTGCCGTTCAAGGAAGAAGCTTTCCGCTTTGCCAACCTGCTGAGCGACCGGGCCGAGCTGGCCGGCGCAGTCAATACCCTATGGCTGGATGATGAGGGCGTAGTAGGCGACAACACCGACGGTGCCGGGCTGGTGGCCGACCTGTTGTTGCACACACCATTGGCCGGCAAGCGCATTCTGCTGCTAGGGGCCGGCGGTGCGGCACGGGGGGTAATTGCGCCACTGCTGGACGAGGAACCGGCCAGCCTGTGTATCGCCAACCGCAGCGCCGACAAGGCCGTGGCGCTGGCAGGGCATTTTGCCGAGCTGGGCGAGGTCGCTGGCATGGGGCTGGCGGGTTTGGATGGTCAGTCATTCGACCTGGTCATCAACGCCACCTCCGCCAGCCTAGCCGGCGCCAGCCTGCCCTTGCCCGCCAGCCTGTGGCAAACCGGGCCGGTGGTTTACGACATGATGTACGGTGCGCAGGAAACCCCATTTCTGGCACAGGCCCGCGCCGCAGGGGTACAGCAACGACTGGATGGACTCGGCATGCTGGTGGCGCAGGCAGCCGAGGCGTTCTATCTATGGCGCGGCGTCAGGCCAGACACCGCCCCGGTGCTGGCAGAACTGCGTGGCCAACTCTAAGAGCCTGTTCAAAGTCTATGGCTTCTGCGCGTGACGGGCGCCATGTACCCGCCAAACAGAACGCCACCGGCTAAGGTGGCGTTCTGTTTGGCGGTGGCAGGCCAGGTTTACCAGTTGGGCAGTTCGCTGCCGAAGGCAGTACGGTAGTCTGCCGACAGGCTGCTACGGCTGAACGTGTGGTTCTGTGCACCGCGCGAGGCGATCTTGATGGCGCCCAGCAAGGACGCCAGGCGACCGGTGGTTTCCCAGTCCCAGCCCCGTTCGATACCAAACAGTAGGCCTGCGCGATAGGCGTCGCCACAGCCGGTCGGATCCTGCAACGATGCGGCAGGTGCCGCCGGGATGATGATTTCACGGCCATCGGCGTAGATGGTGGAGCCTTCGCCGCCACGGGTCACGATCAATGCCTTGACCATGCCGGCAAGCTCGGCAATGGATTTGCCGGTTTTTTCTTCCAGCATGGCGGCTTCGTAATCGTTCAGGGTGACGTAGTCGGCCGCCAGCGAGCAGGCCAGCAACTCCTCGCCCGACAGCAGGGGCAGACCCTGGCCCGGATCGAAGATAAAGGGAATGCCGGCAGCCTTGAGCTCACGCGCGTGGGCCAGCATGCCGTCGCGGCCATCGGGGCCGATGATGGCAAGGCGAATACCGTCCACATGATCGAAGCGGTTGTTATGCGATTCGCTCATGGCGCCTGGGTGGAAGGCGGTGATCTGGTTATCGTCCAGGTCGGTGGTGATAAAGCACTGGGGCGTGAACTGGTCGGGGATCACCCGCACGCAATCCTGCCGCAGGCCCAGCGATTTGAGGCGGTCAGCATAGGGCGCAAAGTCCTGCCCAACGGTGGCCATGATGATGGGTTCGCCGCCCAACAGGTGCAGGTTATAGGCGATATTGCCGGCACAGCCGCCAAACTCGCGGCGCATCTCGGGCACCAAAAAGGACACCGACAGCATGTGCACCTTGTCCGGCAGGATGTGGTGCTTGAAGCGGTCGGGGAAGACCATAATGGTGTCGTAAGCGACGGAGCCGCAGATCAACGTGGGCATGAATATATCTCGAGCGTGCAAAAAAAACGCGATTCTACGCCCACTGACCCTGTAACGCGCATGGCGGTACGAAGAATGCTGCACCGTTGATCGCCTCGATCCAGTGCACCCATGGATCGCCCGTGCCATCTCCACGCGTCAACATGTCGTCCAACCAGCGATTTCAGGTAGGGACGGTAGGCGAGTAAGGGATGGCTACCCACCCTCCACACTACCGTAGGGCATAGGCAGGCGCACGGTTTGCAGCGCGATATGGCTCTCCCCCATCATCCCCCAGGTGAAGGGATGTTGTCGGGTTTGCTGGCGTCGCCCATCTCGATATCGCCCCATTGGCAGCGGCTACTGATGCGCTCCTGGGCTGTTGCCGGGAGGTGTTGCCATTTCACCATTCTGTGCACAAAACGCCGCATATGCAGATAACGGCCCCCGGCATAAGGCTAGCCCTTGCAGGTAGCGCAGGGTTTATCAAACCCGCCATGCCGGATAATCTATGGGTTGCTACCCGACAGGCCGATAGACATGACCACACCCACCTTGCTCGCGACCGAAGTATTCCCCATGCGCTGGGGCGACATGGATGCCCTGGGCCACCTGAACAACACGCTGTATTTCCGGTTTTGCGAGGAAGCAAGGGTGCGCTGGCTCGATCAACGGGGCTGGGGCGTCAGGCTGGACGCAGGCGATGGCCCCATCCTGGCGGCCACCAGCTGCCAGTTCAAGGTGCCGCTGGTCTATCCATGCAATATCCGGCTGGAGATCTACCTGAAAAAACTGGGCAACAGCAGCTTTACCCTGGGTCACCGCATCATGCGCGATGACGCGCCTGAACAGATCGCGGCGGAAGCCGAGGCAGTGATCGTCTGGTGCGACTACGCCGCCGGCACAGCCAAACCCCTGCCCGATGCACTGCGCCAGCAACTGGAAGGAGCGGTGGCATGAAGCAGGTTTTCAGCGTACGCGATGCCCAGCCAGGCGATGCCCCGGCCCTGTACGAATTGGTACGGGAGCTGGCCGCTTATGAGAAGCTCACCCATCAATGCACCGGCACACCAGAACAGTTGCACCAGCACCTGTGGGGGCCGCGCCCTTATATAGAAGCCTTGATCGCCGAAGTACAGCGCAACGGCAAACAGCACCCGGTAGGGTTTGCCTTGTACTTCCACAACTATTCCACCTTCCTGGCCAAGCCTGGGCTGTACCTGGAAGACCTGTTCGTGTTGCCCGAGTATCGGCGCAACGGCATAGGCGAAGCCTTGTTCCGCGAAGTGGCCCAGCGTGCTGTGGCTCGTGACTGCGGCCGATTCGAGTGGGCCGTGCTGGACTGGAACACCCCGGCACTGGATTTCTATCGTGCCCTGGGGGCCACAGTCATGCCGGAGTGGCGCATCTGCCGCGCCACCGGCAGTACCTTGCGCGCCATGGCGGAGCCCGGCTGAACAAGGCTGCCCCGCCCTCGCAGGCACTCGCTATCCTGTTGAATGCCTTACAGCTTTTCAGCGACTTAGGTTCCAGACAGGCGCCGAGGCGGCGCGCTGCAGTTCATCCTCGATTTTTCGTATTTCGTCACCTAAAAGCATCCCACTGCGGCCGAACGCAGTAGGATCGCTCCCCGGCTACCAACTGCACCAAGAACCGGTTCTGGCCAAACCTACAAAGGAGCAAGCATGCGTTTCACCCCCTTGAGTCTCGCCCTCGCCCTGTCGCTGGGTTTTGCCCTGCCGACCGCGGCCGCAGATGCACCTGCTGCCGCCCCTGCGGGCGCCCCTGCAGGCGCCCCCGCAGGCACGCCCGCACCGCAGGCGCAGGTCGCCGCCCCCACCAAGCTCAGCTCGGTCGAGGGTATTACCGAATACCGCCTAGCCAATGGCCTGCGCGTGCTGCTGGCGCCCGATGCCTCCAAGCCCACCACCACGGTCAACATCACCTATCTGGTCGGTAGCCGGCACGAGAACTACGGTGAAACCGGCATGGCCCACCTGCTGGAGCATCTGGTGTTCAAGGGCACCCCCAGCCTGCCGGGCAAGAGCATCGTCGAGAACTTTGCCAAGCGCGGCATGCGCTACAACGGCACCACCTGGTATGACCGCACCAACTATTACGAAACCTTCGCTGCCAGCGAAGACAACCTGGACTGGGCGCTCAAGATGGAAGCCGACCGCATGGTCAACAGCTTCATCGCCCGCAGCGATCTGGAATCAGAGTTCTCGGTTGTACGCAACGAGATGGAAAGCGGCGAGAACAACCCCACCCGCATCCTGATGCAACAGATGGCTGCCAGTGCCTACCAATGGCACAACTACGGCAAGAGCACCATCGGTGCCCGCACCGACGTGGAAAACGTCAAGATCGAAAATCTGCAGGCCTTCTATCGCAACTACTATCAGCCGGATAACGCCACCCTGACGGTGACCGGCAAGTTCGACGAAGCCAAGACCCTGGCCAAGATCGCCCAGCACTTTGGCGGTATTGCCAAGCCTGCCCGCAAGCTGCAGGACACCTACACGCTGGACCCACAACAGGATGGCGCCCGCGAGCTGACCATCACCCGCGTGGGTGATACCCAGATCGTGGCTGCGCTCTACCACATGGCACCCGGCGCCCACCCCGATGCCGCCGCCATGGGCCTGCTGGCGCAGATCATGGGCGACACTCCGACCGGCCGCCTGCACAAGGCCCTGGTCGAGAAGAAAAAAGCCGCTGGCGTCTGGGCCTACCCCTTCTCGCTGAAGGAACCCGGCTACACCCTGTTCGTAGCCGATCTGAACAAGACCCAATCGCGCGACGAAGCCCGCAAGGCCATCCTGGCCGAGCTGGAGAACGTGGCCAAGCAGCCTATCACCGAGGCCGAGCTCAAGCGTGCCAAGACCGCCCTGCTCAATGGCTATGAAAAGGCGATGTCCGATCCGGTCGCCTTTGGCGTGGCGCTGTCCGAAGAAATAGCCAAGGGCGACTGGCGCCTGTTCTTCCTGCAACGCGATCAGATCGAAGCCGCCACCGTGGCCGATGTGCAGCGCGTGGCCGAGAACTATCTGCGTGAATCGAACCGCACCCTGGGCCAATTCGTGCCTACCGACAAGCCGCAGCGCGCCGCCATCCCCGGCGCCCCTGATGTGCAAAAGCTGGTGGAAGGCTACAAGGGCAAGGCCGCCATGGCCGAGGGCGAAAGCTTCGACCCCAGCCCGGCCAATATCGAGAGCCGCACCACCCGCCTCGCGCTGGCTAACGGCATGCAGGTAGCCCTGCTGCCCAAGAAGACCCGTGGCAATACGGTGAATGGCAGCATTACCCTGCGCATGGGTGACGAGAAGAGTCTGTTTGGCCAGAGCACCAATGCCGAACTGGCTGGCGCCATGCTGCAACGCGGTGCTGGCAAGCTGAGCCGCCAGGAACTGGCCGACAAGCTGGAAGAACTGAAAGCCAAGCTGAGCATCTCGGCCAGCGCCACCCAGGTGCGTGTGGGCTTTGAAACCCGCCGCGACAAGCTGCCCGAACTGCTGACCGTAATCCGTGACGTGCTACGCAGCCCCACCTTCCCGGCCGCCGAGTTCGAAAGCCTGCGTACCGAGTCCATCACCGGGCTGGAAGAGCAGATGCGCCAACCCGATGCAGTGGCACAGAAGGCCGTGGAAAAGCATGGCAACAACTACCCCAAGGGTGATGTGCGTGCCAGCATGAGCTTCGATGAAGCCATCGCCAGCTACAAGACCGCCAAGCTGGCTGATGCCAAGGCTTTCTATAGCCGCTTCTATGGTGCGCAGAACGGCCAGCTGGCCCTGGTTGGCGACTTTGACAAGGCCGAAGCAGAAGCCCAGTTGAAGCAGCTGTTTGGCGACTGGAAGGCGAAGGCCGCCTACCAGCGCGTGGAAATGCCGTTTGTAGTCACCAAGCCGGCCGCACTGACGCTGGAAACCCCGGACAAGGCCAATGCCGCCTATATCGCCAGCCTGCCGCTGAAGCTGGCCGATACCTCGCCTGATCTGCAACCCCTGCAACTGGCAACCCGCGTACTGGGTGGCGGTGCACTGAAGAACCGGCTGATGGACAGGCTGCGGCAGAAGGAAGGCATCAGCTACGGTGCCGGCAGCTGGCTGAGCGTACCTAGCCTGGATGACGATGCCTCGCTGGGCATGTATGCCATCTATGCACCGCAGAACCTCGACAAGCTGAAGAATGGCGTAGCCGAGGAGATCGCCAAGCTGGTGAAGGAAGGTGTGACCGAGCAGGAATTGAGCGACGCCAAGAGCGGTCTGCTGCAGGAAGCCACCATCGGCCGTACCCAGGATGCACGCCTGGCCGGCGCACTGGCAAGCCAGCTCTACCTGAAGCGCACCATGGCCTTTACCGCCGATGCCGAGGCCAAGCTCAAGGCCACCACGCTGGAACAGGTAAACGCCGCCATCAAGCGCTATGTTGACCCTGAAAAGCTGGTACAGGCCTGGGCTGGTGACTTTGCCAATGCTGCCAAGAAAGCCGCTGAAGCCAAGAAGGCCGAAGATCAGAAGAAGACCGCCTCAGCGCAGTAAGCTACCGACCCTCACCCAACGCCCGGTTCGCCGGGCGTTTTTTATGGCTGCGCTGCAGGCGGGTCTATGCCTGCATAGGCCAGCACCTCGGGCAGCATGGCCTGCCAGTGCTGGAAGCCATGGTCGCCGCCGTCGAACACGGTCTGGCGGGCACCGGCGTAGTAATCCACGGCCTGGCGGTAATCGAGGGTTTCGTCACCGGTCTCCACCAACAGCCAGTAGCGCGATGGGGTCAGACGGGCGGGCAGCAGCGTCACCAGCTCGGCCATATGGTCGGTAGTCAGCAGGTATTCCTCGCCGGTGTAGAGATTGCGCTGTGGCCCCAGCAATCCATCCAGCAAGGTATGCGGGCGCACTGCCGGGTTGATCAACACCGCTCTGCAACCATAGCGCTCAGCCACCCAGGTGGCGTAAAAACCACCGAGCGAGCTACCCACGCAAGTCACGTCCGCCGGGTTGCGGTCGGCCAGCCAGCTGGCAATCTGGCTGGCTGCTCTGGCTGGTGAATAGTGCAGTGCCGGGCAATGGAAATGCTGGCCCAGATTGCGCTCGCCCAGCCAGGCCGCCGTCTGTTGCGCCTTGATGGAGGCGGGGCTGCTGTTGAAACCGTGCAGATAGAGTAGGGTTTTCATGATGGGATAGGTGAAAACAGACATGGCCCGCGCACGCAAGCGCGGGCGACAGGCCAGGTGGGGCAGACAAGCTGGTGGCATGCCCCAGGGCTGGGCGTGCCCAGGTTGGTTCAGTCCAACTCGAACAGGCGTCCGAAATTGGCGACGTCCAGTACGGCGCGTACCGTGCCACGGGTATTGGTCAGGCGTATCGGGCTTTGTCCCAGCCGCTCCCGCAGCAGCAGTAGCATGCCCAGCGCCGCACTATCCATGTAGTCGACGCCATCGAAGTCGATTTCCAGCGAGGCAATATCCAGGTTGGCCATGACCTGCTGGCTGGCATCCTTGAAGGGCCGGTGCGCCTCGAAGGTAAAGTCGCCGGACAAGGCTATGCGGGCGTGGCCGCCGTTGAGGCTGACAATGGCTTCCATGGTGGGTGCTTTCTGACTTGGGTTGGTACTCAATCAGTCTAGTGCCTGCGGCGACTGATTGCTGGGCGAGTGCAAGGCGTCGATACGGGGCCGCAACCACCACAGCAACAGCAGGCCGGGTAGCGCTGCCAGCACGGTATAGACAAAGAAGGTGCTCCAGCCGAGCTGATCCACCAACACCCCCGATGCCGGGCCGACATAGACCCGGCCAAAGGCAGCCAGCGCCGACAGCAGGGCAAACTGGGTGGCCGTGTAGCGAGCGTTGCAAAGCGTCATCAGCAGGGCAACAAACGCCGCCGTACCCATGCCGCCACAGAGGTTCTCCACGCCTACGGCCGCCACCATGATCTGGAACACATAGGGATGCTGGCCCGAGATCGATAGCCACCAATACATCAGGTTGGAGACCGCCTGCAGGGCGCCGAACAGCATAAGGGCGCGCCATAGGCCCAGCTTGACCATCCACAAGCCGCCCAGCACGGCGCCAACCAGGGTGGCCAGCAGGCCAAAGACCTTGTTGACCTCGCCCACGGCAGTCTGGCTGAAACCCATGCCACGCAGCAGAAAGGCCGTAGTCAGGCTGCCAGCAAAGGCGTCGCCCAACTTGTAGAAAATGATCAGCGCCAGAATGGCCCAGGCGCCCTTGCGCGAGATGAACTCATCCAGCGGCCCCAGCAGTGCCGGAAAGCCCATCTGCCGTGCCAGCCACAAGGCCAGCACCCCACCGGCGGTGACCTCTGCCACCAGGTAGAGCAGCGCCCAGCCCTTGCTGTCGGTCGGCACGCCCAGCAGGGCCAGCCCGCGCGAGGCCAGCCAATAGCCGAGCAAGGCGCCGGCCAGCATGGCCAGGAAGCCTTTCAGCTCCTGCCCGGCGGGGCTCCTGGGGCCATCCGGCAACGCCAGCCTGGGGCCGAACAAGGTCACCAGCGCCATGCCGCCCATCAAGGCCGCCATCAGCTTGTAGGTGTTGTTCCAGCCCAGGAACTTCTCGGCAATGATCAGCGCCAGGGCGCCCGAGGTCAGCATGGCCAGGCGATAGCCCAGGGTGGTCACGGCCGCCCCTGCGCCGCGCTCATCCTCTTGCAGCAGCTCGGTGCGGTAGGCATCGAACACCACGTCCTGGCTGGCCGACAGAAACGCCACGATCACACCGAAGACCGCCAGCCAGCCAGCCGAGGCCACCGGATCCAGCAGCGACATGGCGAAAATGGCGGCCGCCAGCGCCAACTGGGTCAGCACCAGCCAGCCACGCCGCCGCCCCAGCCAGGTGGGCTCAAAGCGATCAAGCAGGGGTGACCAGAGAAACTTGAAGGTATAGGGCAGGCCCACCAGGGTGAACCAGCCTATGGTGGTGATATCCACCCCCGATACCGTCAGCCACGCCTGCAGGCTGGCTGCAGTGAGCGCCAGCGGCAACCCCGAGGCAAAGCCCAGCAGCAGGACGATGGCAACCCGGCGGTTGCCGAAAACCGACAGATAGTTGGAGAGCGTCATCGCTTACAGCTCGCCCGCGTAGTCCATGATCAGGGGCGCATGATCGGAGAATTTGATCTCCTTGTAGATGCTGGCGCTGAGCGCACGCTGCGCCAGGCCCGGCGTGGTGATCTGGTAGTCGATGCGCCAGCCCACATCCTTGGCGTAGGCCTGGCCACGGTTGCTCCACCAGGTATAGCCCGGCGCCTCCGGGTAGAGGGTGCGCCACACATCCACCCAACCCAGGCCCAGCAGCTCGGTCAGCCAGGCGCGCTCTTCAGGCAGGAAGCCGGAATTCTTCAGGTTGCCTTTCCAGTTCTTCAGATCGATGGGCTGGTGGGCGATGTTCCAGTCGCCGCACACCACAATCTCCCGCCCTTCTGCCAGCATCTGCCGCATATGGGGCAGGAAGCGCTCCAGGAAGGCGAACTTGATGGTCTGGCGCTCCTCGCCGCTGGAACCCGATGGCAGATAAAGCGAGATAACCGACAGCGGGCCGAAATCGGCACGCAGGTAGCGCCCCTCCATATCGATATCAGGTATGCCCAGGCCCTCGATGACGGCATCGGGCCGCTTGCGGCTGTAGATGCCCACGCCGCTGTAACCTTTTTTCTCGGCCGGATGGAAAAAACCGTGGTAGCCGGCCGGGGCCAGCATGGCCTCGCTCATATCAGGCAATTGCGCCTTGAGTTCCTGCAGACACACCACGTCCGCCCCGGTCTGGGGCAGCCAATCGAAGAAGCCTTTGTTGGCGGCGGAGCGGATGCCATTGAGGTTGGCGGAAATTATTCGCATGGATGATGACCGGCAGGGCAGATAAGGAAACGGAATGATATGCTATAAATCCTTGAACCCCGCATAGCCACTTGTTTTCATGAGCATGTCACGCACCGATTTCATTGCCTTCGCCGTCCAGCAGAATGTGCTGCGCTTCGGCGAGTTCCAAACCAAGGCCGGCCGACTGTCGCCCTACTTCTTCAACGCAGGGCTGTTTCACGACGGCGCCAGCATCGGCCGCCTGGCTGATTTCTACGCCGACGCGGCCATCGCCTCGGGCGTGAGCTTCGACATGCTGTTCGGTCCGGCCTACAAGGGCATCTCCCTGGCCGCCACTACGGCAGTCGCACTTGCCGAAAAAGGTCGGAATGTGCCGTTTTGTTTCAATCGCAAGGAAGCCAAAGACCACGGTGAAGGCGGCACCCTGATCGGTGCGCCGCTCAAGGGCCGGGTCATGATCATCGACGATGTGATCTCGGCCGGCACCTCGGTGCGGGAGTCGGTGGAATTGATCCGTGCACAGGGCGCAGAGCCTGCTGGCGTGCTGATTGCGCTGGATAGGCAGGAGCGCGGACAAGGTACGCAATCGGCGGTACAGGAGGTCACGGCACGCTACGGCATACCCGTGGTGGCCATCGCCAATCTGACCGACCTGATCGCGTTTTTGAACGGTCAACCAGAGCTGGAACGCAATTTGCAAGCGGTTGAGCGTTATCGCGCCGAATTTGGCGTGGCTTGAGGAAAACCGTCATGTCTCACCACCGTCTGCTCATACTGCCCCTGATCGCCATGGCGCTCACCGCCCATGCTGGCGAAACGCTATACAAATGGGTGGATGAAAACGGCAAGGTGCAGTACAGCGACAAGCCCCCCATGCAGCAGAACAAGCGGGGCATGACCGAGCTGAACAAGCAGGGCATGCCCATACGCCAGACTGAGGGCATACTGACACCCGAGCAGCAGGCCGCCCGCAATGCCGAGCTGGCCAAGCTGCGGGAAGAAGAGCGCAAGGCACTGGAAGCACGCCGCCGCGACAACGCCCTGGTCAACAGCTTCAGCAAGACCAGCGAAATCGACGCCATACGTGACCGCAATCTGGAACAACTGCAGGCCAATATACAGTCCGACCGCCTGCGGCTGGAGGCGGCCACCAAGCGCGTCAACAGCTTCCAGACACAGATCGACAAGCTGACCAAGGCCAAGAAGAAGATCCCCAACGATCTGATGACAGATTTGACGGAACGCCAGGCCGAGGTGGCCAAGATCAATGCCAGCATTGCCGCACGCAATCTGGAGATTGAAGAGGTGAAGAACCGTGCCGAAGCTGACAAAAAGCGGCTGGTGGAGCTGCGCGGCGAGAGCGTACGGCGCTAGCCCATGCGGTTGGCTTCTGTCTGCAGCGCCAACACCAGACCACGGAAGCTGTCGGATGCGGGCAGCCTGACCTCACGGCTACGCAGGGCGTGGTCGGCGTCCCAGACATCGAGCGGGCCCAGGCCATCCACCACCCGGTAGTACCAGGACTGCACCACCCTGAAGGGATTCGGGCCCTCCGTCGCCAACAGCAAGCTGGTGGCGCGTACCGACGTCACTTCGCTGAGAGGCGGATCATCGTCCTGGCTCTGCATCCACAAGGCCCCCATGGCGGCAGAGAGCGCATGCTCATCAAGGGCGCTGACTTCACCGGGGCCAGCCACCACCCTGCCGGTGAGCAGCTCACCGTCGGGACACAGTTCAACCACCGACAAGCCCCCCTCGGCAGAGCGCGAGACTTCGAGCGAGAAATTGCTGACCTTGCCCTGATGGAACACGCTGACATTGCTACGCAAGGTCAGCGGCACAGACATCAATAGGCGCAAGGTGCTTTGCAGGGCTTGTTCGGATTGCATGGAATGAGAAATAAGGAAGCCGGGACGAATGACGTTATTGATAACCGGTATGGCAAATAAATGCAGTGTTTTTACTACCAATCCCGCTGCGGAATCATACGCAAAAACAGCATGCCAATCACATATTATAAGTGATAGCACCAGCCGGCACCGTCGCCACAAACCCCGCCAAACGGCGGCAGGGCTTGCTTCCACCGCCTGCTGTGCTAGGCTCCGACGACCATGCGCGTAGCTCCCTGTCCTTCTTGCGGTGCTCAAGTTGAGTTCCATTCTGCAGCCTCCATCATGGCGGTCTGCGGCTTTTGCCGCAGCACCCTGGTGCGCCACGATGCCGACCTGGAAAACCTGGGCAAGATGGCCGAACTGGCCGAGGATCGCAGCCCTTTCAAATTACGGTTTCGCGGCAAATACCGCACAGTCGGCTTCGAACTGATAGGCCGCTTGCAGCTCAAGTATGAGCACGGCTACTGGAATGAATGGTACGCCCGCTTTGATGACGGCCGCCTGGGCTGGATCTCCGAGGGCTCCGGTCTTTGCTATGTGACGTTTGAGCAAACGATCAAGACCCTGCTGCCCGAGTGGGCCGCTTTCAAGCCAGGCATGACAGCCAAGCTGGGAGGCAAAGCCTATACCGTCAGCAATATCGAGCTGGCCCACTGTGTGGCTGCCGAGGGTGAGCTGCCATTCCAGGCGACACCGGGCTATGAAGCCCCAGCCGTGGATCTGCGCTCGGAGACCGGCTTTGCCAGCCTCGATTACAGCGAATCCCCACCCAAGGTCTACCTGGGCCAAGCGGCGACGCTGGACGAATTGATCGATCCGGCCGCCCCGACCGACACGCCCAAACCCACCCGCACCCAGGCCCGTGCCTTCAAATGCAGCAGTTGCGGTGCGCCGCTGTCGGCCAGTGGGCCGGACATCCGTGCCGTCGGCTGTGGCCATTGTGGCGCGGTGGTCGATCCTAAAGATGCCAATCTGGCCATCATCAGCAAAAGCCATCCGTTCACACAACAGCCCAAGCTGGCCATGGGCACACAGGGCAAGCTGCGAGGCCGCCGCTATACCGTCATCGGCTATCTGCGCCGCAGCACCCGTATCGATGGCCTCAGCTACTACTGGGACGAATACCTGCTGCACTCGACCGAAGTCGGTTATGTCTGGCTGACGGAGTCTGACGGCCATTGGAACCTGGCCAAGCCGGTGACACGCCAACCCGCGCTCAAACCGGGCACCCAGCCTGTCGCCCGCTTTCTGGACCGCGACTACAAGCACTTTCAGCGCTGCCAGACCGAGGTCGTCCAGGTGCTGGGTGAGTTCACCTGGAAGGTGCGGGTAGGCGAAACCAGTTCGGTGGATGACTACATCAGCCCACCCTACCTGCTCTCGGCCGAATGGACCAAGCAGGAACTCAGCTGGACGATGTCCGAATACCTGCCGGTGGCAGAAGTCACCGCCGCCTTCAAGCCAACAAGGGCCTTGCCGGAACCGGTAGGGATAGCGGCCAACCAGCCCGCCCCCAGCAGCGGCAGTGGTCGCTATTGGGCAGGCTTCGCCGGCTTTGCTGTACTGGCGCTGCTATTGCAGTTTGTCTTTGTCACCCGCGCCTGGGAGAAACCCGTCTGGCAAGGGCAGTTGGACATGCCGCTGGGCGAGGCCAAGGCCAGCCTCACCACGCCGCCCATACGCATTGAAGGCGAGCGCAATCTGGTGATACGGCAGGATGCCAACCTCGATAACCGCTGGCTGTACTCGGATATCTCCCTGGTCAACAGCAAGACCGGCGAGACTTTCCGGCTGGGCCGCGAGGTCAGCTACTACCATGGCAGCGACTCGGACGGCAGCTGGAGCGAAGGCAGCAGCGACGACGAGGCCTTGATCAGCGATGTGCCGGCTGGCGACTATGTACTGGAAGTGGAAGCCGAAACCGAGCCGGGCAAACCCGAGCTGAGCAACCGTATCCAGCTGGTGCGCGATGTCCCCATCTGGAGCAACTTCTGGATACTGTTGTTGCTGCTCTTGGTGGCGCCCCTGCTTGCCTGGTTCCGCAGCCATAGCTTTGAATCCCAGCGCTGGGCGCAGAGTGACTACGCGTCGGGGGAGGAGGACGATGATTAACCGGCTCTCTAGACACGGTCTAACGTTCCGATCACGACTGGAACGCCAGCCCGGCAACTCGACTGGTGGAAGGTGTCACCACCTGGCGCGGTTGCTGGTTCATGCGCCTCGCCCTGTGGGCGACGCCATGGGCCTACTTAAGACGCAGGGATAGATACCACCCTTACTTCTGATCCGCTCGCACAGGAAGGCATCATGTTTCGCATGTATCTGGTGGCCGCCAGCCTGGCCACCGCATTATTCGGTTACGGGCAGTACAAAGGACAGCCGCTGTTCGGTGACGACACCGAGACGCGCGAACGCAGCGGGTCGGTCTCATCCGGCGGCCGGCTTTATCATAAATAAGTGGAGTCACACCCATGGATATACTCAAGCTCGATTACGTACTGGCCTCCCTGGTCTATTCCCTGCTCGGCGTGGCCGTGTTTTGGGTGGCCTTTATCATCATCGACAAGATTACCCCCTACGACCTCTGGAAGAACCTGGTGGAAGAGCGCAACCAGGCCCTGGCCACCGTGGTGGGCGCCATGTGCCTGGGCATTGCCATCATTGTTGCCTCTGCCATCCATTAAGCGCTGCCAACCAACACTGCTGGTGCAGTGTCGCCAGCGGTGCCCAGGTGCAGCCCCTTGCGCGCCAGGCCGCCCGGGGTAGTAGGCTCCCCCGCCATCAAGCGACGGGCAGGTAGGCGCCACGGCCGCAAGCCAGGCAGTGACCCTGCCCTGACGCGTCATTGCCAGGAGTTAAACGCCGTCACCTTCCGACGATAGCGCACGCCCGGCCGTCGTATGCCACACCGCAGCCTTCCTACGCCTATACCCCTAAGCCATGCCCTACGCCCTGCTGTTCTCCGTTTTTGTCGTCGCCGCCTGCGGGCTGGCCTACGAGCTGGTCGCGGCTGCGCTATCCAGTTATCTGGTCGGCGATTCAGTCACCCAGTTCTCCACCGTCATCGGTGTCTACCTGTCGGCCATGGGTGTGGGCTCCTGGCTGTCGCGCTATTTCCAGCGCGATCTGATCGGCAGTTTTATCCGCATCGAGCTGGCCGTAGGCTTGCTGGGCGGCTTCTCGGCGGCCGCCCTGTTTTTTGCCTTCACCTGGCTGAGCGGCCCCTTCCTGCTGCTGCTCTACCTGCTGGTCTTTGTCATCGGCATGCTGGTGGGGCTGGAGATTCCCTTGGTGATGCGCCTGCTGGAGCATCGCCTGAAGTTCAAGGATCTGGTCTCGCGGGTGTTGAGCATAGACTACCTGGGTGCGTTGGCCGTCTCCCTGCTGTTCCCGCTATGGCTAGCCCCCAAGCTGGGCATGGTACGCACAGCCCTGCTGTTTGGCCTGCTCAATGTGCTGGTGGCACTGTGGACCACCTGGCTGTTCCGGCATGAGCTGGTCAGCCGCCGGGCGCTCTGGCTGCAGGGCGGATCTGCCCTGGTACTGATCGTGGCAGGCTTTGCCGCCGCCGACAGGCTGAGCAGCATTGCCGAAACGGCCTTGTATGAAGACCGTATCGTGCTGGCCGAAAGCACGCCTTACCAGCGTATCGTACTGACCCGCTGGCGCGACGACGTACGCCTGTTCCTCAACAACAATCTGCAGTTCAGTGCCCGCGACGAATATCGCTACCACGAGGCGCTGATCCACCCTGGCCTGGCCAGCCTGCCCTGGGCCAAGCGGGTACTGGTACTGGGCGGTGGAGATGGCCTGGCCATACGCGAGATCCTGCGCTATCCGCAGGTGGAATCCGTCACCCTGGTGGAGCTGGACCCCGCCATGCCCGCCCTGTTCAAGCAACATCCAGCGCTGCGGGAGTTGAATGGCGATGCGCTCAACTCGCCCCGGGTACGCATCATCAACACCGATGCCTTCCGCTGGCTGGAAAGCCAGGCCGATGCCTACGACTTTATCGTGGTGGATTTCCCTGACCCGACCAACTTCGCCGTCGGCAAACTCTACACCAATACCTTTTATCGCATGGCGGAGCGCGCATTGAGTGCACGCGGCCGCATGGTGGTGCAATCCACATCGCCCCTGTATGCGCGGCAAAGCTACTGGACCGTGGTGCAAACGATAGAAAGCGTGGGCCTGCAGACCCGCCCCTACCACGCCCTAGTCCCCAGCTTTGGCGAGTGGGGTTTCATCCTGGCTGGCCGCGAGCCCTACGCCCCACCCCAACGGCTACCCAGCGGCCTGCGCTTTATCAATGCCGATACCGTACCTGGCCTGTTCAACTTTCCTCCCGATATGGCCCGCACCCCGGCCGAGGTCAACCGCCTGAACAACCAGCTGCTGGTGCGTACCTTCGAGCAGGAGTGGAAGCAGGTGCAGCGATGAAGCGGCGGGATTTCCTGCGGCTTGGCTCCCTGGCAGCTGGCAGCCTGGGGCTGGCTGGCTGCAGCCGCACGCCCCCACCCGGCCTGCCGCCTGGGCAGTTGCTGGGGCCATCGCAGGCGCTGGGGCACAGGCTGCGCGACGGCACAGGCTTTCCGGCCGCCAGCGAAACCCGCAAGGTGGAAGCCCTGGTCATAGGCGGTGGCATGGCCGGCCTCAGTTGCGGCTGGTGGCTCAAACGTCAGGGCCATGCCAGTTTCGCCGTGCTGGAGCTGGAGAACGAGGCCGGCGGCAATGCCCGAAGTGGCAGCAACTCCATATCGGCTTACCCCTGGGGCGCCCACTACCTACCATTGCCGGGGCCAGAGGCACCCGAGCTGCGCTTGATGCTGGCCGAATTTGGTGCGCTCAAGGGCGACCCGCATGCCTTGCGGCCGGAGTACGAGGAGCGCTATCTGTGTTTCGCCCCGCAAGAGCGCCTGCATATCCACGGCACCTGGCAGGAGGGCCTGCTGCCGCAGTTCGGTATTGCCCAGGCCGAGCGCCAGCAGCAACAGCGTTTCATCGAGCAGATAGCCAAGCTGAAGTCCTCCCTGGACGGCCAGGGGCGTCCTGCATTTGCCACGCCCAGCGCACGAGGTGGCTCGCCTACGGCTGCGCTGGCCGGCATCAGTATGGCCGACTGGCTGCAACAGCAAGGCTACGATGCGCCCAGCCTGCACTGGTGGGTGAACTACGGTTGCCGTGACGACTACGGTACCGATTACCGCCAAACCTCAGCCTGGGCCGGCCTGCACTACCACGCCGGCCGACACGGTCAGGCCAGCAATGCCGACAGCGACGACGTACTGACCTGGCCGGAGGGCAATAGCTGGCTGACACGACGTATGGCCCAGGGCCTGGGTGATGCGCTACAGCCCAATGCCATGGCCTGGCAAATCGAACAGACGGCGCAGGGCTGCAGCGTACTGGTCTATCTGGTGCAGGAAAATCGCAGTGTGCGCTACCTGGCCGACAAGCTGGTGTGGGCCGCACCGGTCGGCTTTCTGGCCCATGTCATGCCCAGCCTGCCACAGCCTTGGCAAACCGCCATGGCGCAACTGAGCTATGCGCCCTGGCTGGTCGCCAACCTGAGCTTGCGTGCCCCACCCGCCGAGCGGGTGCAACAGCCGCTATGCTGGGACAATGTCCTGTATGGCGCCGCCGGCCTGGGCTATGTGGTGGCCAACCATCAATCCCTGCAACTGCATGACCAGGGCTGTGTCCTGAGCTACTACCGACCGCTCACCGAGGCCACACCTGCCGCCGGCCGCAAGCTGCTGCAGACCGCCCCACACGCATACTGGGCGCGCAGCATCCTGGCCGAACTGGGGCGTGTGCACCCCGACCTGCCGGGCCTGACCGAGCAACTCGATGTCTGGCGCTGGGGCCACGCCATGCTACGCCCCACCCCCAGCCTGTTCAGCAGCGACGCCCTGCCGCGCCTGCGGCAACCGCAAGGCCGTATCATGCTGGCACACAGCGATCTCAGCGGTTTTTCGCTGGCCGAGGAAGCGCACTACTGGGGCGTGCGCGCAGCGCGCTGGTTGCTGGACCACAAGGATGAATTCGCATGAATGGCCTGCATCTCACCGCCGACCTGTATGACTGCCAGCAACCGTCACTGCTGATCGACGAAGCTGCGCTGCAGCAGCTATGCCTGAGCCAGGTCGAGTTGGTGGGTCTCAAGGCGGTGTCGGCCTGCTGGCATCAATTCCCCGCCAGCGCGGCTGGCCCCGGTGGCATCACCGGCGTGGTGCTGCTGGCAGAGTCACACCTGGCCCTGCATACCTGGCCGGAACGTGGCGGCGTGACGCTGGACGTGTATGTCTGCAACTTCGGCGCCGACAACAGCGACAAGGCCCAAGCCTTGCTGGCAGCCTTGCTGGCGGCCTTTGCGCCACGCTGGCAGCAATTGGGCCACCTGCAGCGCGGCGAGCTGGATTGATGCAATAGAAAAGGGCACCGCTCGTGCCCCTTTCTTACTTCCCTGCCACCGCTCAGGCCGACTTACTCCGGCCAAGAAATTTACCCAAACCCGCGACCAGGGCAATCCCCGCGACCATGATGACCTTGAAGAATTTGGCGAAGAACACCCCTATCATGGCAAAGATCCCCAGCTTCTTGGCAGCCAGGCCACCCACCAGCGCAGCGAGACCATATTCAGCCACCTTGTCGGTGCTGGCATTGAAATCCTGGTAACGTTTGCCTTCGTTGAAATCCAGCGCCGACAACAAGATGTTGGCGGCGGGTTTGTCGGACGCGATGGTACTGCTGTCTGTCACCAGATTCAGCGAGATATAGCCTTCCCGGCCCAGCGCATAGGTATTGTAGTTGATGGTGGCCGCTTCATTGGCAGGGGCGCCCTTGATACGAGCCAAGGCAGACCATACCAGCCTATGGCTGGCTGCATCGTAGCGCGGCACCTCAGCCCAGCCGGTCACTTCCAGCTCACTCTGCTTGGCGGCGCGGCGCTCCTCATTGGCGGCTTCAGTACCGTCTTTCAGGTTCTGCAGCAATGCGTCCGCATCCCACTCCTTGGCATCGTCGTCCTTGATATAGCCAGCAGCTTCGTACTCAGCCAGCACAAACCATTGCGCGTTCTGTGCCTTGGGGAACACCAGTCCCATGAAGCGCTCGTCAGTCCGATTCCCCATCCGTTGCATCACTTCAATGCCGGGCTCTTTGGGCAGGAAGACAAACCCATCAGGCAGATTCATGACGGCCTGGTCACGCAGGGGAATCTGGGCAGGGCCATGGACAGCCTGGGCGAAGGGATCTGCCGCTTCATTGGCGAATACGGGCAGGCACAGCAAAGCCAGCGAGGCCAGCAGCGCACGCAAAATGTTTGAACGCATAGACACACTTTCGGTAGATAGATGAATTAACAGGCTTTTCAGCCGGCGCGCATTATCCACCAGAGTGCCTGATATCCGCCATGCCACCTGGCGGCTTGCCGCCATTGCTTGCACAGCAAAACGGCCACCCGGAGGTGGCCGCTATCAGTTAGCAGTGACTACCGTGATTACTGCTGGGCCCGATAGGTCACCTTCAGATTGAAGGTCGATGCCGCATAGCCATTCACCATGACATAGACGTCACCATTGGCCGTGACCGCCACACTGCAGCTCTCGGCCGAACCGGACTTGTAGGGCCGGCAGTCATAGCTGCTGGTGGTGGGCGCCGCGCCCTTGCGCACATACAGGTCGGCATCACCGGTGCCGGTGATATCGGCCTTGAAGGTCGTACCGCCGGCCACCTTGAACGGACCATAGTTGGCCTTCTGGCCCCTGGCCAGGGTGCCGGAGAAGTTCTCCACGGTATCGCCAGGAACCGGGTCGGACGGGCCATCGCTACCCAGTTCCACCGCAAAGGCGGCAGCCAGCCTGGCGAACTTGAGCGCATGTTGCGCCTGGTTGCCCATGTTGGCATAGGTATCGTTAGCCGTGTGGATGCGCGGATTGGACTGACTGAAGGTCGCCTCGAACGGCAAGGAAGCGGCGAAACCCTGGCCTGTCCAGGAGGCGTGGTCCGAACAACCATAGCCGCACTTGTCGTAGCCCAGTTTCAGCGTGGGCAGATAGGTGGTCACCAGGTTGCCGATAAAGGTGTTCTGCTGGCTATCGGTGTAGTCGGTATAGATATAGATATCGTTGACCGAGCCCTTGTAGTTGGTCATATCCAGCTGCATGACACCCACCACATTGACATTGTCGGTCTTGAACTTCCTGGCGATATCCTGCGAGCCGCGCAGGCCGACCTCTTCTGCCGCATAGCCCATGAACTTGATGGTACGGCGTGGCTTGTAGCCGCTGCTGATCATCACACGGGCGGCTTCGGTAAGGCTGGCAATGCCGGATGCGTCGTCGTCGGCGCCGGGTGCCCGGGTGTTTTCACCGGTGCTGCCCACGGTGGAATCAAGGTGACCGCCCAGTACCACGACTTCGCTGGCGTTGTCGGTCCCCCGGATGGTCAGGATCACCGACTTTTGCGGCCAGCTGGCATGGCTGAACTGTTCCACCGTCACATCGCTACGGCCAGCCGCCAGTTGCTGCCAGCGTTGCAGCAGCCAGTTGGAGGCCGCCACGCCATGGCTGGTGGTGTAGTAGCGGTTGGTAAATGCCGCCAGGTCATTGATGGTGCCCGCGATATTGCTGTCCTGCAGTTGCGGCAGCAGCGGGTTGACCGCAGTCTGGTTGTCGATCACATAGCTGGGGCGGCTGGCCATGGCCACGGCCGGGGGCGGCTGCAGTGCGGCAATGGCGGCGGCGCGGCTGGGGTGGGCCATATAACCACCGCAACGGCGCAGCTCATGGTGTACGGCTTCGCTCAATCCACCCAGCAGGCCTTCGTCCACCTCAACGGCATAGGCGCGCTCCAGCCCCACTGCCCGGCCCAGGCCGGCACTGGCCGGCTGCACGCGGCTCTCGCCGGCCACCACCTGTGGCGCCAGCTTCTTCAGCTGTACATAGGCCGCATCACCCACGGTAATCCAAACTTTCTTGCCGCTGGGGGCGCTATCGGCCCAGGCCGTCAGGCACAGGCCCGCCAACAGCAAGGGCATGATCTTCTTTTGCATGGTGTTACTCCTTCGTCCATCTGGCAGATGGCTCTGGCTGTTCGGTCACTCATGGAAAAACCCCGCACCTTGCGGTGCGGGGTTCAGTAACGGCTTACTGGTGGTTGGCAACCAGCGAGACACCGCTGAAGGCCGAGTAGCCGTTGATCATGACGTAGTAGGTACCGGTCTTAGGCGTGGCGATGTTCACCGTCTCGTTGTTACCGCTCCGGTATGGGCGGAAGTCATACGAGGTGGTGGTCGGGGCCGAACCGAACTTGATGTAGATGTCGGCATCACCCGTACCACCCGACATGACGAAGGACAGGTTCCTGGCGCCGGCCGGTATCACCATGGTGTAGTTGAGCTTGGCGCCACGTGCACCAGACAACCCTGTTACCGGTACACCCTTCTGCAGCACGGTGCCAGTCGGTGGCTGGGTGCCACCGCTGCAGGACACGCCGACGGACGAGAAGGCCGAAGTCACATCAGCCTTGGAATAGCCGCGCGACTCTGCCGCCTTTTCCACACCGCAAGCGCCCTGATCCCAGGTGCTGTTCGCGGTCCAGTGCAGACGGTTGGCATCCACCATCACCTCGAAGGCCTTGCGGGTGTTCCAGCCCGGCTTGGTGGCCAGCAGGTAGAAGGCCTTGTTGTAGACGCCGCTGGAGTAGTGCACGTCCATACCGCTGGTGTAGTCATTGGCGTGGCCAATGGAACGGCCATCCTGCGGCGGATTGTCCATATAGCGCAATGCGCCGCTGGCCTTGAAGATTTCCGCGCCGACCTTCCAGTCGTTGGTGCCCTTCATGAAGTACTCGGCAGCCTCGCCAGCCATGTCGGAGAAGGCTTCGTTCATGCCGCCCGAGCGACCCGAATACACCAGCCCGGAGTTCTGCTCGGTAAAGCCATGGCTGACTTCGTGAGCCGACACATCCAGCGACACCAGCGGGTAGAAGGTGCTGCCACCGTCGCCGAAGGTCATGGCAGTGCCATCCCAGAAGGCATTCTGGTAGTTGTTGCTGTAATGCACACGCATCTGCAGGGTCTGGCTGATAGGGCGCAGGTTGAACCAGGCCTGGTACATGTTGAACACCACGTTGCCGAAGTAGTGGGCATCGTTCAGTGGCGAGTAGGCGCCATTGATCTGCTTCACCGTATTGCGGGGGCAGGTGAACTGGTAGGGGGTGCTGCCACTGGTGCCATGGTTGAGGTTGACCGTGATGACGTTGCCGCTATTCATCTTGCAGTCGTCAGTCACTACCAGGGGGCCGAAGTTGGTGCCGTATTCATACTGGCCGGTCTTGGTGTTGCCGCCAGGGCCGGTTGCATCACGGTGGGCCAGACCTTCCCAGCGCTCCACCACGGCGCCCGTATTGGCGTCGATCAGGAAGTGGGGACGGCTGGGCTTCTTGGCGTCGTGGACCATGAACGACACCAGGTAGACCAGGCGTGCCACATTGTTCTTGTCCATCTTCACAAACAGGGTGGACTGGTCATTCTCGGTCGGGCCATAGATGCGGGCTGCATTCTTGGCTTGCGAGATCACCTGGTTGCCACTGAACACCGGCTTGGCGCTGGGCAGATCGTTGGCCAGGCTCTTGAGCATGGCGCCCGACAGCCGAGGCGCAGCCTCGCCGGCCTTGCGCTGTTCGACCACGGCCTCACCCCAGACGGGCACGCCCTGGTGGAATTGCTGGTAGCGGGTTACCACATTGCCATTGGCATAGCTTTGGCTGCGTTGCACCCGCAACTCGCTGTCACTGAGGCCCAGCATGCTATGTATGGTCTTGTCACTGCCAGTACTGGCAGTAGCGGACATACGCTCGGATGTGAAACCCTCCAGTTCCACACGCTCAGCAGCCATGGCGCTGAGGGCACCGGCAACCAGCATGGACAGGAGAACGGGACGGGCTACTGCGTTAAACGCTTGCTCCATTATTTTTGTTTCCTCTACTCAGTTTCCATGGGGACCATTCCCCAAAAACTGACCTGTTGGCCGCCGATAGTCGGCTAACAGGTCCCCCGTGCACCTTGCCGATAGGTAAGGCGCTACGTTGCTGGCAACCATCCCTTGGGAGGATGGCTGTACCGTCCTGGTGCCTGCCCGGCACGCGGGCAAGCGGAATCTACTGGGCCGTGCTGCACACATCAGGGCAGCCGGTTCAGGTGCAAACTGCAATCAGCAGGGGAGAGATGTGGCCGGGTGTGTACGCACCGGTCACCGGGCATCTGCCACCCCCTGGTAACAGGTGGTATGACAGCACCCTCGGCATCCCGGTGGAGCGCATCCCCAGGCGGCCTTTTTTCTTGTAGACCTACTGGGTAGTAGTAGATGGAATGGGCGGAATCAAAATGCCATCGTCATCAAGCCGACGAACGGTAGGCCATGACTTGTCTACGCAACACGGATGTAAGCGATTTTTAATCACAACGTCTTGTACACGACACAATTCCATGACCCTGGTTCAGCGCGCCAGATATAGACTTACCCTAGCTGGGTAAGGCTTAAATGGGGTATTGAACCCCACAAGTCATGTACAAGACAAAATTTCAGCGGCGGTAAAAAAACAACACCGTATAGATACCGAAAGCGGTCATGAAAAATGAGCCGAACAGGTGGCTGGCCGCTGTGGATAGCGCCCAAGCGAACTGCCCTCGCAGCATCATGTCGACCACTTCGGCGGAGTAGGAAGAGAAGGTGGTCAGGCCACCCAGAAAGCCGGTGATGACAAACAGGCGCCACTCCGGTGCAAGGCCGGGGTGCTGGGCAAAGTAGCTGACGGCAAGGCCGACCAGATAGCCCCCGATCAGATTGGAGGCCAGCGTACCCACAGACAGGTTGTTCGACAGGGCACTGAGCCAGTTGGTCAGCCCCCAGCGCGCCAACGCGCCAACGGCGGCGCCCAAGGCAACCGCCAGGACGGGAAGTAGCATGATGGCAGCCTCAAGGCCCGTTATGCAGCCCAGTCATTGAAAACCCGGAGCCCATTTGATTGACGACCAGCACCGGCAAGCCCCTAGTGGCACGGTAAGCGGCGGACAGCCCAGGGTAGCGCCTACTGTATCAGGCGGCGCTGACAGCCAGCCCCAGTAGCCCCCTGACGCCTACCTCGGTCTGTCACCACTCAGCCATGGCTTGATTTCATACCAGGCTCTCCGGTAGGGTGGATGCACACACCCACCCACCCGAACTCAGGGACGCGGGCGCTTGATCACCTGCACGCCCAGTTGCTTGAGCTTGCGGTACAGGTGAGTACGTTCCAGCCCCACCTTGTCGGCCACCCGGCTCATATTGCCGCCTTCCAGGCCGATATGGTGGTCGAAATAGGCGCGCTCGAACTCGTCGCGCGCCTCGCGCAGCGGCTGGTCGAAATTGAACTGCGGGCCGCTCATGGCCACCGACTGTGCACGCGGCGGCGAGAACTGCGACAGCACCCGGTTAACCGGCGTGGCATCGATGTCCACCTCGGCCGAGGTCAGCGCCAGACTCTTGACGATGTTGTGCAGCTGCTCGTGGTTGCCCGGCCAGTCATGCTGGCGCAGGGCATTGAGCGCCGAGGAGGCAAACCGACGCGGGCCGGTCTTGTTCGACTCCACCACGCTGGCCAGGATATGCTCGGCCAGCTCAGGGATATCATCCCTATGCTCACGCAGCGCTGGCAACGGCACCACGATCTGCGACAGATAGGTGAACAACGCCGGGTCGAAGCGGTCTATCAGCTCCGGCAGGCTGCGACTGGTTGCGCAGATCAGCCTGACATTGTGCTTGTCCAGCTTGGGCAGCAAGGCCACCAGCGCGCCCTGTGCCTTGCGCTCGTAATGGCCGATATCGCGCAGGAACAGCGTACCGTTGGCCGCCCTGGCCACCAGATCCGCCCCCGACTCCACCAGGGCATCCTGGCTATCGGGCGCCACAAAGGGCGCCGTGGCCACACTGAGATAGCGGGCACAGGCGACAAAGCCGCTGCCGGGCTCACCCGTCAGCAGCAAGGGATAGGAAAGGTTCTGCGCCTGGTCCAGCTGCTTCTTCAGGATCAGGATCAGCGGACTCTTGCCCAATGCCGCCAGCGAGTTCTCAGCCACCTTGGGCTGCACTTCACCGTGCTTGAGCGCACGCTTCACCGTTGCCAGCAGCTTTTGCAGGCCTATGGGCTTTTCCAGGAAGTCGAAAGCCCCGATACGGGTGGCTTCGACTGCGGTATCGATGGTGGCATGGCCAGACATCATCACCACCGGCATGGTCAACTGACCATTGCTGCCCCACTCCTTGAGCAGCGTCACCCCATCGGTGTCCGGCATCCAGATATCCAGCAGCACCAGCGCCGGCCGGCCCTGGTTGCGCAGTTGCCGAGCCTGGGCTGCATTCTCCGCGACCACCACCCGGTAGCCCTCGTCCTGCAGGATCTCCGACAGCAATTCCCGGATACCGATCTCGTCATCGACGATCAGAATATCGTTACTACCCACTCGTTTTCTCCCCTTGCTCTGCCGGGCCGGCTTGGTTCCGGCCCACCTGCATTTGATCCGCAATCGGTAAATCTATCCTGACGCAGGCGCCATGTGGCTCCACGTTATAGGCCACGATCTGGCCGTGATGCTCATCGATGATTTTTTTCACCACAGCGAGCCCCAGCCCGGTTCCCTTGAGCTTGGTTGTCGCATATGGCTCGAATATGCGTTGTAGAATAGCATCACTGAAGCCCGAACCGTTGTCTTCTACCGACAATCGTACCGCTTTCTCGCGTCTTTCGGTGCGCAGCTTGATGCAGCCGAGCATATCGCCCGCTACAGCCTCCTGTGCATTCTTCAGAAGATTGTGCACAACCTGGCGCAACTGGGTGATGTCGGCCACCACCCACAATGCCCCTTCACCCACCTGGCTACGCTCTATCGGCGCCGTTTCATACAGCACCAGCACCTCATCGAGCAGCTTGGCAAGGTCTACCGGTGCCAGTTCGGCCGAAGGCTGCCGGGCATATTCGCGGAACTCGTCCACCATGCGCTTGAGCGCCCCCACCTGCGCCACAATGGTGGTGGTGGAGCGGGTCAGCACATCACGACTGGCGTCATCAAGCTTGTCGGCCAGCTTATGCTCCAGCCGTTCGGCAGCAAGCTGTATGGGGGTCAGCGGATTGCGTATTTCATGCGCCAGGCGCTTGGCCACCTCGCCCCAGGCGGCATCGCGCTGGGCGCGCAGCAAATCGGTGACATCGTCGAACACCACCACCGCCCCACCCTGGTCAACCTCGCCATGCAGGCGGGCGCCGTGCACCAGCAGCATACGGGTACTGCCATCAAAGCCGACCTCCAACTGGCGGTGCCAATCCTGCTGCGTAGCATTGAAGGCCTGTATCACCCCCTCGGCAAAGCTGCCCAGATGGGGGTAATCCTCCAGCCAGTCCGTCAGCTTGAGTACGTCCAGCCGGTCGATATCGGCATGCAGTATCTGGCCCGCGCTGACATTGGCGGCGCGCAGGCGCCACTTTTCATCGAAGGTCAGCACCCCTGCCGTCAGGCTGCCCAGCACGGTTTCCAGGTAGGCCTTGGCCGAGGCGGTCTCCTGCTGCTTCTGCTCCACCTGATCGCGTGCCTCCGACAACTGCCGGGTCATGCGGTTGAAACTATGGGTCAGCGTGCCTAATTCGTCCTGGCTGACCACGGGCTGCACCTGCGAATAATCCCCCTGTGCGACTGCCCGAGTGCCTGCCGCCAGCACCGTCAATGGCGCCGCCAGTTTCTCCGACAGATACATGCCCAGCACCACGGCACTGAGCAAGGCCAGCAACAGGGCCAGGGTCAGGGTCAGGCCGAAGCTCTGCTTCAGCGCAGTACGGGAGAGCGCCAGCAGCTTGTAGGCATTGCGCATCTCCTCCACCTTCTCGGCATCACTGGCCAGTTGCTTGGGCACGGGCTGTATCAGCTGCAGGGCGCGGGTTTCGGTGCCAAAGCCGCTCTGGCTGGCATAGTTGGGATTGACGGGCACGATGACCCGCAGGCTGAGGCCGTAATCGGGCGTGGTCTCCAGCGCCCGGTACGGCAGCTGCGCCTGCACCTGCTTGAGCATATTGCGGTCAGGCACCAGCGGCACCGGGTTGGCATACTCATCACCCACATGGGCGATCACCTTGCCGCGACCATCAAACAGGCTGGCTTCCTGCACATTGGTGGTTTCGCGCAAGCGCGTCAGCATCCCCATTGCCTCGGCGTCGTACTCATCGGACAACTGCCCCGCCATCACCTCGGCCTTTTTCATCAGGTCGTCCAGCGAATAGTTGAGCACCTGGTTGCCCAGGTTGAGGCCGCTATCCAGCGCGGTATCCACATTGACGTCGAACCAGGTCTCGATGGACTTGGTGAGGAACTGTACCGACAGCATATAGACCAGGGCGCCGGGCAGCACCGCCACCATGGCAAACATCAGGGTCAATCGCCAGGCCAGGCGGGAGCCGAACTGGCGCGCCCTCACCTGCTTGCGCAACCGCATCAGGCGGGTGCCCACCAAGGCCACCAGGCCCGCCACCATCAGGATATTCAGCGCCAGCAGCGGCTCGTAGTAGCGGCCGAACACGGTGGAGTTGCCGATGGACGTGGCCAGCATGAACAGCAGAATCACTGCCAAGGAACCCAGCAGAATGAGGGTATTACGCATGGGCATGGCTATTGGGCCTCTTCGAACTCGACTGTAGTCTGCTCGGAGTTCAGCTTCCATTCGGCATCGCCCAGCAAACCCAGTTGCAGGGGCTTGGGCAGCTTGTCGGTATCCAGCCGCATGGTCAGGTGGCCGGCAAAGCGGCTGTCGAGCTTCTTGGTCACCGACCCGCGCTCGGCCACCATCCAGTCGCGCACCACGCCCAGGCTGCGCAAGGCGCCATCCAGGGTATCGTAGCTGCGGTAGAGCGTGCCCACACCCACCCGGTAGCTGCGGGTGAGGCCGTGGTAGGACAGACGGTACTCAATGCGCGCGGTAGGATCAAACCAATCGGCCACCCGCCGCCAGGCCCAGTACCAGCGGGGCTTGGTAAGCGTGAACTCGACTGCGAAGGTGAGTGGCACCCCGGATAGCAAAGCATTTTCATGCATGGCATCAAGGCTGACCAGGAAGCGGGCATCAATGCTGAGCCGCCCCTCCTGCTCCACGCCATGATAGGACTCCAACGCTATGCCGCCGGCCCATAACGGCAGGCAACACAACAGGGCACAAAGCTGCAGCAGCAGGCGCTGTGTGTTAGTCCTTGGCAAGCAGGGTGTAGAAAAAGCCATCGTGGCGTTCGTTAGGCAGCAGTTGCCCGCTTTCCGGCATGCCTGGTAGCAGGGACAGCCGCCGTGCGTCGGGGTGGCGCGTCAGGAAATCAGCGACATGTTGTTCGTTTTCCTGCGGAAACACCGAGCAGGTTACGTAAAGCAGTTTACCACCCGGTTTGAGACATCCCCATAAAGCTTCCAGCATGGCGGCCTGCTGCGTGGCGAATTGCGCAAAATCGTCGGGCCGACGCAGCCATTTGATATCGGCATGGCGCCTAGCCACCCCCGAGGCCGAACACGGCACATCGGCCAGGATGCGGTCAAACTGCTGGCCGTCCCACCAGCCGGCAGGCTGGGCCGCATCGCCCACCACCAGCCTGGCCTTGAGCCCCAGCCGGTCGAGGTTGGACTGCACCCGCTTGAGCCTGGCCTCATCGACATCCAACCCTGTCAGTTCCAGCGCAGCCAGTTCCAGCAAATGGCCGGTCTTGCCCCCCGGGGCACAACAGGCATCCAGCACCCGCATGCCATCGGCCACATCCAGCAGGGGCGCAGCCCACTGCGCGCCGATATCCTGCACCGAACACACACCTTCGAAGAAACCGGGCAGCTTGTCGACCGGCACCGGCTCCTGCAGACGTATGCCCACCTCGCCATCTGCCTCTGCAGCCATGCCTGCAGCCCGCAGGCTGGCCAGATAGGTATCTCGCTGCTGCTGCCGGCGATTGACCCGCAAGCTCATAGGCGGATGCAGGTTGTTGGCCGTCAGCACCGCCTGCCAATCCTGCGGATAGGCCTTGCGCATGGCCGCCACCCACCATGCCGGATGGTTCCAGCGGGCCTTGTCGTCCTGGCCGGCGGCGGCCAGCAAGGCGTCTTTCTGCCGCAGGAAATTGCGCAGCACGGCATTGACCATGCCCTTGGCGTAACCCCCGTTGAGCTGGGTTGCCACCTTGACGGCATGATCCACCACCGCGTGGGGGGCGCTACGGCCCCAGGCCAGTTGGCTGATACCGGTCGCCAGCAGGGCACGGATGGCAGGGTCGGTATCCGGCCGCTTGAGCAAGCGCCCCAGCACAAAATCCACCTCGCCGTAATGGCGCAGTGTGGTGTAGGCGATATCCTGGATGGCCGCACGCTGGCGCGGCTCCAGCTCGGGGCTGCGCTGGCGCTGGCGGGCCAGCACATCGGTCAGGTTGCGGCCGGCCAGGACGGCGGCAACCGCCTCGCTGGCCAGGCGTTGGGTCAGGAACATGGCAAGGCTTCTATGAGTAAGGTGATGCAATAGAGATCAAACGGCGAAGCGCGGGCATCAGCCCAGCACATCGCCGACGGCCAGCTTGCCCGCCGCCAGAAAATCCCGCACCGGCAGACGCTTGCCACCAGGACGCTGCAGTTCAGTCAGGCACAACACGCCCTGGCCAGTGGCGACCCGCACACCGTCGGCGCCTACCTGTAGCACCGTACCAGGCACACCGCTCCCCGCTTCTGCCTGGGCAGCCCAGCACTTGATCAGCTCCTCGCTGTGGCGGGCCGTGGTGCCGGGGAAGGGATCGAAGGCCCGCACACGGCGGGCCAGCAATTCGGCCGGCTGCTGCCAATCCAGCGCAGCTTCCTCCTTGCGTATCTTCTCGGCATAGGTCACGCCTTCTACCGGCTGCGGGACCACCGCCGCCTGCAGCGCGGGCAGGTCGACCAGGGCCGCGACGATGGCCTCGGCACCGCAAGCGGCCAGTTTGTCATGCAGGCTACGGGTGGTATCGGCGGGCGTGATCGCAACCGGGTGGCAACTGAGCATGCCACCGGTGTCGAGGCCGGCATCCATCTGCATGATGGTGATGCCGGTAAGCGGATCCCCCGCTTCGATGGCCCGCTGTATGGGGGCGGCGCCGCGCCAGCGCGGCAGCAACGAACCATGGATATTGAGGCAACCCAGCCTGGGCATATCCAGCACTACCTGCGGCAGGATGATGCCGTAGGCGGCGACCACCATGACATCGGCCGCCATCGCCGCCACTGGCGCCTGCTGCTCTTCAGTACGCAGCCTCTCCGGTTGGTAGACCGGCAAGCCATGGCGCTCGGCCAACTGCTTGACCGGCGAAGCCAGCAATTTCATACCTCTTCCAGCCGGTCTGTCAGGCTGGGTCAATACCAGCACGATCTCATGGCCGGCATCGATCAGGGCCTGCATGGCGGTAGCGGCAAATTCAGGTGTGCCGGCAAAAATCAGCTTCATCGGTTCTACTCTATCTGCAGGCGCAGATGACAAGGTGCCAGGGCAAGGTGGCGCGCAACGCTCGGCGCCCCGGCCAGGAGAGAAAATGCCCATATCGGCCAGCACGACCCTAGGCCAAGCCACCGCAGGGCAGCACAAATACCACACCACCAAAACCGGCAAGGGCGCCTAATACCGCGCTTGCCAGATCGCTTTAGAGTGTCTTGCGCTGGTTCTTTTTCAGGCGCGACAAAATGCGGGTTTGCTTCAGGCGGGAGAGTTTTTCCACAAAAACCCTACCCTCCAGATGATCCATTTCATGCTGTATGCAGATAGCCAACAGGCCCTCTGCCTCCAGCTTGAAGGGCTTGCCATCGCGGTCCAGTGCCTCGACCACCACATGCTCGGCCCGCTCCACCTCTTCATAGATGCCGGGCACCGACAGGCAGCCTTCTTCAAAAACCGTGTAGCCATCGGCACTGACTATGCGCGGGTTGATCAAAGCCAGCAAACCGCTTTTATCCTCACTCACATCAATGACCACCACCCGTTTATGCACGTCCACCTGGGTGGCCGCCAGGCCGATGCCGGGGGCTTCGTACATGGTCTCGGCCATGTCATCGATTAATCGACGAATATCGTCGTCGACTTTTTCAACCGGCGTTGCAACCTTATGCAAACGCGCGTCCGGATAATGCAGGATATTCAGGATCGCCATATTTTCTTGCTAGCCTATCTATTTGGATGCAGAATTTGAGCAATTGGTTTTAAATGACCTTAGCATATACTTAGTGGCATTATGCCACGTTGCCATCAGCGTCCAGGCCCCGACCAAACAAGGAAGCCAGTCATGCGCCCGTCCAGTATCCGCGCCAAACTCATTTCCCATATCGCTCCAGCCGTCATTATAACGCTGGCAGCGATCTTGCCGGCTGCGGCCGATGAGCTGACCCTGCAGGAAAATGCCCCAGACCGCTATGTCGTGGTCAAGGGCGATACCCTCTGGGACATCTCTGGGAAGTTTCTCAAACACCCTTGGAAGTGGCCAGAAATCTGGAACATGAACAAGGATGAAATCAAGGATCCGCACTGGATTTACCCCGGTGACGTGATCGTGCTCGACATGAGCAGCGGCAACCCGCGCCTGCGCCTGCTGGGCAACGACGCCAATGATGCGCGCCGCAGCCGCGACAAGCTGAACCCCAAGGTGCGCGTCACCCAGTTCGACAATATGTCGTCGCCCCCCATCCCTACCAGCGCCATCGTGCCCTTCCTGACCCAGCCGCTGGTGGTCGAGGAAAGCGAGTTCCTGCAGGCGCCCCGCATTGCCCAGAACGCCGACGACCGGGTTACCCTGACCATGGGTGACACGGCCTATGCCGTTGGCGTTACCGGCAACCCCGGCGACCAGTGGCAGGTATTCAACGGCGGCAAGCTGTTGCGCGACCCCGACACCAAGGAAGTACTGGGCTACGAAGTGCTGTATGTGGGCGATGCCGTGACACGCCAGGTGGCAGACGTCAGCACCATCAGCATCACCAAGGTAGCCAGGGAACTGGCGCTTGGCGATCGCCTGATCCCCAAGCCCCGCATGGCCTACCCCAACTACGTGCCGCATATCCCCACCCGCGATGTGGAGGGCAAGATCATCTCCACCGTCGGCGGCGTGAATGATGCCGGCCCGTACACCACGGTGGTGATCAACCGTGGCGAACGCGACGGCCTGGAGCTGGGCCACGTACTCAACGCCTACAAGGCACCACGCCCGATCAAGGCCGCCAGCAAGGCCGAGAAGGGCATGATGACCCCGGCGGAACGCAATGGTTATGTCTTTATCTATCGCGTTTTCCCCAAGGTATCGTACGGCCTGGCCCTGAACGGCACCCGTCCGCTCAACCTGCTGGATGTGGTGCGCAAGCCCTGATCCCGTAGTTTTGCGGCAAAGCCGGACAACATGGCGCGACCTAACCGGTCGCGCTGTTGTTTGTGGCTAAGAGCCTGTTCAAAGCCTTTTCGCCACGCTGCGATATCAATGCAATACGACGGCACGAGACAGTGCCGCGACGCCGGGGAGGCGACCATGCGGGACACCGATAGCGAAGACTGGTTACGGCTGAGCCTGACGCCCGGCATGGGCCCGGCGCATACCTGCCGGCTGCTGGCCGCCTTTGGTACGCCAGCCCAGGTGTTGGCCGCCAGCCAGGCCAGCCTGGCGCGGCATGTGCCCGACAAGCTGGCACAGGCACTGAAGCAGGGGCCGGACCCTGAGAAACTGGCCCGCTCACTGGCCTGGCTCGACATCCCTGAAAACCGCCTGCTGACCCTGGCCGACAGCGACTACCCGGCCAGCCTGCTGGAAATCAGCGATCCGCCCCCGGTGCTGTATGCCAAGGGCCAGGTCGGGCTGCTGGGCGGCGCCAGCCTGGGCGTGGTGGGCAGCCGCAATGCCACCCCCCAGGGCGTGCAGAACGCCGAGGCCTTCAGCCGTGACCTGTCGCAACGCGGCTGGTGCATCGTCTCTGGCCTGGCCTTGGGCATAGACACCGCCGCCCATCGCGGTGGGCTCAGCGGCCCCGGCAGCACCATTGCGGTCGTCGGCACCGGGCTGGATATCGTCTACCCTGCCCGCAACCATGCACTGGCACACCAGATCGCGGCAGAGGGCCTCATCATCTCTGAGTTCGCCCTGGGCACGCCTGGCCGTGCAGGCAACTTCCCCCGCCGCAACCGCATCATCTCCGGCCTGGCCCGTGGGGTGCTGGTGGTGGAGGCGGCCTTGCAGAGCGGCTCTTTGATTACCGCCCGCGAAGCCGCCGAACAGGGGCGCGAGGTGTTCGCCATTCCCGGCTCCATCCATTCGACCTTGTCCAAGGGCTGCCACCAGTTGATCAAGCACGGCGCCAAGCTGGTGGAAACCGCTGCCGACATCCTGGAAGAGCTGGGGGCTGCACCGGCACCCGCTGTTTTACGACCAACGGCAAAAAACCCGGCAGCACCGGCCGACGCGGCAGAAGCCAGCTTGCTGGCGGCTTTGGGCCATGATCCCCTCGATATTGACAGCCTGGTCACGCGCGCCAACTTGACGCCCGACCGGGTCTACGCGATGCTGTTGACGCTGGAGTTGACAGGACAGGTCGCCAAACTACCCGGAGGCCGCTATCAACGCTTGGCCTGAATGTAACCGTTACCCGCAATACCAGAGGTCTCCCGTGTTCGACGTACTCGCCTTTCTCTTCGAACAATATTTCTCGCTGGACAACTGCCCGGACCGCAGCACCTTGGCCAAACAGTTGTCGGCTGCGGGCTTTGACGACGAGGAAATTGGTGAGGCACTGGACTGGCTGAGCGAGTTCGATGAGCTCGACAATGCCCCCTATGCCTTGCTTGATGAACGCAGCATCGCCATGGCACGCGTGCTGCACCCCAGGGAAGAAAGCCGCCTGACCGTAGAGGCGCAGGCGTTTTTTCACTACCTGTCGAGTTCGGGTGCCCTCAGTGCGGGCAAACGCGAACAGCTGATAGACCGGCTGATGCAGAGCAACGCTCAGTCCATCGATGCCGAAGCGGTCAAGCGCGTGGCACTGATGGTGCTCTGGCGGCAGGGCGATGATCTCGCCAATCTGCTGATTGAAGAGCTGCTGTTCGCCGAGTCTGACGGTCAGATGCATTAGTCCAATGCGCTGGCAGGATTGGCTTTTCCTGCTGCCGCACCTACATTACCCCTAGATATCGCGTTGCAGCCCGCTTGCCAAGCCGGGCTGTACGCACTCCAACTCACCGCCTCTTGCGGAGCCCGCATGGCTGATAATCTGTTGATCGTCGAATCGCCCTCCAAGGCGAAAACGCTGAAGAAGTACCTCGGTAGCGATTTTGAAATCCTGGCGTCGTACGGCCATGTCCGCGGCCTGGTGCGCAAGGATGGCTCGGTCGATGTGGACCATGGCTTTGCCATGAAGTACCAGGTCATCGCCAAGAACGCCAAGCACGTGGACGCCATCGTCACCGCAGCCAAAGCCGCCAAGAACGTCTATCTGGCAACTGACCCGGACCGCGAAGGCGAAGCGATCTCCTGGCACCTGCTGGAGATACTCAACGGCAAGAAGGCACTGGACAAGAAACTGGTGAAGCGCGTGGTGTTCCACGAAATCACCGAAACCGCCGTCAAGGCCGCCGTGGCCAACCCGCGTGATGTGGACAGCCACCTGGTGAATGCCCAGCAGGCACGTAGCGCGCTGGACTATCTGGTGGGCTTCAACCTCTCGCCGTTGTTGTGGCGCAAGGTACGTTCCGGCCTCTCGGCCGGCCGCGTGCAGAGCCCGGCACTGCGCCTGATCTGCGAGCGCGAGAACGAGATACGGGCGTTCACAGCCCAGGAATACTGGTCAGTCCATCTGGACAGCCACAAGGGCAAGACCAAATTCGGTGCCCGCCTGCACGAATGGCGCGGCAAGAAGCTGGAACAGTTCGATGTGCCGGACGAGGCCACCCAGGCCGAGATACTGGCCGCCCTGGCAGGCAAGCCGGCCAGCGTCAGCAATGTGGAAAAGAAGCGCAAGAGCCGCAACCCCACAGCACCCTTCACCACCTCCACCATGCAGCAGGAGGCGGTGCGCAAACTGGGCATGACTACCGACCGCACCATGCGCACGGCCCAGCAGTTGTACGAAGGTATTGCCCTGGGTGACGGCACTGCCGGTCTGATTACCTATATGCGTACCGACTCGGTAGCCCTGGCCAACGAAGCGGTGGCCGAAATACGCGAGTACATCGGCAGCCAGTTCGATGCGGAGTCGCTACCAGCCAGCCCGGTGGTCTACAAGAACAAGTCCAAGAATGCCCAGGAGGCGCACGAAGCCATACGGCCGACCTCCATCCTGCGCACGCCTGCCTCGGTCAAGGCCTATCTGTCAGCCGAGCAGTTCAAGCTGTATGAAATGATCTGGAAGCGCACCCTGGCGAGCCAGATGTCGCCCGCCAAGTTCGATACCACCAGCGTGGATATCGCCATGGGCGAGGCCATCTTCCGCGCCAGCGGCCAGGTGCTGGTGTTTGCCGGCTTCCTTGCCGTCTACGAGGAAGACGTGGATGACGCCGAGGATGAGGACAATGCCAAGCTGCCGGTACTGGAAGCCGGTGAAGACCTGCCGGTAGACAAGCTCTACGGCGAGCAGCACTTTACCCAGCCACCGCCCCGCTACTCGGAAGCCTCGCTGGTGAAGGCACTGGAAGAGTTCGGCATAGGCCGCCCCTCCACCTACGCCTCCATCATCAAGACCCTGAAGGATCGCGAATACGTCAACCTGGACAAGAAACGCTTCCTGCCGACCGATACCGGCGAGGTGGTGAACAAGTTCCTGACTGACCATTTCGGTCAGTACGTCGATTACCAGTTCACCTCCAAGCTCGAAGACAAGCTTGATGAGATCTCCAACGGCGAGCGTGACTGGATACCGGTGATGGAGGAGTTCTGGACCGGCTTCTCGCAGCAGGTAGAAGAAAAGAAGTCGCTCAAGCGCAGCGAAGTCACGCATGAAGCGCTGGATGAAGCCTGCCCCAAGTGCGGCAAGCAACTCACGGTGCGGCTGGGCAAGCGTGGGCGCTTTGTCGGCTGCACCGGCTACCCCGAGTGCGACTACACCCGCGACATGAACGAGACTGCCGAGCAGAAGGCCGAGGAGCAGGTGCAGGTCATCGAAGACCGCGTCTGCCCCGATGACGGTGGTCAGCTGATCGTCAAGTCCGGCCGCTACGGCAAATTTATCGGCTGTGCCAACTACCCCAAGTGCAAGCATATCGAGCCGCTGGAAAAGCCCAAGGACACCGGCGTCACCTGCCCTGTCTGCAACACCGGCATGCTGATCGAACGCAAGTCGCGCTATGGCAAGCTGTTCTATAGTTGCAATACCTATCCCAAGTGCACCTACGCCACCTGGAATCCGCCCATCGCCGAGACCTGCCCCAAGTGCCAGTGGCCGGTATTGACGCTGAAGACCACCAAGCGGCGCGGCCTGGAAAAAGTCTGTCCGCAGAAGGAGTGCGGCCATGCCGAGACGGTGATGACACCGGAGCAGCTGGCGGCGCAGGCGGAGAGCAGCGAGTAAGCGCCTGATCAGGCCAAGGAGGCCCGCCTGCAGGCGGGCTTTTTTGCGCTCAGGCGGCGTACGCCCTTGGCGCCGGTGGCGACTGGGGTGGGCGTGACAGATTTAGTCAATGTGGGTAAGGCATGTTGCTTGCCAACAGGGGCCGCATCCGTGCCGACGGCCTGGGCCAGCACGGCCACCCGTGCAGGCCAAAACAGGAATAACCAATAAAATCATGGCCTTGGTTTTTTTGATGACACCCATGCCCATCGCCAACGACGGGGATAGGCAGCGAACAAGGCAGGCGGCAAAATAACCGTGTGCGCCAGCTGACATGTTGACGTCATTTCGGGAGTAAGATGGCTGTTCGCCCCGCAGAGGGCAGGAGATACCCCATGAATGCCCGTCGCGATCTCGACGACGCTACGCCCGCGCAAGGCAATACCACCCGTGACTACCTCGAGGCACTGGATGCTGCCGGACAGTTGATCAACGATGCCAGTCCTGATGCCCTGGAGCGCGCCCTGGCGGCCATTGCCCGGGCCGCCGATGCCGACGCCGCTGCGTTGTACCGGCATGGTGCAGGCAGCATGCGGGCCGACAATGTGGGCGCCTGGCGTGGCAAGATCGTGCTGCCGCGTGCCGTGGCCGAATCACTGAACCGGCTCGATTACCGCCTCTATCGCGATCTGCATGAGACCCTCTCCGCCGGCCTGATGCTGGAGCGCCGCGCCAGTGAGTTGCTGCCGGCTACCCAAGTCATGCTGGGGCCGGCCGGCGTGCAATACCTGCTATGCGTGCCGCTGCTGGATGCCGGCGAGCTGATCGGCTTTCTGGCCCTGGCCTACCTGGAACAACCCCGCCGCCGCGTATCGGGCGAGCCGCGTTTTCTGGCCACCCTGGCCAACTACCTGGCCCTGGCCCTGGTCCGGCAGCAGGCTGAACAGCGCATGGGCGTCAACGCGCTGCGGCTGGCCACCCTGGTGGGTGCCACTGAAGACATGGTGTTCGAGCTCAGTGCCGATGGCATCGTGGTGAATGTCTGGTCACACCACCCGGCCCTACCCAGCGCCAGTCTGATCGGCCTGCCGCTGGACATGGCCTTTCCGCAGGACATGGCCTGGGCCCTGGGCCAAGCCCTGCCGCGAGCACTGGCCAGCGAAGCCCGCGAGCAATTCGAGTTCACCCTGCCCAGGCTGGAGGGTGTGATCTACTGCATCGGCCGGCTGCAGGCCGTGCCCAGCGAAGATGGCGGCCGCCGCAATGCGGTGGCGCTGATACGCGACGTGACCGAGCTGATGCGTGAGGAGGCACGTCGCCGCGCCATGATAGACACGCTGGACCAGCTGGAAGAGGCTGTGATCGAGCTGACCCAGGAAGGCCGGCTGACCCGCCTCTCTGCCGCCTGGAGCACCCTGCGCGGCCGCAACAATGCCAGCCGCGAAGACCTGGAGCAGATGCTGACCGACTATGTGGACGGCAGCGACCACCCTCCCCTGCTGCACGCCTACAACCAGGTGCTCAGCCAGGGAGAACCGTTGTCAGTGCGCTTCCGCTTGTTGCGCGACGGCGCCGAGCCGCTGTGGCTGGAGGCGCGGTTGCTGCCAAACTGGGGCGCCGATGGTCAGAGCCATGGCCTGCGTGGCGTGCTGCGCGACGTGACCGCCGCCCATCTGAGCGAGGAACATATCCGCCAGCTGGCGCTGTATGACGGCCTGACCGGCCTGCCCAACCGGGTACTGCTGGACGACCTGCTGCACCAGGCCCTGGCCCGCGCCAAGCGCAGCGGCGGCCGGGTGGCGCTGGGCTTCATCGACCTGGATCATTTCAAGCAGATCAACGACGCCTTCGGCCACCAGGCCGGCGACCAGGTGCTGGCCACACTGGCCAGGCAGATACGCTCGGTGCTGCGCGAGGAAGATGTGCTGGCCCGCTGGGGCGGCGATGAGTTCATCGTCATGCTGCCCGACCTGCCCGACCTGGCCACCCTTAGCCAGGTGGCAGAGCGCCTGCGCGAGATTGCCCGCCAGGGCATCGTGCTGGAAGGCATAGAGACCCGTCCTACCATCTCCATCGGCATGGCGGTCTACCCCGACAACGCAGAAAGCGCCGAGGCCCTGCTGCGGGTAGCCGACAGCACCATGTACCACGCCAAGTCCATGGGGCGTAACAATGTGCAGTTCTATGGCGACATCGTGCACCTGAAGAGCATAGGCCGCGAGCACATGGCCATCCAGACCCGCCTAAACCACGCGGTGCTGGGCAATGAGCTGCAGGTGTTCTACCAGCCCATCGTCAATGCACGCACCGGCCAGGTCAGCTCCATCGAGGCGCTGGCGCGCTGGCACGATGACAGCGTGGGCTGGATCACGCCACAGTTGTTCATCCCCATGGCCGAGAAGCTGGGCCTGATCAGCGAGTTGTCGGAGCAGATCACCGTGCAGGCGCTAACCAAGCTGCGCGGCTGGCGTGACCGGGGCTTTATGCAGCCCCTGGCACTCAACGTCTCGCGCAACCTGCTGTTCTCGCCGCGCTTTGTCCGCAACCTCATCAAGACGGTCGAGGAATTCAAGCTGCGGCCGGCCGATGTCATCGTCGAGATTACCGAAAGCCTCGCCCTGACCGACCAGGCCCGGCAATCACGCCATCTCAAGCAACTGCATGAATCGGGCTTCAAGATCGCCATTGACGACTTCGGCACCGGCTATTCCTCGCTGTCGCAGCTGCACGACATGCCCATCGACATACTCAAGGTGGATCTGAGCTTTACCGCCCGGCTCAACAATGAATCGGGGCGCCGCATCATGCAGGCCATCGTGCAGATGTCGCACGCCCTGGGGCTGGACGTTGTGGTGGAAGGAGTGGAGACCCTGGAGGCGGCCCGCTTCCTGCAAGGCTTGGGGGTGGAGCTGATGCAGGGCTTCCATTTCAGCGAGCCGGTACCGGCTGGCGTATGTGAGCTGTATCTGCAGCTGGGGCTGGACGGCAAGATTTGAGGGCCTGCTTGCACGGCTCAGCCCACCGCCGTCTGGCGGCTGTGATAGTGAACAGCTGTTCATTGAGCGCAGAAAGCCGCAGAATGCCGTCCGGTTCCACCACGAGTTGCCGCAATGCGTTTCATCAAGGCGATCTATAGCGTTTATGTTGGCCTGCTGTTCCTGATCGGCGTCGCTGCCGTCATCCCTTTTTACCTGCCGGCCTTGCTGCTGGATGAACACCGTCGGCTGGCTGTCATGTACGCCGCCAATCGCATCTCCATGCGCTGCTGGTCGTGGCTGACCGGCATACGGCTGCAGATTGAGGGCCAGGCCGCCTGGCAGCCTGCGCCCGTCATCATCGGCAACCATTGCAATATGCTGGACATGCCCATCTGCGCGATGGCCTGCGCCCGTGCGGTGAAGGTGCTAGCCAAGCAGGAGTTTGCCCGTATTCCGCTGCTGGGCTTCCTGTTCAAGAGCTTTGCCGTACTGGTGGCCCGCGATTCGGCCGAGAGCCGACAGCGCAGCGTGGCCGCGCTGAGCAAGGCACTAGGCCAGGGCTGGCCGGTATTCATCTTCCCCGAAGGCACCCGTAACCGTGGCAATACCCCCTTGCAGAACTTCCGCGACGGCCCTTTCCGCTTTGCCATCGGCGCCCAGGCGCCTATCCAGCCCTTTGTGCAACTGAATATGCGCAGCGTGCAGCAGCTCAACACCCTGCTGTTTCAGCCGGGCAAGGTGATCTTTCGCTGGCTGCCGCCCATCCCCACAACCGGCATGACAGAGGCAGACGTGCCCGCCCTGCGCGACCGCGTCTACGCCCTGATAGAGGCCGAGCTGCGGCGAGACGACCCCGCCTTCAAACTCGCAGCTTAGAGCCTGTTCAGGATCTTAGCCGGCCTGCGTAGGCTGCGCCGCCGCAATGACCGGCGCGTCCTTGGGCGCGATAAAGAAACGCTGTGGCGATCGCAGGAAGCGTTGCAGCAGCTTCAGCACCAGGGTGCTGCCATCCACGAAGCGGATGCGCCGCGAGCGCAGGGCCACAAACAGTGCCAGGCTGAAACTCACCGCCAGATTGGTAAAGCCGATCAAGGCAATGCCGATGATGGACATGGCCCATAGCTGCCAGCCCAGCTGGAAATCCAGCGCTACCGCCGCATAGGCCAGGTAGGCCGACGAGAAGGTGATGTGACGGATATCGAGTGGCAGGCCCAGCAGGAAGCCCACGGTGCCCATGGAGCCCAGCATGATGCCGAAAAAGAAATTACCAGCCAGTGCGCCGAGGTTGTTCTCGATATAGGTGCAGATGCGCTGCCAGCGGGGGAAGCCGAACAGCCGGCGTGGCCAGCGCAGTTGCAGCAAACGCTCGGGAATGCGGTTGTAGACCGCCATGTTGTCGTAGTAGCCCGAGATCAAACCCGACAGGAACAGACAACAGCCAGCGATGGCCGCATGCGGCAGCGCCAGGCTGCGTATGGGGTCGAGCTCATGCAGCAGGTGCAGGGCTTTCTCCGGCGTGACCCACACCTCGCCCAGGCCATACTTGACCGCCAGGGCAATGGCAAAGGCCGTGGGTATGGCCACCCCTACATTCCCCAGGATGGCCACGAACTGGGTACGCGCCACCGCCTCGATCAAATCCACCAAGGCGTCCAGCCGGTCCTTGCCGCCCACGCCATGCTGCTCGATGGTGGCGGCAATGCGGGCGGCCGTCATGGCAGGTTGCTTGGTGGCAATGGTGAAATGCAGCACATGCACCAGCATGAAACCCAGCGAGTAGTTCATGCTGAAGGCGAAGGCCTCAATCAACGGCGCCAGTTTGAGTTTGGCCGTCAGTATCTTGAGCAGGGCCATGAAACCGACGATCAGGCCGGCGCCCATGGCTGACTTGGCCATGGCCTTCCATTCGCTGCGGTTGCTGGCGATGTAATGCTCGCCTGTACGGCCGGCATGCTCGGTAATCTGCAGGGCCAGCAAATCGGTATTGGTGGCAAACAGGTCACGCAGGCTGGTCTTGCGGTTATCTGCCTCCACCAGCACCTTGAAAAAACGCACGGCCCGCTCGGGCAGCTGTTGCGCCTGTTCGGGCGCCAGCAAATCCAGCACCAGCCGCAGACGGGCCAGATGCTGCTGCAGCCGTACCATCAGATAGGTGAGGCTGACACTGACACCCTCCTGAGCCGCCGTCTTGCGCAGCTTACCGATAATCTCCTCGCACTGGCCGAGCAGGATGCGTACATGGCTGTCATCCTCGTGCGCCAATGCAGGGTCTACCAGGCAGGCCTTGTAGCGCTCCAGATAATCGCGCAGCGCCACATTCTGGGTCAGGAAAGGCGACTCGAACTGCTCGATGGCCGGGTGATTGCGCACGAGTTCCGGCTCCAGCCCGATCGCCGAGATGCGGTAGGACAGCACCTGGGCCGCCTCCAGCAGCTCCAGCCGGGTATTGCGGGCATCGCGCTCATGCTGGCCCTCGCCAAACTGCATGGCCTGCCACACTTCCAGCCAGACTGTATCGGGCACGGCACTGACCCACAGGTAGTCGTCCTTGCGGGCGAACACCTGGCCAAATACATCTTTCAGGTAGCCGTCGCGGTATTCACCAGGCAGCAGCTTCTCGCCCAGGCGACGGCGAAAGGCACTCCACACCCCCTCGTTGGAGAGAATGCCGGTATCGGTATACAGGTGCAGCTGACGGCGGGTGCCGATCAGCCTCATCAAATAGTCACGCAAGCCACGCCGGAATTCCGGCCGCTGCGACAGCAGGAAAGCCAGGGAACGAAGGATATTGACGGCATATTCGCCATCGTCGGCCCGTCTGGGGCGTATGGCGGCAATCAGGTCTGCCATGGCATCTGGCGTGGCATCCTGAGTGGCGGCAATGCGCTGCAGGGCGGATTCGAGCGAGGCGTTCTGGGTCATAGGCAAGGCTCCATGCGAGTCGCTGTCAGGGTGGTTCCCCCGGGGTGGCTCCGCCACAGGGCGGGACGTACCGAAATCACTATTGAGGCCAAGACTAACGCAAAAGTTCTGCGCGGCGCAGCCCGGTGTGTACAGCCAGCTTCCCTGAGCCTGGCCGGATTGACTATAGTGCCTGCTGCTCTGCAACAGGAATCCCCGCCATGCCAGCCCCCCGCATCGAGATCCATTACTGCACCCAATGCCGCTGGCTATTGCGGGCCGCCTGGCTGGCCCAGGAGCTGCTGTCGACGTTTGAGCAGGAACTGGGCGAAGTGGCCCTGCAGCCGGGCACCGGCGGGGTGTTCGAGATCCGCGCCAACGGCCTCACCGTGTGGGAGCGCAAGGCAGATGGCGGCTTCCCCGAAGCCGCCGAATTGAAGCAAAGGGTGAGGGACATCATCGCCCCAGACAAGCCGCTGGGGCATAGCGAGCGCAAAGCCGACCCGGCCTGATGGCTGTGGTGGGGTCGGCTGGACGGCTGCAGTCCATACCCGACTCCCTGCCGCCAACATACCCATATCTTGCCTGTGCCTGCGTTACGCTTGACCAACTCGCATGCACTGATGACCAGCAGAGACTTGGCAGAGTAGCGAGCCGGCCTAAGGCAGTGTTGGAAGCGCAATCCGCGCGGGAGTCCACACTGCGCACCGGCCACGTCTAATATTATTGCTCTGCGACAGTGTTCTGGCCTTGTAGCCCACCGCTATGCTGTACTTGGAGTATTGCTTGAACTAGGTGGTAGCTTTATCGAGGAATCCCGCCCATTAAAATCAGCAAATTTTTAGCGTAAAAGGTGCAGACATGAGCCAAATCGAAGTAGAGAGCGAAGGAAAGATTTACCGAGCGGATTATGTTCTGAGTGAGAACGTAGTTACAGTTTTCGGAGAGGGCGGCACAAGCTCAACTCAGCTCGGTGGCGTATCGGAGCGAACAATTGCGAAAATGCTTCTACGCAATTTGATTCGTGAAGGAAAAGTCCAACCAGAGTAACAAATCTATTTCTAACGTTCGATCACCTACACGGCGACAAAACAAAGCGCCTAATCCGCCACCGGCAAGGTAAAGTAGAAACACGCCCCCTCGCCCTCGGCCGACTCTGCCCATATCCGCCCGCCGTGCAGGTGGATGATGCGCTGCGCCATAGCGAGGCCTATGCCGGTGCCGTTGAACTCGCGGTCGGTGTGATAACGCTGAAAGGGGCTGAACAGCTTGTCGGCCCTGCTGCTGTCAAAACCCACGCCATTGTCGCGCACATAGAACACCTCATCGCCATGGGCGCTGGGTTGCACGCCTACTTCGATCACAGCGCCAGGGCTGCGGCTGGTGTACTTCCAGGCATTGCCCAGCAGGTGCTCCAGCGCAATCATCAACAGTCCGTGGTCGGCGCTGACGGTCAGGTTGGGCGCGATACTGACGGCAGCAGTGCGGCGGCCATCGTGCTGGCGTAAGCGGCCCATCACACCGCCGGCCATCAGGCTCAGATTCACCGTGCTGCGGCGCATCGGTTGGCTCGACAACAGGAACAGCTTGTGCAGATCATCGATCTGATCGTTCATGCGGGCGGCTTCGGCGCAGATGCGCAACAGGTAATGCCGGCCATCGGGCGACAGGGATTGCAGGTGGTCTTCCAGCAGGATATTGCCAAAACCGTTGATGGCACGCAGCGGCGCGCGCAGATCATGGGAGAGCGAATAGGAGAAGGCCTCCAGCTCGTGGTTGACCGCCCTGAGCTGGTCTGCCCGGGTATTCAGCCTTTGCTGCAGGCTGTCATAGCTGCTGACATTCTCCAGTGCCAGCGCCACGCTGTCCGCCAGGTCTTGCAACAAGGCCAGCTCGTCGTGGCTGGGCAGGCAGGGTTGCGCCCAATAGGTGCCTATGGCGGCGATGGGGTCGGTTTGGCGCACCGGCGTCATCACCATGCTTTTGACAAAGGTGGGGCGATAAGCGGCATGGGGCACCCGGTCATCCAGATAGATATCGGGTATCACCACCTGCTGTTTGTGCTGCATGGCCCAGCCACTGACACAGGCCGATATGGGAAAACGCCTGCCCTGCCATAGCGGGCTGATGGCGTCCTCGGCCAGGTAGTAGCACTGGTCGCCCTCGCGCAGTACAAAGGTGGCGCCATCGGCCAGCACCAGCTCGCGGGTGACGGTACGCACCACATGGGCAATGTCATCCAGGCAGCGGGCACGTCCCAGCTGCTTCACCGCCAGTATCAGCTGGGCCTGGCGGCGGCTGTAGTCATGCAGCAGGGCGGTGTCGCTATTGCTGTCCGGACGCTCCAGCAGCATGCGCGCCGTGTGCTTGAGCCGCCACAGGTCGCGCTTGTCGATAAAATCCTTGGCGCCTGCATCCAGGCCGGCCTCGGCCGCCAGTTGATCGGCATGGCCGCTGAAATAGAGAAACGGCACGCCGGGCTGTATCTGCTGTGCCAGCCAGAGTGACTCATGCCCCTCGCAGCCGGGTACGCCGCTGTCGGAGATCACCAGGTCGTAGGCTTCGCGCGCCAAGGCTCCGCGATAGTCATCCGCCGTCTCTACCACATGGAGATCCACCATCACACCCAGGCGCTGCAGGGCATTGCCTGCCATCTGGGCATCGAGCGGGTTGTCTTCCAGATAAAGCACTTTCCGGGCAGCCATGGTTTCCTTCCTCATCCGTGGCATCTCTACCGCTGCAGGGCATGGCTCATCACGACTGATGGGTCAGCGAATGCGGGTGCGTTTTTTTACCAACTTATCCGCTAATTTATAAGCCAATGCTAACGCTTTTTCCATACCCTTTGGTCTGCCGGTCCCCCGCCTTGTTCCTCTCAGAGCCTGGTCAGCAGCATAAAGAATTCGCGATTGCCATCGCCGCCCGCTATGGGGCTGTCCAGCCAGGCATCCAGCCTCAGGCCTTGATCCTGCGCCGACTGGGTGACCTTGAGCCTGACCCCCTCATACAAGGACGCATCACGGACAATACCGCCCTTGGCAATGCCCTCGCGGCCGACCTCGAACTGCGGCTTGACCAGCCAGAGCAGGCGGCCGCCCGGCCGCACCAGCGGCGCCACGGCAGGCAGTACCAGGGTCAGCGAGATAAAGGACAGATCCGCCACCGCCAGGTCGTACGCCTGTCCGCCATTGGCTGCCAATAGCTCGGCAGCATCCAGCGCACGGGCGTTGATCCCCTCGAACAGGCTGACACGCGGGTCTGCCTCCAGTGTCGGGTGCAGCTGCCCATGACCCACATCCACCCCGACCACGGCGGCAGCGCCTGCCTGCAGCAGGCAGTCACAGAATCCGCCGGTTGAGATGCCCACATCAAGGCAGCGCCAGCCCGTCACGTCCAGCCCGGTCTCGGCCAGCGCGCCGGCCAGTTTGAGGCCGCCGCGCGAGACATAGCGGTCGGCCGGGTCGGCTGCCACCTCCAGCTGGGCATCGGCCAGCAACTTCTGGCTAGGCTTGCTCACCAAGGTGCGGCGCCCGGCCTCCAGCAGGTGTACCCGTCCCCCGGCGATATAGCTTTGGGCAGCGGTACGGGATGGGGCGAGGCCCAGTTCGGTGAGCAGTATGTCGGCGCGTATCAGTTCAGTCATGGGGGGATTTTAAGCCAGGGAGGCGGCAGGATAGGTGCCCACACCAAACAATTTCAGGGGCAACGACGCTATGGCACGGCGACCACCGCATATTGCTGCCGACAATTCGTTTGGCATAAGCGACAATTAGGCAAAAGCCGGCTTGAATGCCGGAACAACCGCGAGATTACTGCCCATGAAAAAGTTCTTTCCCGTGCGTGGCCATGGCGACCACCGCCTGTCCATCAAGGCCTTGGTCGATACCTTGACGGAAGAGGGGCATATTCCTGCCGGTACGGCGGCGGCGTTTCTGATACCGGCCCGCACCTCGGCCCACGGCAAGACCCATCCCTTCAATGCCATTGCACCGCAGGGCTGGCGCAGCCAGATCAACGACGAGCTGATCGACGTGGAATGGCTGGGACACTGGCTGGGTGCCAAGGTGGGGCTGGCCTGGTTCCATATCGATCCGCTGAAGATCGACGTGGCCAGCGTCTCGGGCGTACTGAGCCACGGCTATGCCAGCCGCTACGGCATCCTGCCTATTGCAGTGGATGCCACCTCTGCCACCCTGGCCACGGCTGAGCCCTTTGTGCGGGACTGGGAAGACGAACTGAGCCGCATACTCAAGCGCGAGATCAAGCGGGTAATGGCCAACCCAGAGGATATCGCCCGCTTTCTGCCCGAGTTCTACAACCTGTCGCGCTTCGTCAAGCAGGCGGTGGCGCAGTCGGGCACGCAGAACAACCTGGCCAACTTCGAGCAGTTGGTACAGCTGGGCCGCACCGGCAATGTCGATGCCAACGACCACCATATCGTGGCGCTGGTGGACTGGCTGTTCCAGTATGCCTTTACCCAGCGCGCCTCGGATATCCACCTGGAACCCCGCCGCGAGGCCGGCCATGTGCGCTTCCGCATCGATGGCCTGCTGCATGCCGTCTACCAGGTGCCGCCCACGGTGATGAACGCACTGATCTCGCGCATCAAGGTATTGGGCCGGATGGACCTGGCGGAAAAACGCCGGCCGCAGGATGGCCGGGTCAAGACCAAGACCCCCGACGGCCGCGAGATCGAGCTGCGGCTATCCACCATGCCCACGGCCTTTGGAGAGAAGCTGGTGATGCGTATCTTCGACCCGGCCATCCTGGTGCGCGACTTCGCCGCCCTCGGCTTTGGCCCGGACGAGCAGCAACGCTGGCAGGGCTATGTGCGCCAGCCGCACGGCATTGTGCTGGTGACCGGCCCTACCGGCTCGGGCAAGACCACCACGCTCTACACCACGCTCAAGCAACTGGCGACCGAAGAAGTCAATGTCTGCACGGTGGAAGACCCCATCGAAATGATAGAGGCCAGCTTCAACCAGATGCAGGTGCAGCCGATGATAGACCTGACCTTTGCCGAGGGCGTGCGCACCCTGTTGCGGCAGGACCCGGACATCATCATGGTTGGTGAAATCCGCGACCGGGAGACCGCCGACATGGCCATACAGGCCGCCCTGACCGGCCATCTGGTGCTCTCCACCCTGCACACCAACGATGCCCCCAGCGCCGTGACCCGTCTGCTGGAACTGGGTGTGCCGCCCTATCTCGTCAGCTCCACCCTGGTGGGCGTGATGGCCCAGCGCCTGGTGCGCACGCTCTGTCCCCATTGCAAGCAGCCCGGCACACCGTTGGAAGCCGAGTGGAATGCGCTGGTGGCACCCTGGAAAGCCGCCCTGCCCAAGACCGCCTACAAGGCCGTAGGCTGCCTGGAATGCCGCAATACCGGCTTCCTGGGCCGGATAGGCCTGTACGAGATGCTGAGCATCAGCAATGAGCTGCGCCGCCTGGTGGCATCGGTCGCGCATCCGGGGCTGATCAAGGAACAAGCCATCAAGGATGGGCTCAAACCGCTCAAACTGGCGGGTGCACAAAAGATTGCCGCTGGTCTGACCACGCTGGAAGAAGTCATGAAGGTCGTGCCATCCGACTTTGACTGACTTACTATCGCGCCTTCAACCCGTCTCACTCTCCCGGTATCTCATGCAACGCCGCTCATTGCTGCTCGCCCTGCCCCTGCTCCTGGCTGCCTGTACCACCACGCCCGACACCCCGCCGGCCGTGGCGGCGCCCGTGCCCCCCAAGCCACTCAAGCTGCCGCGCATCGGCATTGCGCTCGGCGGCGGTGCCGCCAAGGGCTTTGCCCATATCGGCGTGATCAAGACACTGGAAGGGCAAGGCCTGACACCGGCCGTGGTATCCGGCACCAGCGCCGGTAGCGTGGTGGGGGCACTCTACGCCAGCGGCATGAATGGTTTCAGCCTGCAGGAGCAATCCTTTGCCCTGGACGAAGCCCGCGTGCGTGACCTGACGCTGGGCTCCGGCGGCCTGGTCAAGGGCGAGAAGCTGCAGGAGTATGTCAACGAACTGGTAAAGAACCGCACCCTGGACAAGATGGTCAAGCCCTTTGCGGCAGTCGCCACCGAGCTCGATACCGGCCGCCGCGTCGCCTTCAAGCGCGGCAATACCGGCCAGGCAGTGCGGGCCTCGTGCAGCATCCCAGGGGTGTTCCAGCCTACGCTGGTCAACGGCAAGCGCTTTGTGGACGGCGGTCTGGTGAGCCCGGTGCCGGTGGATACCGCCCGCGAGCTGGGGGCGGACATCGTCATTGCAGTGGATATCTCCACCAAGGCAGATTACGGCAAGACCAATGAAGGCATGTTCGCCATCCTCAACCAGACCATCATCATCATGGGGCAGAAGCTGGGCGAACAAGAGCTGGCCCGGGCCGATGTGGTGATACGGCCCAGGGTAGGCAGCATAGGCTCGGCCGATTTCGAGCAGAAGCACAATGCCATACTGGAAGGCGAGCGGGCAGCCCAGGCCGCACTGCCCGCCATTAGGGCGGCCATTGCCCGCTGGCAGGCGGCACAGAAATGATCACCCAGCTGGAAAAAATGCTGGACGGCCCCCGCGATGGCGCCCTGCTGCGCTTTTCGCTGGGCAACGAATACCTCAAGGCAGGGCAAGCAGCACAGGCAGCCAGCTACTACCGCGACGCCTTGGCGCGCGACCCGGCCTACTCCGCCGCCTACAAGGGCCTGGGCAAGGCACTGGAGCAGGCCGGCCAGCCCCAGGAGGCGCTGGCGACCTATGAACAGGGCATAGCAACGGCCACCACCCGCGGCGATATGCAGGCCGCCCGCGAGATGACCGTCTTTGCCAAACGATTGCGCAAGGCGCAACAAGGACCACAACCATGAACCAGCACACCGTCGAGCTCAAGGGCGAGTACATCGAACTGCATAACCTGCTCAAATTCCTGGCCATTGCCGATTCGGGCGGGCAGGCCAAGATGATCGTGGCCGAAGGCCTGGTCGAAGTGGATGGCGAGATCGAGTTCCGCAAGACCCGCAAGGTCTATGCCGGCAGCGTGGTCAAGGTGTTCGATGAAGAGATACAGGTTGTGGCCAATCCCAATCAAGCCGGTTGACATGACACAAGCCCAGGTTGTTGGCCACGACCTCGTGGCAAAGCGGGTACGCAATCGCCAGATGGACTGCCTCGAGTTGTGGTGTGGCTACCCTAGCCACCAGTCCGGCTTTGATATCAACGGCCTGGTCAATATCTGGGACGACTGGGTCGACGAAACTATCTGGCAGAACGCAGGCGACAGCTCTTGCTATACGCCCGAAGAATGGGCTCTGCTCCAACAAACCCACATGGCAATCGAGGATTTCTGCAAGGTCACCCCACGCAATAATATCAACCAGCCAGCAGCAACAGCACAGCCTGAATGGGCAAGGCTGATTGCCAGCGCTCAAGCTGCTTTGCAGGCATTCCAAAAACGCGGTTACCTGACCGAGGACTAATCGTCGCCATTTGCCATAGTCTGGCTACGGCGTGCCGCCCACCAGCGAAACAGCCAACTCTGCGGCTGCACCACCCCGGTACGGACGTAATCAATCAGCCGGTACTGGTTGATCACCGCCTCCTGCGCACGATGGGCCTCGCTCCGGCCTATGAACAGGATGCGGGCGTCGAACATCAGCGGGGTCTCGGGCGGCGGCAGCAGGACTTCCTCGCCGCCCTGTATCAGCAACAGGGGCAGGCAGGGCAGTTGCAAGGTGTGTTCCTGCGGGTCCAGCAGCAGATGCCGCAACACCAGCCTGGGCTGCGGGTTAAGCAGCAGCGCGTAGCAGGCTGCCTGGTTCTGCCCGTTCAAGGTCAGCACCCAGCTCTCTGGCACCCGATCACCGCACAACGCCTCCATCTCGCGTAGCACAGCACCCGCCCAGACTTCGCTACGGGTCTGGATCAGCTCAAGAAAGCGCGCCAGGGTGGGCGACACCATGGCGCGCAGGCATTCCTGCGCCACCACTTCGCTGCGCACCGCCGTGGCATCGGGCTTGAATGCCTCGAACAACACCCTGTTGGATGAAGCATTCTGGCGCGCCACCACAAACAGCGAGGGACGTATCTGCCTGGCGGTGGCGACCGCAGACAGGTTGTTGGCATCGTGATCGGTGCAGGCCACCACGCCCACCGCCTGCTCCAGCCCTGCCAGGGTCAGGGTATGGGCATCCACGCCCAGGCCCACCACATACTGCCCCGCCTGCAGATCGGCCGGGATGCTCAGATCGATCACGGTAACGCTGGACCCCTCGGCCAGCAAGGCGGCACGGATGGCATGGCCCATGCGGCCGTAGCCCACCACCACCCAATGACCACGCGGTGGTTGGCTCAGCGGCGGCAGGGGGTCGCCAGCAAAGGCCGACAGCACGCTCCACAGGCGGCTGGCCTGGGGTGCATGCAGCGCCATGCGAAAGCGCCGGCCCACCGCCTCGAACATATTGACCACGTGGTTGGCACCAAAGCTGGCCATGTTCTCGGCCACCGCCTGGCTCTTGGCCCGGCATACCGACAATAGCTGTGGCCTGAGCACATAGGCGGCAATGGCAATGGCCAGGTTGACCTCCTCGTCTCCCGTCAGTGCCAGCACACCCTTGCAGTGCGGGTTCAGTATGCCGGCCGTCTGCAGCATCTGCGGGTTGCCGGCATCACCTGAGTAGGCAGGCACGTCAAAGCGATAGTCGGCAAGCATCACATCGGTCACCCGCTCTTCGCGCGGTTCCAGCACCACGAAACGGATACCGCGCTCTTCCAGCACCTGGCACAGCCGCCGGCCGGTCTGGCCGTAGCCGCAAACGATATAGAAGGGCTCGCCCAGCCGCCGCACAGCGCCGCTGAATCGCGCCAGCAGCACCGCCTGCTGGAAGCGCTTGTCCTGCAGGATGGAAAACAAAGTCCCCAGGCCATAGGCCCAGCCGATCACGCTCAGGTAGATGCAGACCACTACCCACATGCGCTGCAGGTAGGTAAAGGGAAAGGGCACCTCGCCAAAGCCGATGGTGGTGGCGGTATAGCTGATGAAATAAAAGGCATGGAAGAAATCCATGCTGTAAGGCTGGCCATTGCCATCCTCGCCTGGTATCAGCACCAGGCCCAATACCGAAATCGCGTAGATCAGGATCAGGGTAATCAGCGGCGCCCGCATGCGCCGCAATACCAGAAAGAAGATATTCGGCATGCCGCTAGCGCCGTAGCTGCAAGGTTTCGCCTATCAGCAACACCACCGACACCAGGTTGGCCATCAGCGCACCACCCGAGAAGGAAACCACGCTGGACATGACCCCTGGCGTCATGCCATGGCCGGAAACATACACGGCGTAACCCCAGATGCAGGCGGCGGCGATCAACTGCAAGTCGGCCACCAGGCTGGTGGCCAGGTGGACTGCCCCTACCTGGGTACGGTCGCCGAACTTGAGCACGGTGGCGATCAGGTTGACCACAATGGCGGCAAACAGCTCGAATACATCATGCTGGTGCGGGACATCGATTTCGCCCACAAAAAAACCGAAGTTCAGGGTAAAGGCAAAAACGATGAAGAAACCGAAGATGACTTTTTCCAGATTCATGGGGATGGCACTCGCGTCACGATGTCGATCTGGATTGTAGAGCCTGCCCCGGCCGACCGCGCGAAATCTGCAGCGGCGCCCGGCCTTTGCGCTAATACGACTGAATCAAGGCCAGGCCGTCAGCATCCAGCTCACACCACTCACCCTCGGCTAGCTGTTGCAAGGGCGGCGCGTCCAGCCGCAATCCCCCCATGGCCACACGGTGCAGGGCCACCACCCGGTTGCCGGCAGCCGCCACCATGCGCTTGACCTGATGGTATTTGCCCTGGTCCAGGGTCAGCAGCAGCTGGTGTTCATCCAGCAGGCTGCAGGCTCGTGCAGCCAGTGGTGCTGGCTCGTCATGCAACTGCACGCCTGCCAGCAAGGCCGCCACCAGCGAGGTATCGGCCGCATGCTTGAGGCTGACCTGGTAGGTCTTGGGTACGTGCCGCTTGGGCGAAGCCAGCGCATGGTTGTAGGGACCGTCATCGGTCAGCAGCAGCAGGCCGGTGGTGTCGGCATCCAGCCGGCCTATGGGCTGGACTCCCCGCGCAAGGAAATGCGCGGGCAGCAGGCTGAACACCGAGGCATGGTGCTGCGGCGTGCGCGAGCACTCGTAGTTGGCCGGCTTGTAAAGCGCCAGATAGAGCCGTTCACGATAGGGCCAGGGCTGCTCGTCCACCGTCAGCAGCAGGCCATCGGTAGCAAAGCTGGCATCGGGCTGGTGGCAGGGCTGGCCGTTGACGGCCACGCGGCCGGCCTGCACCAGGGCGCGGGCCGTCTTACGGCTGCCAAAGCCTTGCGATTGCAGGATGCGTTCCAGCGGTTGGGGGCGATTCGATACGGGCATGGCGGGACCAGAAACAAAGAAGCCCCGCCGCAAGCGGCGGGGCCGAGCCCGCATGATACCGGGCTCTGCTGATGTTTGTGTCCTTGTGGCGCCGCCCGAGTTTAGGCGCTGGAAGAAGACAAACTCAGCTTAAGCGGTCTGGCTCAACGACCGTGGTGGCCGTGATGATGGCCGTGGCCGTGCCGGCGATGGTGCTTCCAATGCTTGCCATGGCCACGGTGGCGCTCTACCGGCACATAGACCACCTGTTGCACGGGGCGGTACACCACGCGGGGCTCGTCGTAGTAGCGGACCGGGTAGACCTTGCGGTACTCAGTACGATGCACCACCACTTCGCGGCGATCTGAGCGGTGTGCCACGGCGGCCCCCACGGCGCCACCCAGTGCAGCGCCGACGATGGCGCCATTGCGGCCGTCCAGCTCGTAACCGATGGCCGATCCGGCTGCGCCACCCAGGGCACCGCCGACGATCACGCGGGAAGAGTTGTCAGCCAGCGCAGCGGTGCCACTCAAAGCCACAGCCAGTATCAGGATGGAAATCGGTTTGAACATGATCTTGCCTCCGTTGATGCAGCCGCAGTGGCTGCCTGTGAAGCGCAGTTTGCTGCCACGGCGCTGAATCCTTCCTGAACGTACGGTTTGGCAGTTTTCACCGTGCACGCGCCAGACAGGCGCGATCCCTCCCCCGCGCCGTGGTCACAAGACAGGCTGTACCCCATGGCTATCGACGTGATAGTTACAATTAAATTGTGTGCAATTTAATTGCTGGCTATATTTCGTCTCACCAGGCGGCACCCAGTGCCATCGATAACCCAGCAAGGAAAACACCATGTCCGTACAAGTGCTCTATACCGCCCAAGCCACTGCCACCGGCGGCCGTGAAGGCCAGATCGAATCGTCCGACGGCGTACTGCAGGCCAAACTGGCCCTGCCCCGTGAAATGGGCGGCCCCGGCGGTGCGGCCACCAATCCCGAGCAACTGTTTGCTGCCGGCTATGCGGCTTGCTTCGAAGGTGCCGTCCGCTTCGTGGCCCGCCAAAAAGGCATCAAGATCGAACAGGCTTCGGTCACGGCCCAGGTTGGCGTCGGCCCTCGTGCCGCCGGCGGCTTTGGCATCACCGCCGCCCTGACGGTATCGCTGCCCGGCCTCGATCGTGCCGTGGCCACCGAACTGGCCGAGATTGCCCACCGCGACATCTGCCCCTACTCGCATGCCACCCGTGGCAATGTGGATGTGCAGATCACCGTAGCCTGATGCACTGATGCCCAACCGGGCATCGCCACAGAATGGCGGCCCGGCTTGGCACCAAGGCGATAGAATCACAGGCAGTGGGATAGGCCGGTACCATGCCGGCCTGCCGCCATTGCCAACGAGTACACATCATGACCGCGCAACCCGATTGGCTCAGGCTGGATGCCCAGCTCTGCTTCCGCCTCTACGCTGCCTCCCGCACCGTCACCCGCTGCTACCAGCCGCTGCTGGCCGAGCTGGGGCTGACCTATCCTCAGTATCTGGCCATGCTGGTGCTGTGGGAGCGTGACGACCTGACGGTCAAGGCACTGGGCCAACGTCTGCTGCTGGACTCGGGCACCCTCACCCCGCTGCTCAAGCGGCTGGAGCAAGGCGGGCTGATACGGCGCGAGCGGCGGGCCGAGAATGAACGCGAAGTCCGCATCATGCTGACCCCTGCCGGCCAGGCACTGCGGCAGCAGGCCGAAAGCATCCCCCCCGCCCTGCTGGCCGCCACCGGGCTGAGCCTGGATGAGGCACAGCAAATCAACGCCTTGCTGGACAGGCTGCTGGTGCAGGCCGAGCTTTAAGCGACAACTAGCACCATCGACGATAGCAAGGACAGCACCCCGCATTTTGCGGTTAGCGTGATATCCCCATGCTCGCGTATGCAAACTTGGGCAGATAGATGGTGTATGCAGCCATCACGGGCACAGGCCAGCCAAGCGGGCCCGTTCCCGTGCATCACCCCGCCAGCTTAGCGCCTGCAGGCCGCCGGCGGCGTTGCCGCCACCACACTGCTGTAGTGATAGCTGTAGTCTGCCCCAACGCTGCGGGTCCCCTCCTTGCCGGCATGCTGGCCTATGATCCAGGTTTCGGCCTTGGCTATGCCGCCGTTGGCATAAGCCGCAATATCAGTGGTGGCATTGCCATAGGCGCGGACGATGTTGAGGCCGACTGTCTCGCGCAGGTAGCGCACGTAGTTGGTCTTGTGTTCCTCGGTATTGGGCGGGATGGGGCCGTCGCCATAGGGGTTGCTGCGATAGTGCCAGCCCAGCAGGTTTTGCTTGCCGAACCATTCGCGGGCATCGCGCGTCACCCAGTAGGGTCGGGCGGTCAGATAGATAATCTGGTAGCCCTTCTGCTGATAGGCCCGCACGGTCTCCGGGGCGTAGTAATAGGCAGCGGCCGTCTTCAGGCCGGCGTAGTCGGCATAGGCCTCGAAATCGTTGATGGTGAGGGTGCCATCGATATCGAACAGCACGGTGTCGCGGCCCGGCTCGACCACGCTCAGGTAGCCTTCCACGGCAGACCCATCGCCCTCCACCACCATGCGTACCTTGTATTCACCGGCCGGCCGTGGGCCCAGGGTAACGAAGATCTTGCCGTCGCTATTGGTCATTTGGCTACCCAGGTATTCCCAGGCGGCCATGCCGGTACCATAGAGGTAGACATGCACGCGCTCGTCTTCGAGATCCTTGTGCAGTACGGCGTCGTAATCGAACTTGCCCACCAGGGTGGCGGACTGTCCTTGTGCCACCAGCGTGTCATGCACCATGTGCCAGGGCTGGTAAAGCCCCGACAGTATCTTGCTGCCCAGGTGGCGGAAACTCTTCTTGGCCGGCTTGGGCGCGGCAGGCGCCTGCTGCGGTGTGGTGTAGTCGGGGCAGGCGGCCTGGGCGGTGAGGCTACCCGCCAGGGCCAGGGCTATGGCCAGCGATATGCGGCGTGTCATCGATGTGTCTCCGTTTGTATTTGAATGTCTCACCCTTGCGGTGAAGCAGGTGAGTGTGGAGAAGATAGATGACGCTAGCATGAAAGCAAGCGCTTGAATACAGGCAGCACGAAAATCGGGCACCCAGAAATCTCAACTGCCGGGCAGCACAAGGTGCGCGCAAGCAAACGCAACGCCACACACCGTTGATATACAAAAAGAATTTCTCTATCCGCAACGCTGTACAGCAAGGAGAATGCGGCTTCTGGCTGTGCCCAAAAGCCACACTGCATGCCACCTCTGGCCCTACCGCCGGGTGATACCGCAAGTGCAATCCACGCCGAATCACAGTACCATGAAAAAATACGGGCTAGTTACGCCCCAGTTTCTTATGCATATCGAATGTCTAGCGCCGTCCGTGGACTCAAGCCATGGATGAGTGGTGACAGACTGGGCAGGCATCAGGAAGACACCGGCGCTGGACAGCAGCGTAGCCTGGATCAGTAGGCTCTCCCTCGATCAAGGTCCCGCCCTCGAAAGGGCAGCTCACTAAAGCCAGTCTTCACCTGCATGGGCTTCGGCTTTGCAACGAATCAAGTTCACAACAGGCTCTCCCCCGTCACTTGGCCTTGGGGACACCTGGCCTCAATGAAATGCACGCCGTGCCCATCAGCGTTCCAGCTGCTGTCGTGGGCAGGCAGTAGCAGTGGGGCTTGGCGGCGCTATTTTGGAGTTCTCTCATGGAAATTAAGGTCAACTTTCTCGACAAGCTTCGCCTTGAAGCCAAATTCGATGATTTCACGGTGGTGGCCGATCAGCCCATACGCTACAAGGGCGATGGCTCGGCGCCGGGCCCGTTCGACTACTTCCTGGCCTCTTCGGCTTTGTGCGCTGCTTACTTCGTCAAGCTGTATTGCGTCACCCGCAATATCTCTACCGAAAACATCCGCCTGTCACAGAACAACATTGTTGATCCGGAGAACCGCTACCAACAGATTTTCAAGATACAGGTCGAGTTGCCGGAAGATATCTCCGCCAAAGACCGCCAGGGTATCTTGCGATCGATTGAACGCTGCACGGTAAAAAAAGTCGTGCAAGCGGGGCCAGAGTTCGTGATTGAAGAGGTAGACAATCTCGATGCCAATGCCCAGGCGCTGTTGATGCCCAACTCGGCTTCCGAAGCGCGCACTTATATCGCGGGCAAGGATCTGCCCTTGGAACAGACCATTGCCAATATGTCGGGCATTTTGGCTGGCCTGGGCATGAAGATAGAAATCGCCTCCTGGCGCAATATCGTTCCCGGCGTCTGGTCACTGCATATACGCGATGCGCACTCGCCCATGTGCTTTACCAATGGCAAGGGCTCAAGCAAGGACAGCGCACTGGCATCGGCCTTGGGCGAGTTTATTGAGCGGCTGAATTGCAATCACTTCTATGCCAGCAGCTTTCTGGGCCAGGACATCGCCAACGCCCCCTTCGTGCATTACCCGAACGAGCGCTGGTTCAAGCCTGGCCCTAAGGATGCCTTACCGGCCGATATCCTCGATGAGCACTGCCTGGCGGTCTACAACCCCGATGGCGAGCTACTTGGCACGCATCTGTACGACACCAACTCTGGCAATGTGCAACGCGGTATCTGCTCCCTGCCCTTTGTGCGCCAGTCTGATGGCGTGGTGGTGTACTTCCCCTCCAACTTGGTGGAGAACCTGTACGGCAGCAATGGCATGAGCGCTGGCAATACCCTGGCCGAGGCGCAGGTGCAGTGCCTGTCGGAAATCTTCGAACGGGCGGTCAAGCGCGAGATTCTGGAAGGCGAAATTGCACTGCCCGATGTGCCGCAAGCGGTGCTGGCGAAATACCCCGGCATCGTGGCGGGCATACAGGGCCTGGAAGAACAGGGGTTTCCGGTGTTGGTGAAGGATGCCTCGCTGGGCGGGGTGTATCCCGTGATGTGCGTCACCTTGATGAACCCGCGTACCGGCGGCGTGTTTGCTTCGTTCGGCGCGCATCCCAGCCTGGAGGTCGCGCTGGAGCGCAGCCTGACCGAGCTGCTGCAGGGGCGCAGCTTTGAAGGCCTGAACGACCTGCCCCAGCCCACCTTCGAAAGCCAGGCGGTAACTGAGCCGAACAACTTTGTGGAACACTTCATTGATTCCAGTGGCGTGGTGTCATGGCGCTTTTTCAGTGCCAAGGCCGATTACGCCTTTGTGGAGTGGGATTTTTCCGGCCAGGGTGACAATTCCAATACCGAGGAAGCCGCAACCCTGTTCGGCATACTCGAAGACCTGGGCCAGGAAGTGTATATGGCGGTGTACGAGCATCTGGGTGCGACAGCCTGCCGCATCCTGGTGCCGGGCTATTCGGAAGTTTTTCCGATAGAGGACCTGGTCTGGGACAACACCAACAAGGCGCTACTGTTCCGCAACGATGTGCTGAACCTGCACAAGCTGGATGATGCCAGCCTGGCCGCCCTGCTGGAGCGCCTGGAAAATAACGAGCTGGATGAATACGGCGATATCGCCACCTTGATCGGCATCGAGTTCGACGAGAATACGGCCTGGGGCCAGTTGACCGTGCTGGAGCTGAAGCTGCTGATACACCTTGCCTTGCAACAGTTTGAGGAGGCGCAGGAACTGGTGAGCGCCTTCCTGCAATACAACGACAACACGGTCGAGCGCGGTTTGTTCTACCAGGCACTCAATGTTGTGCTGGAGGTGCTGCTGGACGATGAGCTGGAGCTGGACGACTACGTGGTAAATTTCCGCCGCATGTTTGGCGCCGCGCGCATGGACGCAGCGCTGGGCTCAGTGGACGGCAGCGTACGCTTCTACGGCCTGACGCCGACGAGCATGCAACTGGAGGGCTTGGACCGACACCAGCGCCTGCTCGACAGCTACAAGAAACTGCACACGGCACGGGCCTGGGCGGCGACAAAAGCCGGCCAGGCTTAGTCGCGCACGGTAAAAATAAGGTCGCGCTTCACCGCTTGCAAGCTGCCAGCGGTGTCGCCGCCACCACCGTGCGATAGTGCGCCCGGTAGTCCTTGCCTACCACGCGGGTCTGCTCCTTGCCGGCGTGCGGGCCTATGATCCAGGTTTCTGCCTTGGGCAGCCCGGCGCTGGCATAGGCGGCAATATCGGTCAGGGCATTGCCGTAGGCCCGCACGATGTTCAGCCCCACCGTCTCGCGCAGGTAACGCACATAGTCGGCCTTATGCTGCTCGGTATTGGGCGGTATGGGGCCACTACTGTAGACATTGCTGCGGTAGTGCCCGTCGAGCAGGCCGTGGCTGGCAAACCAGCTACGGGCCTTGGGCGTCACCCAGTAGGGGCGCGCTGTCAGATAGATGATCTGGTAGCCCTTCTGCTGGTAGGCCTGCACGGTCTGGGGTGACTGGGCATAGGCCTCGGCCATGGCCAGCCCGGCGTAATCGGCATAGGCCTCGAAGTCGCTCAGCGTCAAGGTGCCATCCACATCGAACAGCACCGCCTCCCGCCCCGGCTCCACCACGCTGAGATTGCCCTCCGCCACCGAGCCGTCGCCCTCCACCACCATGCGTAAGCGGTATTCTCCTACCGGGCGTACACCCAGGTTGATCGAGACCTTGCCATCGTCGTCCGTCAGCCAGTCGCCCAGATACGCCCAGCTGGCCATGCCGCTGCCGTAGAGGTAGACATGCACGCGCTCGTCTTCCAGATCCTTGTGGAGCGCAGCGTCGTAGTCAAACTTGGCCACCACCGTAGCCGCTTGGCCCTGCGCCACCAGGCTGTCGTGCACCATATGCCAGGGGCGATACACGCTGGCCAGCACGCTGCTGCGCACATGGCGGAAACTCTGCTTGGCGGGCTGCGGCGCCGCTGGCGCAGACTGCAGGGCATCGTAATCGGGGCAGGCGGCCTGGACAGCCAGGCTGGTGGCCAGCAGCCATGCCACAGTCCTCGCTTGCTGGCCAGCCCGTCGGGCGTATTTGCTATACCGCATAGTGCCTTACCTCAAAAGAAATCGGCATAGCGCTTGCGCTCCCAGTCCGATACGTGGCGGGAATACTCCACCCACTCCATGCGCTTGATCCTGGCGAACTCGGCGACAAAATCGGCCCCCAGCGCCTCCAGCATGACCTGGTCCGCCTCCAGGGCAGCGACGGCCTCGCCCAGATTCTGCGGCACAGGGCGTATACCGGCACGTTCAAGCTGGCCTTCATCGTACTCATACAGATCGTCATCCACCTTGCGGCCCGGCTGCAGCTGCCGGCTGATGCCGTCCAGCCCGGCGGCAATCAGTGCGGCTGTCACCAAATAGGGATTGGCGCCGGCATCAGCCAGACGCCACTCTATGCGCCCCCCAGGACAGCGCGCCAGCACGGTGCGGTTGTCGCCATAGGCCACATAGGCTGGCGCCCAGGTGGCGCCTGACAGCGAGTTGCCGACCACCAGCCGCTTGTAGCTGTTGACCGTGGGCGCACAAATAGCGGTGAGCGCCGGGGCATGCTGCAGTATGCCGGCCAGGAAGTGATAACCCAGGGAGCTGAGACCATAGCCCTGAGGATCACTCGCATCCTCGAACAGGTTGCGGCCCGTCGCATCAGCAATCGAGAGATGGAAATGCAGGCCTGAGCCGGCCCTGTCGGCAAACGGTTTGGGCATGAAGCTGCACAGCATGCCCAACTGCTCGGCCACATGGCTGGCTGCCATCTTGAAGTAGATATAGCGATCGGCGCTGGTCAGCGCGTCCGAATAGACGTAGTTGATCTCGTACTGTCCCGGCGCGTCCTCGTGGTCTATCTGGTAGACGTCAGCGCCGACGGCAGCCATGGCCTCGGTCACCTGCTCGAGGAACACCCGGTTGGCCTCGCGCGACAGGCCCTTGTAGTCGTAGCTGGCCTTGTCCAGCACATCGAGCTCGTCAGCCGGCCGGTAGTCGCCATCGGCAGTTCGGCGCAGCAGGATGAACTCCGGCTCCAGCCCGGTGTTGAGGGTCCAGCCACGCACCGCCAACCTGGCCAGTTGCTGTTTGAGCAGCACCCGCGAACACAGCGGATGCGGCTGGCCGTGCACATGGCCGTCGCCTACCACCCGGGCATAACCAGGCTGCCAGGGCACCAGCGCCAGGGTATCGAGATCGGCCCGGGCATAGTAGTCACCGCCGTTGCGGGCGATGCCGGTTCCCCATATGGCATAGCCCGAAAACCCGGCCCCCGTATGGGTGATCATGTCCAGATGGCGGGCGGGCACCACCTTGGTCTTGGCCGCACCGTGGATATCCACGAACTGCGCCAGCAGGTATTTCACCTGGTGCTGCTGCAGCCACTGCTGCGCCTGGGCCAATGCGGCCTGCTTGCTTTCGTCCTTGGCCATATGCTGCTCGTGCGGGTGGGAATCCCGCATCCTAACCGGCCACCGGCCACTTGCAAATGTGCAGCGCAGCAGTCGACATAGGCTCAGTCGCGGCGATAGAAACGCCAGACCAGGGTGATGCCCGCGCTGACATTGTTATCCCGGCGCACCAGCGGGCTATCGGCAAATCGCGCGCCCGCCAGGTGATCGGTGCGTAGAAAGGCACCCAGCCAGTAGTCACCCAGGTCACGGCTGGCACTGAAGGTCAGCTGCGTACCACCGTAACCACCGCGCGCCTCATAGGCGGCCCGGCCCGGGTGGACATACTGCGGTGCAACCCCGTAAACATACTGGTGCAGATCGCGGTCACCCACCAGCACGCCGAGCGAGCCGCCCAGCTTCCAGGCTGCATCACCCTGCCCCACCTTCCAGTCGGCCGCCAGGCGGGGGTTGAACAGATTGCCGCGATGGCGGGTACGCCAGTCGTCAAAGCCTATAACCGCCCTTACCGGCAGTACCAGTTCGGTACGGACCGCCGCATCCGAATTGCTCAGGCGATAGCGCAGCGATGGGCCGACCTCCAGCATAGGGTCCAGCTCCGGCATGCCCAGCCGCGCCTGGTTGCGGTCTGCACGCACCGGTGGCGTAGCGCCAAAGCTGAGATCGAGCTCGGCCCGCTCACTCAGCGCCAGCTTGCCGCGCAAGCCGGTGCGTGACACCTCCAGGTGTTCACTGCGGTAGCTGATATAGGGCACCGGCAGCAGATAGGCGCGCTGCTCGTCGCTGCCACGGTAATCCGGCAGGCTGAGGGCGCTGGCACCGATGCCCAGCTCCAGTGTACCGGCCTGGGTGACCAGCGACAGCAGTGCGGCCGATAGGCCTGTGTAGATGCGTTTCATGGTGGTGTACTCGATGTTAGGCAGGGCAAAAGCGGGTCAGGCCGTGATGATGGGGGTACTCAAGGCTTCGGCCAAGCCCATGGGTGCCTCCTGCACCTGTACTCGGGGCGTACCGTGCCAGGCGGCGCACCGTTGCAAAGCCGTACCGATATCGCCCAGCAGGCGCTGGCTGATACGCACACCAGGCTCGATGAACAAAGCCTTGACCTCGAACACGCCCTCCTTGCGATGGGCCTTGGCATCCACCCTGCCCACCAGCCGCCCCCGGCTAAGCAGGGGCAACACAAAATAGCCATACTTGCGCTTGGCCGCTGGGGTATAGCACTCGATGCGGTAATCGAAGTCGAACAGCTCCGCCGCCCGCTTGCGATCCCATACCACCGGATCGAACGGCGACAGCAGTGTGGTGACCGTGGATTGCAAGCGCCCGGCAACGGCATCGTCAAGCAGGGGGGCAAGGCTATGGTGCACATAGGCATCCTGCCGGCTGTCCTCCAACCGCACCGGAATCAGCTCCCCTGCGTCGGCCAGGCCATGCAGTGCCTGCTCGTATTTGCCGCGCTTCAATCGGTAGTAGTCGGCCACCCAACCCGCCTTGACCACGCCCAATGCCTGGCAGCTGCGGCTGACCATACGCGCCTGCGCCACCTCCGGCGTGGGCAGGTCGCGGGCATCGTCCCAATCGGGCAGCACCCGTTCGGCCAGATCGTAGACCCGCTGAAAATTGTGCCGCTCTGCCACCATCAAGCGGCCCGCAGTGAACAACACCTCGAGGTGGCGCTTTTCCGGCTTCCAATCCCACCAGCCCGTACCCTTGCCGCTCACCTTGCGTTCGAAATCGGCCGAGCGCACTGGCCCTTGCGCCGCAATATGCGCCAACAGGGCTTCGATCTCGGCCTTGTGGGTCTCCATCCAGCGGACCGAGAATTTCCAGCCCATGCCGGCCGGATCCAGCATGCGGTGGCGCAGCAGGCCGTAATCCTCGGTCGGCACGAAGCAGGCCTCATGCGCCCAGTATTCGTACAGCCGGCCTTCGGCCAGCAGTTGTTCCAGCCAGGCCGGATCGTACTGCCCCAGCCGGCTGAACAGCACCAGATAGGGGCTGCGTGCCACCACATGGATGGTATCGATCTGCAGCAAGGCCATGCGCTGTATGGCCGCCAGCACATCCGCCTTGCTGGCCTTGCGCCGACTGGGCGTGAGCAGGCCCTGTGCTGCCAGATGCAGGTTGCGGGCGGCGGCGAGGGAAAGATGTAGGGTCGTCATGGCCCGTCAGGATACCCATAGGCAGAGAGAATGGGTACAGCTCAACAAACGCCAAGGGAGATACCGAAAGCGAGCGGCGTGAGGGGCGGTGCATCGGAATCAGCGAAGCGCCTCAGATTTTCGTTGCACGCCACCGGCAGACCTTATGTATGTCGATGAATATCAAAAAGATTTTCAGATAACAAGGCAAATCTGAGACAATACCCGATTGACCTTGCCCCACTCAGCCATGACTGTTACCGCAACACCCACCCCGCTCCATCAATACCCCAGCTACTGGGGCACGCAAGGCCGCATTGCGCCCTTCCTGCCCATGAGCCGGGCCGAGATGGATGAACTGGGCTGGGACGAATGCGACATCATTCTGATATCAGGCGATTGCTATATCGACCACCCCAGTTTCGGCATGGCGCTGATAGGGCGGCTGCTGGAGCAACAGGGCTTCCGGGTAGGGGTGATCGCCCAGCCGGACTGGCATTCGGCCGAGGCCTTCACGGCGCTGGGCAAGCCCAGGCTGTTCTTTGGTGTCACTGCCGGCAATATGGATTCGATGATCAACCGCTACACGGCCGACAAGAAACCGCGCTCGGACGACGCCTACACGCCGCACGGCGCACCGGACAAACGCCCGGATCGCGCCGTCACCATCTATTCGCAGCGCTGCCGCGAGGCCTACCCCGGCGTGCAGATCATGATAGGCGGCATCGAGGCCAGCCTGCGCCGCATTGCCCAGTATGACTACTGGAGCGACAAGGTACGTCAGTCCGCCCTGGTCTACGCCAAGGCCGACATCCTGCTCTACGGCAACGCCGAACGGGCCCTGGTCGAGATCGCCCAACGCGCAGGCCGAGGCGAGAAGCTGCGCGACATGCGTGATATACGCGGCACTGCCTTCATGGCGCCGCTGGGCTGGAAACCCGACGCCAGCTGGCGCGAGGAAGATTCCAGCACGGTAGATACCCCAGGCCGAGTGGACGCTCACATCGACCCCTATGCCATGGAGCCCGAACAGCCCAAGCAGATTGCCGGCGAAGTGCTGCCCGAGGGCACCCAGGCCATACGCATAGTCAGCAAATCCGAGCGGGTACGCGCCAAGCTGGAGGCCCGCCTCAAGACTGTCGTGCGCATCCCCGCCTACGAGGCTGTGGCCCACGACCCGGTACTCTACGCCCACGCCAGCCGGGTGCTGCACCTGGAATCCAACCCCGGCAACGCCCGCGCGCTGGTGCAGCAGCATGGTGAACGTGAGGTCTGGATCAATCCGCCCCCCATCCCCCTCACCACCCCGGAGATGGATCACGTCTACGGCCTCTACTATGCCCGCAACCCACATCCGGCCTATGGCAACGCCCATATCCCGGCGTGGGAGATGATACGGTTCTCAGTCAACATCATGCGCGGCTGCTTTGGTGGCTGTACCTTCTGCTCGATTACCGAGCATGAAGGCCGCATCATCCAGAGTCGCTCTGAAGAATCCATCCTGGCCGAGATCGAGGAAATCCGCGACAAGACCCGTGGCTTCAAGGGCCATATCACCGATATAGGCGGCCCCACCGCCAATATGTACCGGCTGGCCTGCAAGGACACCAAGATAGAATCGGCCTGCCGCCGCCTCAGCTGCGTCTACCCAGGCATCTGCGAGAACCTCAATACCGATCACGCACCGCTGATACAGCTCTATCGCAAGGCACGCGCGATACCGGGGGTAAAGAAGATCACCATCGGGTCCGGCCTGCGCTACGACATTGCCGTGCGCTCGCCCGAGTACATCAAGGAGCTGGTCACCCACCATGTCAGCGGCTATCTCAAGATCGCGCCCGAGCATACCGAGGAAGGTGCGCTGAGCAAGATGATGAAGCCGGGGGTGGATGCCTTCGAGCGCTTCCGCGAGCTGTTTGATCGCTTCAGCAAGCAGGCCGGCAAGGAGCAGTACCTGATCCCCTACTTTATCGCCGCCCACCCGGGCACCAGCGATGAGGACATGCTGAACCTGGCGCTATGGTTGAAGAAAAACAACTTCCGCCCAGACCAGGTGCAGGCCTTTACCCCCACGCCTATGGCCCTGGCCACCACCATGTGGCATACCCGCCGCAACCCGCTGAAGAAATTGAGCCGCAGCTCGGAAAAGGTCGATATTGTTCGCGATGCCTACCGCCGTAAGTTGCACAAGGCCTTTTTGCGCTACCACGATCCCAAGCACTGGCCCATTCTGCGCGAGGCCCTGAGCAATATGGGACGGGCCGATCTGATAGGCAATGGCAGCCAGCATCTGGTGCCCCACCCCACGGCCGAGGAGCGCCAGTTGCAGGCGCCTCGCGGCAATGCCCGTGGTGGTGGTGGTCCTGGCACGGTGGGCCGTATTGCGCCGCCACGGCAACCCAACCTGCGTGGCGGCAAGGGCAAGGCGCCCAGTAAGCCGCGAGGCCGATGATCTGACCTGCGCCAAAACAAAACGGGCTCATGAAAACATGAGCCCGTTTGCCATCATGCCTCCCAGCCGAGCCGGCTGTTCAGGCAACAGCGTCCGGCCTCAGCGCGCCAGGCACTGACCATTGACCGTGCAGGTCGCATTGAAGGCGGGGCCAGCCTTGCACACTACGCGATAGTGCTCGTCCAAGCCATCCTTGCCGACCAGCCAGGCGCCATCGCCCATACAGCCAGCCTCCTTGGCAATCTGCTCAACCTCGTATGACCATTTGCCCAAGGTCTGGCTGGCGGCAACCACCTGCACCGGCGCTGACACCACTTGCTCGACCACGACGGGCTTCAGCTGCACTTGCGGTGCAGCCGCCGGTACGGTTGCTGTCTTCACTTCAGCCTTGGCCACCGCCGCGGGTACGGCGGCAAGCGTCGCCACCGGGGTTACAGGGGCGACGGTTTGCAAGGCTGTCACGGCAACCTCATTGTCCATTTGCTCCAGCGCCAGGGTTGCTTGGCCGGTGAACTCTCTTTCCACTACACGCGCAGCACCACCCAAGGCGCCATAGAAGGCCTTGGTCAGGTTAGGGTAAGCTTCCGGTTGATCCCAAGGGCCGACAACCGGCGCAACCTGATCCACCGTGCTGTACCACTCCAGAGAGTTGTCCTTCAGATTAACCAGCTGCGCCTCTATCATGAACCTGGCACGCGGTTCCTCCAGCGGAATAAAGCCATAGTAGGCCCGCAGGGTGCCCGCTGCCGCCACGTTCAGGGTAATAATCTTGCTCGCCTGGTAGCGCTGCGCCAGCCCACGGAAATCCCGCCCAGCAAACCCGGTGCCCCTGCCCTTGTCCTTGAACTCGGGCAGTGAGGCAAAATCGAAGTCTTCTATCAACTGAACCTGGGCGAAGCCCTGTTCGGTAAGGTGGCTATTGAATTGCTGGCCAACGCGATTGAAGCGGGAAATGTCCAGACCTGCCAAGTGCTTATCCAGGCCACTGGCCATGGCGTTGTTGATGGCCACATCCAGCAGTCCCTGCGCCCCCACCTTCATGCTCATGGGCTTGGGCAACTTACCCACCACGATGGCAACCGTCTCTTGTTTCTGCGTCTTGAACTCAGGCTTCAAGGCGATCTGCGGCTGCACCGAAGCACACCCGCCTAAGGCCAACAAGGCAATTGCACCTAAACAAACTGCTAAATGCTTCAACATACTCCCCTTTGCATACTCATGCTCTGACAATCAAGACGTGGCCGGACAAGCCCGGCCAATCAAAGGGACGCATTATATATCAAGCACTTACATGCCATTAGCATATAGCAATGGTGCGGCTGCTGTCATGCCTTAGGGGTTATGTATCTCCAACTACACCTGCTGCTAGGGCTACGCCCGGCATCTAGTCCCAGGTGCTCACGGCAGGCGTACAGCATGTTGTACTAGAGCGGCAGCAAGCCCGACGCTCAATCCACCAGACACTGACCAGAAGCGGTACAGGTAGCCTGTAGCACGGCGCCCGTCTCGCACTGGATACGGTAGTACTGTTCACTGCTATCGCCGCCCGTCAGCCAGGCGCCGCTGCCCTTGCAGCCTTGGCTACGTGCCAGCTCTTCCACCTCGTAGGACCAAGTACCCAGCTTGGGCGCCGGAGCGGGTAGCGTGGCGGCCAGCTTGGTGCCGGGCAGGTAGACCGCCTCAGCGCGGAGCGGCGCCTGGGTCAGGGGCATGACCACCACGCCGGCCTCGGGCGTCGGCGCTGGCACAGCAGGTGCTGCTTCCACCGCCAGCGACAGCAGCATCCAGCCGGCCATCACCATGGCGCGACGCTTGTTTCCTGTTTTCAACATGATGTCATCCTTCTATGTACAGCCTCCTGCTTTACAGGATCTGCCGTATGAATGTGGCTGGCAGCAGGCTGCGGCCGAAAACCGAATAGTACCATGCCAATATCATTATTCCATAGGCATACACAACATAAGCATCTGATTGAATTAGCTTCTTCCATAGCAACCCGGTAACCGCGAGGCAGACAGGCACTGCAACCATGCCGTCGATGCGGCAGCAACCTGCCTTATGCATCCAGGTCCGCCCAGGCGGCTTGGCAACCGAACCGGCTGCACAAAATATCTGTGCCGGCTTTGCGACACCGGCGCCCACAAGGGCTAAACTCGCGCCTTTCTCAAATCGACTGCATACCTGCCATGGCACTCAAGGCCACCATACATAAAGCCGACATCTCCATCAGCGACATGGATCGCGGCTACTACGCCAACCACAGCCTGACCCTGGCCCAGCATCCCTCCGAAACACTGGAGCGGCTGATGCTACGCCTTGCTGTGTTTGTGCTGCACGCGAGCGAACGGCTGGCCTTTACCCGCGATATCGCCAGCGACAATGACGAACCCGCGCTGTGGCAGAAAAGCTATGCCGACGAGATCGAACTGTGGATAGACCTGGGTGAGCCGGACGAGCGCAGGCTGCGCCAGTCCTGCGGCCGTGCCGATCAGGTATGGGTCTACAGCTACGGGGGCCGCGCTGCCGATATCTGGTGGAAGGGCATGGAGAGCAAGCTGGGCCGGCTGGATAATCTCAGCGTGATCAGCATCAGCCCGGAAACCCTGGCGCAGTTGGCCGCCATGAATCAGCGTGGCATGCAGTTGCAGGCCACCCTGCAGGATGGCCAGCTGTGGCTGAGCGACGGCACGAATACCGTGCTGGTGGAGGGCGAGAAATTGAAGCAGATTGCCTGATAGGCCCAGCAAGGGCCTATCACTGCTCAAGCACCCGTGATCAGCTCTGTATCTTGAATATGCGCTGCAGCGGCGCGCTGGAGGTCGGGCCGAACCAGCGCTCGAAAATACGGGCCGCTTCGCCGCTGTCTTCCAGCTCGGACAGGGTATCGTTGATCACCCCAACCAGCCGCTTCTCGCCCTTAGCCACGGCCAGGCCATAGGCCTTGGTGGAGAGTGATACCGGGCTGATCTCATACTGCTGCTTGCCTGGCATGGCGAACAGCTTGGCGGCCAGGATGGGCTCGTCATAGGTAATGGCATCGATCTTGCCTTGCTGCAGGAAGCGAAAGGCTTCGTCCACATCGGTGAAGCTGATGATGGTGGTGCCGGCCAGTTCCTTCTTGGCCAGCTTCTCCGAGGTGGTGTCGCGGATGGCGCCCACCGACAGGGATTTGACGTCGTCCAGCGTCTGTATCTTGCGCAGCTTGGCCACGAACTTCTGGCCGGTCACAAAATAGCCGTAGCTGAAATTGACCTGCTTTTCCCGCTCGGCCGTCTTGGTATAGGCAGTCAGAATGTCGATCTTGTTGCTATTGAGTGCGTTGACACGCTCATCGGTGTCCAGCTCCAGGATCACCGGCTTGACGCCCAGCTTCTTGGCAATGGCAATGGCGAAATCCACATCGTAGCCAGAGAGCGTGCCATTCTTGTTCTTGATGCCAAATGGCGGGTCGATGACCACGCCTACCGTCAGCACGCCCTTGCTCTTGACCCGGTCAAGCACATCGGCCAATACCGTGGACGTCATCAACAAACCAGACAGGCAACCTAGCAGCAGGGTGCGGTTCAGGCGCATGGGAGAGTACTCCTTAAGATTTGGTGCAGTGCTCGCCGGCCCGCAATATCGCGGTAGCGCACGGCGCAGCAGCAGGTGATGGATGTCCCCAATAGAGGCGCTGTAGCGATAGTGTAGTACCCAAACAAGGTGGCCGTCTCAGCTTTGCGAGGCTGGCTGCGGCATACAGGGTACTTCGTGTTCATTCTGCCGCACCGGAAAACCATCATGCACGCTGCCATCGGCCGCCACGGCCAGATAGGGCTGGCCGCAGCGCCGCAACCAATCCAGGCCGCCTGCGGCATCGTGCAGCATGGCTACCGTGCTGACCGTACCCGCCAGCAGGCACCGTGCGGCCGTCACACTGACCGCCTGCCAGCCCTGCGAAGGATAGCCGGAATGTGGGTCCAGAATATGACAATAGCGCCGCCCTGCCACATCCATATAGCGCTCATAGTCGCCGCTGCTGGCCAGACCGCCCTCGCTTAACAGCACGGTTGCCAAGACCTGCTCAGGCGCACGCGGGTGTCGCAGGCCTATGCGCCAAGGCCTGCCACCGGCTTGCGGCCCCAACACCCGCAGATCGCCGCCCAGGTTGACCAGCCCCTGGCGCCAGCCCGCCGCCAGGCAAAGGTCGGCGGCGCTATCGACAGCATACTCCTTGCCAAAGCCACCAAAATCCAGCTCCATGCCGGCCTCGGGCAGGCGCACCCAGCCGGGGCCGCGCTCCACCCTGTCCCAGCCTATGCGCTGCAATGCCTGGGCCAGTTGCGCGTCGTCGGGTAGCTTGGTGCTGCGAAAATCCCACACCTGCCTGAGCACGCCCGAGGTGATATCGAATCGCCCGCCGCTTTGCAGCCAGGCTGCATGGGCATAGTCCAGCAGGCGTTCGGTCTCCAGGTCTATGGTCACCGGCTCGCCACCAGCACCGCCATTGATGCGCGCCACCACGCTGTCGGCGCGGTAACGCGAATACTTGGCCTCGATGCGGCGGACCTCGGCCATGGCCTGCTCGGCTATGTGGGCAGCGGCGGTAGCATCGCCCACCAACTGCAACTCGTTGTCACAGGCCATGGCCCGGAACACGAAGCGGTGGCAGGCGTCAGCTTCACTCAAAGCGATGGCCCAACCCCAGCGATAGCCAATTGGCCTTGAACGGCATCATTGCGGTGCTGCCCTGCCCGCCTGCATGCCAGTTGGCACGCTGCTGGTAGTGCTCGGCCAGCAGTGCTACGGTGGTCTGCGCGCTGTAACGCCAACTGGCCTTGAGGCCCACCGTGACGGCGCCCAGCGCGCCCAGCCGGCTATCGGCCGAATACAGCGTATTGAAGCGGGCAGGCGGAAAACGATCGCTGTAGAAGCAGGCAGCGCCCTGGCTGTGGTAACGCAGACTGGGCTGCAACAGCCAGCGCTCGCCTACGGGCTGGTACCAGCTAGTCTCCAGGCTATGCGCCCGGACACCCCAACTGTCGCGATAGTAGCGGTAGTCCAGATGCAAGGCGGCCTGCAGGGCAGGCAGGTAGTGCCGATAACGGGTCAGCCAGGCCAGCTGGTGGCGGCTGTCGGGCCGTCGGTCCAGCGCCTTGTAGGAGTCCGAAAAGTAACCATGGCCACGGCTATAGGTGAGATTGCTTTGCACGATGGCCACCGGCGACAGCACCTGTGTCAGCCCCAGCATGGCCTCCTTGCCATGACGCTGCTGCTGTATCAGCGGCCGGTCGGTGGCACTGATATGGTCGCTGCTGCTGCCCAGCCCTGCCACCAGGGTGGTGTTCTGGTCCTCGCTCAACCACTGCACATCCAAGCCAGCCCCACGTGAGCGGTAGTCGTCCTCGTCTGAATAGGCCAGCCCCAGGCCCAGCACCACCCTGTCGAAATAGTGGCTGAGCTTGGCATCGGCAGCGCGCCGGCTGTCGGCTATACCCTTGCCGGATGCGCCGCTGAGTGCATTGTGGAACTCCGGTGAAGCACCCGACATGGTCTCCACCGTGGCCGCCATCTCCAGGCCAAAACGCTCGCCCAGCGCAGTCCGCAGGTGTAGTTGCGGGGCATGCACCTGCATGCGATCACGCTGGGCATCGTAATCCTGATAGCTAAGGTAGCTCACCGTCACGCTGGTACCATCAGGTGGCGTCACCGCCTGCGCCGTGGCCGGCATCAGGGCCAGGGCGGCAGCCGCCAACAGGCCCAACGGATGGCTGTTGGCATCATCGGTCTGCGGGCTAGATGTCAGTTGCATCCACAGCCCCCCGTGCCCACACCCTGGCCGCCGCTGGCGGCTTCCTTGCTGGTGTAGATCTGCTTGTGCTGGCGTGCCGTCAGTGGATCGGGGTCAAACGCCATGATGGGCTTGGCCAGGTGGCCTTTCTCCCAGGGCTGCACAGTGGCGCAGCCGGCCAGCAGGGTCATGCTCAATAGCAGGCAGATACGCATGCAAGGTCCTCAGGGGGTTTGCAGCAGGGCTGCGATTTGGGCGTCGAGCTCGACGGCACTACTGGGGCGGAAACCAATATGGCGGCTACGAATGGCCCCCTGCCTATCGATCAGATAACTGCTGGGCATGGCCTTGACGCCCCACGTCTTGGCACTGGCGCCGGTGGCGTCGTACAGCACGCTGAAGCTGGCCGGATAGCGAGCCAGAAAAGCCGCGGCATCCTTGGCCTCTGCATCAAGATTGACGGCCAGCACCACCAGGCCGTCCTTGGCGTGCCGTTGCTGCAATTGATTCATCCAGGGAAAGGACTGACGGCAGGGCCCGCACCAGGAAGCCCAGAAATCCAGGTAGACCACCTTGCCACGCAAGTCCGCCAGATCGTGCTGGCGTCCCTGGACATCCAGCAGCCTGAGCATGGGTGCGGGCACACCCGTGTCGGCGGCGCGGGCTGGCACCCAGGCCAGGGTCAGCAGCAAGCAGGCCAGGCCCGCGAGCCCGTACTCAGTACCCCGCCGGCTCAGCCAGCAACATGAAGCTCTCCATACTGCCCAGATTGAGTGGATCGCCGGGCTGGCTGGGGTCATAGAAAAAAATGTCACGGTTCTGCGTGCCTACATAGACATTGGTGATCGGATAATACCGATAGTAGTAGCCCAGTGCGGTTCCAGCCACCGGCACACCGCTCAGCAGCTCGGGATAGGTCGCCTGCCCCCAGTCGAACAACCGGTCGGAATCCGTGGTGGTGGGCTTGGCAAGATACTTGGCAACGTCGCGCAATTCGCTGTCGGTGAAGGCGCCATTCAGAAAGCTCATCTGCGGCTGGATGTTGAAGGCATTGCGTATGGCGTTGGGATTGTCCGCCGCTATCATCACCTTGGGCCGTATCAGATTGTCGGGTGGTGTGCCATGGCACACGGCGCAGTTGCCCTCAAACACATGGCGGCCGTTATCCACGCTGGCTGCCAGCGTATCGGACTGCCACAGCACCAGCAGGGCCATTCCGCCCAGGAAAACGGTTTTCATGCCACACCTCCCATGCCTGCATGTCCATGCCGACACGGTAGACCTATCGGTGGCCGACCGGGTGTTTCAGCGACGAATGACGGTGCGCTGCTGGGGCAGCGCAAAGCCGCTGCCCTGCGCCTCATCGTCCACCGCCACCGCGGCAGGTGCCTTATCAGCCAGCAGCACGCTGACCAGGCTATTGGTCTCCCGCAGGCGGCCGGCCATCAGGGTGCCCACATTGCGGTAAAGCTTGGCCAGCAGCAAGGGTGGCAGCTTTACCACGTCCAGTCGGTCAAAACGCAGCAGGCGGCAGGGCTCGGTCGTGGTCACCGAAGCCGAGCGCTCGCCGAAATCCACCAGGGCCAGCTCACCAAACACATCGCCAGCCCGCAGTAGCGCCAGTTGCACCGGCTCAGCCTCGCCTGCCTTGCGGCTGACCTTGAGCCCGCCACTCATTACTGCATAGAGATGCCTGCCACGCTCACCCTGTTCTATCAGCACATAGCCGGCCGGCACCTCCTCCTGCCGGCAATGGCCCAGAAAGGTAGCCAGCTCGTCAGGCGTCAGCTCATGGAACAGCGGTACGGCAGCCAGCAGCTTGTGCAAGGGTGATTCAGCGTTCATGGTGTGTCCCGGCGGCAACCTATCCGCCCAGTGTAGTGCGCCGGCGCCAGACAAACCAAGGGCCGGTCTGCGCCGGCCCTTGGTTCATGCTTCAAGCGCAGTCGGCGTTGGTGCCGACTTTAGCCCCTTGATAGCTTACGCCCACAAAGTGCTCAGCGCATGAACCAGACCCGCTCTATACCCTGCGCCCCCACCTGGTAGATCACCACCAGTGAGGCATCACCCATGATGGGGTGACCGGTGATCTGCTCATGGTCGATGACGCGATTGCCCACCACCATGCGCTGGGTCACCACGGCATGCACGGTGGAACCCGGGAACAGGATGCGGCCATAGCGCTCGCGCAGGGCAGCCTTGCCCTCCAGCAGCGGCGTGGCGGGGAATTCATGCACCACCACATCATCTGCATAGAGGGCCAGGAAGCCCTCCAGGTCGAGCTGGTTGTAGCAATCGAGCTGCGCCTGGGCGTAATCGGCCGGTCGCATCATCAGATCAGGCCCCGCTTGGCCAGCATGGGCTCGACCTTGGGGTCGCGACCACGGAAGGCCCGGTAGGCGGCGGCAGGCTCCTGCTTGTTGCCGGCACTGTAGATATGGCGGTACAGCCGCTCTGCCGTCTCGGCATGGAAGGGGTCGCCGGCTTCGATAAAGGCGTCGTAGCCATCGGCATCCAGCACCTCGGCCCACATGTACACATAGTAGCCAGCGGCATAGCCGGGGCCGGCAAACAAGTGCTGGAAATGCGACAGATAGTGGCGCAGGCCGATGTCCTCGGGCACACCCAGCGCTGCACATTGCTCGGCCTCGAAGGCGGCGATGTCCACCTCGGTGCCGTTGGGCAGCGAATGCAGCGCCATGTCTATCAAGGCTGGCGCCACATACTGGATGGTGGCCCAAGCCTGGTTGAACTGGCGTGCCGCCTTGAGTTTCTGCAGCAGCGCGGCGGGAATGGCCTCGCCGGTCTGGTAGTGCCGGGCATGCTGCTTGAGCACGGACTCCTCGTCAGCCCAGTTCTCGAATATCTGCGAGGGCAGCTCAACAAAATCGCTCAGCACCTGGGTGCCGGCCAGATGCTCGTAGCGTACCTGCGACAGCAGGCCATGCAGGCCGTGGCCGAACTCATGGAACAGGGTGCGCAGGTCGTCCGCGCTCAGCAGCGTGGTGTCGGCCTTGGCAAAGTTGTTGTTGTTGATGACGATGGGCAGCGTCCCGCCAGCGATACCGCTCTGGCTGCGGAAGATGCTCATCCAGGCGCCACTGCGCTTGCTGGGCCGGGCGTAGTTGTCACCGATGAACAGGCCTATCAGCTGATCAGCGCGGTCGCGCACTTCCCACAGGCGGGCATCGGCGTGGTAAAGCGGGATGCCCTGCTGTTCCACGAAACGTACGCCGAACAATTTGCCGGCACAGTCGAACATGGCGGCAATCATGTTCTCCAGCGCAAAGTAGGGCTTGATCTCGGCATCGTCCAGATCGTAGCGCTGCTGCCTGACCTTCTCTGCCAGATAGCGCCAATCCCAGGCTGCGATCGGGGTCGGCTCGCCCAGCGAGCGGGCCATCTCGGTCAACGCCAGGCGATCCTGCTCGGCCTTGCGCTTGGCAGGCTCCCAGGCGCGGCTCAGCAGATCATGCACGGCGGCCGGCTTGCCGGCCATGCGGTCCACCAGCTCATAGTCGGCATAGCTGGCATAGCCATGCAGCGCAGCCTGCTCTTGGCGCAGCGCCATGATCTCGGCAGCCAGCGGGCGATTATCGTGTTCGCCAGCATGGGCGCCACGGGCCACCCGTTCGCGCCAGACTATCTCGCGCAGATCGCGGCGCGAGGAAAACGTCAGGAAGGGTTCTGCCAGTGAAGGCGACAGGGTGATGGCGTGGCTGCCTTCGGGCAGGCCCAGCTGGCGGGCTGCGCCCTGGGCAGATGCCAGCAGGAAGTCCGGCAGGCCTGCCAGATCAGCAGCATCCTTGAGCTGCAGCGAGAAACCGGCTTCGTCGGCCAGCACATTCTGGGTAAAGCGGGTGCACAGGCCGGCCAGCGCCTCCATCACCTCGCCATAGCGCTGGCGCTTGTCCTCCGGCAGTTTGGCGCCGGCACGGACGAAATCCAGGTGGATGCGCTCCAGCAGGCGCAGTTGCTCGCTATCCAGGCCCAATTCGGCGCGTTGGCCGTACAGCGCGTCTATGCGGCTGAACAACGCGGCATGCATGTAGATGGCGTTCTTATGCGCCGCGATACGCGGCGCCATGATCAGTTCCACCTCCTGCAAGGCCGGCGAGGTCTCGCTGGAGGCAAGATTGTCGAACAGCAGCTCTATGCGGGTGAGCAGACGGCCTGCAGCGTCGAAAGCCACCACCGTATTGTCGAAGCTGGCGGGCGCAGCCTGGCTGGCGATGGCATCCAGTTCGGCCAGGTGGGCCGGCATGGCCAGATCAAACGCCGGAATGAAATGTCCGGCATCGACCTGGTCGAACGGGGGCAGGCCATAGGGCGTATGCCAATCTTGCAGCAGCGGGTTGATGGCGAGGGTATCGCGCAGTGCGTCATTCATTGCGGCGGCTTCCGAGCTTGTCAGTAGCCCACCATTCTACTGTGCAGACCGACCACTCGCCCACTGCTGCGATAAAGGGCCCAAAGCCGCGACAGGCGGGATACGCAGCGCTTGTAGTATGCAAATACTAAGCACCTAACTCACCCCACTAAGGCGCCGGTACGAAGAAGCGCGCCTGCATATCCTGCAGCCCCACTTCGGCCAGCACCGCATTGAGCCGCTGGGCAGCTTGCTTGCGCGGCCGGTTCTGGTATTGGGCAATGATGAGTTCATTCTTTATCGAGTGCTCCCAGCCCACCAGCTCGGTCACTGTCACCTGGTAACCATGGGCCTCCAGCTGCAGGCAGCGCAATACATTGGTGAGCTGGCTGCCGAATTCACGGGTGTGGATGGGATGCCGCCAAATCTCGGTCAGCGGATTGGCCAGCATGCTGCCCTTGTGCTTGCGCAGCGCAGCCGCCACCTCGGCCTGGCAGCAAGGTACCAGGACGATGCTCTGCGCCCCCTTGGCCAGGGCAAAGCGGATGGCATCGTCGGTCGCGGTATTGCAGGCATGCAGGGCCGTTACCACGTCTATGCGCTCAGGCAGCTCGCTGGAGCTGATCGAATCGGCCACCGACAGATTGAGAAAGCGCATGCCCTTGAAGCCCGCCTTGTCGGCCAGCTCGCGCGATCGGCTGACCAACTCGTCGCGGGTCTCGATGCCGTAGATCAGGCCGTCGGGCGCCTGTGCCTTGAAGAACAGGTCGTACAGGATAAAACCCAGGTAGGACTTGCCGGCACCGTGATCCACCAGCCGGATATCAGGGTGGACCGCCAGCGCCGCCTGCAGCAGGGGCTCGATGAAGTTGAACAGGTGGTAGACCTGTTTGAGCTTGCGCCGGCTATCCTGGTTGAGCTTGCCGTCGCGGGTCAGGATATGCAGCGCCTTGAGCAACTCAACGGACTGGTCGGGGCGGATGTCGTACTTCTCGGTCATAACGATGCTTTTCACCTATCAAGACCGGAATGCTACGCGGCTAAGCAAAAATCGGTAAGCTCCGCCCGTCTTTTGAAAGCGAGTAGGTCATGGAAGATCGCATTACCGAACTGGAAATCCGCCTGGCGTTGCAGGACGATCTACTGGATGAGCTGAACCGCGTGGTCGCCCGCCAGCAGCAGCAAATGGAGTGGTTGGCACAGGAACTGCGCCGCCTGAACGACCAGATGCGCACGCCCGACGGCAGCAAGGGCAGCCCGCAGCATGAGATTCCACCGCATTATTAAGTGGTTAGCCGCGCCGGACAGGTTAAAATGATCGATTGATCTAATTGAAGCGCCTGGCCCGCCCTGCGGTGTACCGGCGCTTGACCCGGAGTATTCATGTCCAGCACCACCCTGACCCCGCTGCTGCAAGCCGCCTTTGATGCCCGTACCGAGCTGCTGGCCCGCCTGCACGGTGAAGCCACCGATGCCTACCGACTGTTCCATGGCAGCGTGGAAGGTGAAGCCGGCCTCACCATAGACCGCTATGGCAGCCTGCTGCTGGTGCAGACTTTCCACAGCAGCCTGAGCCCAGCCCAACTGGACGAGATAGAAGACTTCTACGAGCATGCCAGCCCCGGTCTCGCCATGGTCTACAACGACCGCAGCGGCGCCAACTCGCGCATAGGCAACCCCTTGCCCGAAGATGAACTGGAAGCCGCCATGCTGCCACGCGAGTTCCAGGAACTGGGCGTGAGCTACCATGTACAGGCCCGCCATGGCGGTCAGGACCCCTGGCTGTTTCTGGACATGCGCGCCGGCCGCCGCCGGGTGATGCAGGAGGCCGAGGGCAAGTCTGTGCTGAATCTGTTTGCCTACACCTGCGGCATAGGTATCGCCGCCGCCAAGGCCGGTGCCAGCCATGTGGTGAATGTGGACTTCGCTGAATCCAGCCTGCGCGTGGGCAAGCAGAATGCCCGCCTCAACAACCTGCCCATACGCCCCCGTTTTGTGCAGAGCGATGTCTTCCCCGCCGTGCGCCAGTTGTCGGGCCTGGGCCAGCCCACCATGGTGCGCGGCAAGCGCATGCCCCCCTTCCCCAAGCTGGAAGCCAAGCAGTTCGACTTGGTGTTCCTGGATCCGCCCCGCTATGCCAAGAGCCTGTTCGGCGTAGTGGATCTGGTCAACGACTACTCCTCGGTCTTCAAGCCTGCCCTGCTGGCCACCGCTGAAGGCGGCACCCTGATCTGCTGCAACAATGTGGCCCAGGTGGATGCCGACGCCTGGCTGGACCTGCTGCAGCGTAGCGCCACCAAGGCGGGCCGCACGGTGCGCGAGGTGGAATGGATCACCCCGGAAAGCGACTTCCCCAGCCATGATGGCAAGCACCCGCTGAAGATGGTGCTGCTGCGCGTATAAGCACCCCCACCCCGGATAACCGCCATGCCCCTGCTGCGCCGTGCGCTACTGACCCTGCTTATGCTGATTGCCCCGCTGGCCCATGCCGATGACCGTGTCGAAGTCGGCGCCGTACTGGATCGTTTCCACGGCGCTGCCGCCAAGGCGCAGTTCGAGCCTTATTTCGCGCTGTTTACCGCAGATGGCGTATTTATCGGCACCGATGCCAGTGAGCGCTGGACCGTGGCGCAGTTCAAGGCCTACGCCAAACCGCATTTCGACAAGGGCCGTGGCTGGACCTACACCCAGGCCGAACGGCATATCAGCCTGGCACCGGACGGCAGCCATGCTTTCTTTGACGAGCTGCTGGACAATGCCAGCCTGGGCCGTTGCCGGGGTACTGGGGTGCTGCGCAAGGAAGCGGGCCAGTGGAAGATCGCCCAGTACCACCTGACCATCCCAGTACCGAATGCGCTGGCCGACAGCGTGGTCAAGCAGATACGGTCGGCCCAGCCTTAAGCGCCTAGTTATGGACTTAAATCATTGATTGTTGATGTCGGGCTGTGCGGGCGCCAGGAAAAATCCAGCGCTATGCATCATAAACAGCCTGATACAGCAGGCTTTCCCTGATTGAGTCCCCCACCCCGCCCTCGCGTGACCAGCAACCGCCTTGCAAGGCAGGCGGCGTTGCCGGCAGAGGCCTCAAGGCATGGGCACCTGAAATGCCTCTCCGGTTTCAAAGAAGGTGCCGCCGGCCACATAGTGGATGGAGCGCTCTCGGCCCGCTGCGAAATGCCAGTGCCCCTCGCTGAAGTCGCGCGGGTCGGCCCAGGCGGCGACCACTTCGGCAATGAATAGATCGTAAGCCTGCTGGATATGCCGCTCGGCCAACACCCGGCATTCCAGCCAGCCCACACAGCCTGCCAGCAGCGGTGCCGCAACCTGGCTGCCGGCAAAGGTCGCCAGCTGGTACTCGGCAAACTTGTCCAGCTCCCTGCCGCTACGATTGCCCACCGCCACCGTGGCCTGGGCCAGGTTGCGGCCGGGGATATTGAGCACGAACTCGCCCGACGCCTCGACCAGCTCGCGGGTCAGGGTGTGCTTGTCTATGACTACGGAAATCTTGGGCGGCGAGAAATCCAGCGGCATGCTCCAGGCAGCCGCCATCACATTGCGGCGCTCGCCGTGCGCGCTGGAAACCAGCACGGTAGGGCCATGGTTGAGCAGGCGATAAGCCTTGGCGAGGTCGACGGGTTGGTGCATGGTGGGCTCGGCGTTAGAGGGAATCAACGGCCTAGATGGGGTCGACAGCAGTAGGCTGCAAGGCACTGGACAGGTGCTTGCATCGCGTCGCAAGCATCAGGGCTACTCAGCCCGCTCGCCCCAACCAATCGAGCACGCCCTGCCCCGCCTTGCGGCCGCTGGCAAAGCAGGCGCTGAGCAGATAGCCGCCGGTAGGGGCCTCCCAATCCAGCATCTCGCCCGCGCAGAATACGCCGGGCAGTTGGCGCAGCATCAAGCCACGGTCCAAGGCCTCGAACCGCACGCCACCGGCCGTGCTGATGGCCTCGGCCAAGGGGCGCGGCTCACCCAGGGTGATGGGTAAGGCCTTGATACCCTGCGCCAGCAAGGCCATGTCGTTGTACGCCTCCTTGCTCAGGCACTCGCGCAGCAGGCCGGCCTTGACGCCGGTGATACCCAGCTTGCTCTGCAGATGGCTGGACAGCGAACGCGAGCCCCGCGGATGGGCCACTTCGGCCTGCACCCGCGCCAGATCACGCCCAGGCGCCAGGTCGATATGGATGGTGGCATGCCCCTGCCTAGCCACCTGCTCACGCAAGGCGGCAGCATGGGCGTAGATCAGGCTGCCCTCCACCCCGGCATCGCTGATCACGAACTCGCCTTGCTTGCGGTATTCCTTGCCGCTGCCATCGGCAAACGACAACACCACTGATTTCAGCGGGGCTCCGGCGAATTTTTCCCGGAAATGCTGGCTCCAGGCCACCTCAAAGCCGCAGTTGGCTGGTCTGAGCGGGGCAATACCCACCCCCTGCGCTGCCAGCAAGGGTTGCCAGGCACCATCCGACCCCAGCCTGGGCCAGCTGGCGCCGCCCAGGGCCAGTACGGTGGCGCTGGCCTTGCAGTGCTTTTCGCCATCGGCCGTAGCCAGCCGCAGGCTGCCATCCGCCGTCCATCCCAGCCAACGGTGCCGCACATGGATGCGCACCCCCATGCCCTTGAGCCGGTGCAGCCAGGCACGCAGCAGGGGAGCGGCCTTCATATCGGTGGGGAAGACCCGCCCGGAGCTGCCCACAAAGGTGGCAATGCCCAAGCCATGTATCCAGTCGCACAGCGCATCAGGGCCAAAGTCCGCCAGCAACTGCCCCACCTCGTGCTCACGCTCGCCATAGCGGCTGAGAAAAGGTGCCAAAGGTTCGGAGTGGGTAATGTTCATGCCGCCCACGCCAGCCAACAGGAACTTGCGGCCAACCGAGGGCATGGCGTCGTAGACATCCACCGCCAAGCCGGCCTGTGCCAGCACCTCGGCAGCCATCAGGCCGGCAGGGCCGCCGCCTATGATGGCTATGGCAGGAGAGGAGGCAATCGCGGTATCAGACATGGCTCAGGCACAGTCCCTGATAACAACATCCAGGGACTATAGCGTTAATGGCGGGGGGCGCATGGTACACCGTGCGGCAGGTCGGGCGGTGAGTGGGCATCGACCTGCCACAGCAGTGGTGGCCCAGGCTGCATTCCTCTGCATAGTTCATCCAGCCGCCTCCCGCACCATCATTGCCCCACGCTCAAGCGCCATGGACAACTGCTTAAAACCCCAGGGCTGCCGCGCCCGGTGTTTCCGCCACCTTGCGGCGCAGCAGGCGCAAGCTATCGGCTTCGGGCCAGCCCGCAGGCAGCACCATGCCGCGTGCCAGCTCCTGCCCGCCTGCCGCCAGGGGTGCATACTCGGCCACCATGACTGGCCTGGCACTGACCGCAAAATGTTGTGCCAGTTGGGCCTGTACACCACCCAAGTCTGGCGCTTCGCCGTCGGCCCGCTGCGGCGCCAGCCATAGCCGCTTGGGCAGGCAACACCACAGGCTGTCTGGCCGGGTTTGCGGCCATGCCTCACCCCAGCAGCGCCACCAGCCACGCAAATGATCGTTAGCCAACATGGCGGGGGCAGGCGACGAAGGCTCCCTATAGAACATGCGCCCGCGCAGCCAGGGCATGGCTTGTACCGGCCCCATGCCATCCAGCGCCGCCTGTCCTGCCGGCGTATGTGGTAGTTGCAACTGGTGTTGCAGCAGGCGTGCCAGCTTGAGGCTGAGTGCATCGTGCAGGCCCGGCCCCACCAGGAACGGCCCTTGTGGGTCGGGCAGGGCCAGGTAGAACTTTACCGCCAGTTCGATATGCCATACCCGCCCGGTAGGTGGGCGTAGCAGAAAGTCATATTCGCCCAGGCTGCGGCCGGCCTCCCGCACGGCCAACTGGCTGGCCAGCAGGTCGTGGCCGGGTAGTTGGGTCAAGGCCAGCCGCATCAGGTCTTCGGCGTAGCGGCCCAGCCGATAACCCTGACCCACCGTTGGCAGGGCAGCCAGCCCTGGCAGCAGTGCCGTCCTGTCCAGCGCCCGCCACCAGGCCTCGCCCAAGGCAGCATCGCCAGCGAGTGCATCGGCCGGCAGACTGGCCGGTGCCAACAGCGAGGGCGAGGTCAGCAGCCAGTGCAGATCGGCGACAGCGGTGGTTTGTCGTATTTCTGGCAACATCTTTGTGGTATTCCAACCGGTAGGCAGCAAGGCAAGTAGTCAAGGCAAGGCTGCGCTACGATACGCCAACTCCGGCAGCAGCACTTGCGAACCGGGGCCTGTCTCCATATAACGCATAGGGGGCAGTGAAACACGGCCGGGGAACCTGGCCGGTTTTGGCGGTTCCCAATGTGCGGCGGGCAACAAGCCCGCCACATCCAAGCCAGCGAGGACGACATGGGCCACCACGACAGATCACCGCGCGGCGCGCGCGAACAGATCATTCACCTCGCAGCCCGTCTGATGGCCGAAGAGCACATCGACGACTTTGCCCTGGCAAAGCGCAAGGCCATCAAGCGGCTGGGCTTGCCTGAGGGCAAGAACCTGCCCGGCAACGACGAGATCGAGGCCGCCCTGCGCGAATACCGCAGCCTGTTCACCCCCAACCATGCCGATGTGGTGACCGAGCTACGCAAGAAGGCCCTCTCAGCCATGCGGCTGTTCACCGAATTCAAGCCCTATCTGGTCGGCTCGGTCCTGTCCGGCCTGGCTGGGCCGCATTCCGACATCAACCTGGTGGTCTACACCGATGACGACAAGTCAGTCGAGATACGCTGCCTCAACCTGGGCATAGACTACCGGATTGAATCGCCGCCCTCCGGCCACACCACGCTGGCTTTTTATGAGGAAGGCAGCCTGGTGCGGCTGAGCGTCCGGCCCACCAATGACGAGCGGCTGGGCGCCCGCGCCGCCTCCGAACCGCTGGAGCGCGCGCGCCTGTCCCAGGTGGAAAACCTGCTTACCTGCCCCGCTGCGCCGTGAGCCAGGCCACAGCCCGCCTGGGTGGCCATCTGGTTGCCGATGCCCTGGTGAGCCAGGGCGTCAGCCTGGCTTTCGGGGTGCCCGGCGAAAGCTATCTGTCGGTACTGGATGGCCTCTATCGCCATGCCGACTTCCGGTTTATCGTCACCCGGCATGAGGGTGGGGCCGCCTTTATGGCAGATGCCTACGCCAAGCTCACCGGCAAGCCCGGTGTCTGCCTGGTAACACGGGGGCCGGGTGCCACCAATGCAGCCATCGGCATACACACAGCCCAGCAGGATTCCACCCCGCTGGTGCTGCTGGTCGGCCAGGTGGGGCAGGATGTGGTGGAGCGTGAGGCCTTCCAGGAGATCGACTACCGCCGCATGTTCGGCAGCATGGCCAAGTGGGTCGCCCAGATAGATCAGGCCGAACGGGTACCCGAGATGGTTGCCCATGCCTTCCAGCTGGCGACCTCGGGCCGGCCCGGCCCCGTGGTGCTGGCCCTACCCGAGGATATGCTGGCCGCCAGCGCCACCGTGGCCGATGCCCGCCCGCATCAGCCGCTGCAGGCCAGCCCTTCGGCGGCCCAACTCTCTCAGCTCACCAGCCTGCTGCACGCCGCCCGGCAGCCCATCATCATCGTTGGCGGTTCGGGCTGGAGCCGCCAGGCCTGTGCCGACCTGCGCCTGTTTGCCGAGGCCTGGCAGTTGCCGGTGGCCTGTGCCTTTCGTTTTCAGGATCTGTTCGACAATCAGCACCCGCTCTACACCGGCGATGTCGGCATAGGCATCAACCCCAGGCTGGCCGAGCGCCTGCGACAGGCCGATCTGGTGCTGTGCCTGGGCGCCCGCCTCGGTGAAATGACCAGTTCAGGCTACAGCCTGTTTGATATCCCCATTCCACGCCAGCAACTGGTGCATGTGCATGCCGGGGTGGAGGAACTGGGGCGGGTCTACCAGGCCGCGCTGATGATCAATGCCGGCATGGCCGAGATGGCAGGCGCGCTGCGGCTGATACCTTGCCGCCATGCGGGCTACGCCGCCGGGGCAGCCGCGGCGCGGGCCGACTACGAAGCCTGGCAGGGCATACCGCCCATCTACCAAGGCAGGCAGGCCCGGTTGGACTTATGGCAGGTGGTGATGGAAGCCCGCCAGCAACTCCCGGCCGACACCCTGGTCTGCAACGGTGCCGGTAACTTTGCCAGCTGGGCCCATCGCTTCTGGCGCTATGGCAGCCAGGAGCGGGGGCGCTGCCAGTTGGCGCCTACCTCGGGCGCCATGGGCTACGGCCTGCCCGCTGGCGTGATGGCCAGCATTGTGGCGCCCGAACGCACGGTGCTGGTATTCGCTGGCGACGGCGATTTCCTGATGAACGGGCAGGAGCTGGCCACCGCATTGCAATACGGCGGTGCCCCCATCGTATTGCTGTTCAACAATGGCCAGTACGGCACCATACGCATGCACCAGGAGAAGCACTTCCCGGGCCGGGTCTACGGCACCCAGCTGCACAACCCAGACTTTGCCCGCTATGCCGAGAGCTTCGGCGCCCTGGGCCTGGTGGTGGAAACCACAGCCCAGTTCGGCCCAGCCCTGTCTCAGGCGCTGGCCCATCGGCAGCAGACCGGCAAGCCCGCGCTGATAGAACTGCGCATGGATGCTGCCGATCTGGCGCCAGGCCTGCGCCTGGCCGGCTGATGCGGAACCCTCGCCGGCTGGCCGGCATATTTACGCCCTTCCCGGGCTTTCGTTACACGCTCCCCTGCGCCACACTGTATATCTGACCCGCAAGGCACTATCCCGATATGCCGCCCTCCGACGACGATCTCAAGCGCCAGTTGCAACGCCTGCAAGCCATCCAGCAGGCCATCCTCACGGTGAGCCGCCAGGCCAATGCCGGCCATGACCTGGCTGGTTTCGCCGCCCTGGTGCATAGCCAGCTCAATAGCCTGATGATGGCGGAGAACTGCTATATCGCGGTGTGCGACCCGAACAATGAACGCATACGCTATGCCTACTTCTCGGACCAGTGTGAGCCGGCGCCGGAGCCCGAAGCCTGGGAGAAGCTGGGTGATGCCGAAAGTGGCCCCACCGCCTGGGTGATCCGCCAGGGCCAGCCCTTGCTGATGACCGCCGAGGAAGACCGCAACCGTACTGCCACCGGGCAGCCCTGGGGCGACGGCAAGGTGGCAGAGCACTGGATGGGCATGCCGCTGCGCGGCAGCAATGATCGCGTCATCGGCGCGCTGGTGACCCAGACCTATCTGCCGGGATATCGCTACAGCAAGGAAGACCAGGAAATCTTTGGCGTGATGGCCAGCCATGTGGCGGTCGCGCTGGAGCGGGTGATGCACCAGCAGTGGATGGACCAGCTGGTGGACGAGCGCACCCGCGAACTGGCGCGCGAAGCCCATGAGCGGCGCAAGGGCGAAACCCTCAACCGGGTGTTCTACCAGATAGCCGAACGCGCCACGGCGGGGGATTCGTTCTATGACTTCCTGCAGGCAGTACACCACCTGCTGGGTGAGTTGCTGTACGCCCGCAATTGCTATGTCTGCCTGTATGACGCCGCCAAGGGCGTGCTCAACTTCCCCTACTATGTGGACGAGCGCGACGGCGACACCATGCAGGAATACGACGTGCCAATGCGGCGCGGGTTGACCGAATATGTATTGCGCAGTGGCACGCCGCAGTTGATAGACCGTGACCGCATGCAGGCACTGAGCCAGGCCGGCGAGATCACCGAGGCCACAGGCGACCTGACCTTCTACAGCTGGCTGGGCGTGCCCATGCAGATACGCGGCAGCCTGGGCGGGGTGCTGACCATCCAGAGCTATGAGGCCGACCACCTCTATGACGCCGCCGATGCCGACGTGCTGTCCTTTGTTGCAAACCACATCAGCAGTGCCATCGAGCGCAAGCAGGCCTACGATGCGCTGCGTGAGGCCACCCAGGTGGCCGAGAACGCCTCCCGCCTCAAGAGCGAGTTCCTGGCCAATATGAGCCACGAGATACGCACACCCATGAATGCCGTCATCGGCATGGCCTATCTGGCGCTGAAGACCGAGCTGACGCCGAAGCAGCGTGACTATGTCAGCAAGATCCACAAGGCCGGCAATTCCTTGTTGGCCATCATCAACGACGTACTGGACTTCACCAAGATCGAGGCTGGCAAGCTGGACATGGAGCGGATCGAGTTCTCACTCGACGAGGTGCTGGCCAATGTGGCGACCGTGACAGCCCAGCGAGCGCAAGACAAGGGACTGGAGTACCTGTTCCATGTGCCGCTCAACATCCCCCGCCAACTGATAGGCGACCCTTTGCGACTGGGTCAGGTGCTGATCAATCTGGCCAACAACGCCATCAAATTCACCGAGCACGGCCAGATCGACCTGCATTGCCGGCTGCTGCGCGAGGAAACCGGCCAGGTGCGGCTGGAATTCACCGTGCGCGACAGCGGCATAGGCATGAGCCAGGCACAGGTAGCCGCGCTGTTCCAGCCGTTTACCCAGGCGGATGGTTCCACCACCCGCAAATACGGCGGCACCGGTCTGGGGCTGACCATCAGCAAGCGACTGGTCAGCATGATGGGGGGGGACATCTCGGTGGAAAGCCATGTTGGCGTAGGGTCGGCGTTTCATTTCGCGGTGGACTTCCAGCTACCCGCCGCCCCGCAGCCCACCCTGCGCGGCCTGCTGGATACCCTGCAGGGCAAGAGCGCGCTGGTGGTGGATGACAACAGTGCTGCCAGCGAGATACTGGCCGACGCACTGCTGCATTTTTCCATCGGTGCCGATACCGCTGATAGCGGCGCGGACGCCCTGGCCAGCATCAAGCTGGCCGATGCACACGCGCCCTACGATCTGGTGCTGTGCGACTGGCATATGCCCGGCATGGATGGCGTGGCGCTGGCCGAAGCACTGCAGGCAGCCCGTTTGCGCCACCCGCCCAAGGTCGTGCTGGTGACGACCTTCGGCCATGAGTCCAGCCTGCAGCGGCCTGCCAGCCATGGAGTGGATGCCGTGCTGACCAAGCCCATCAGCCAGGCCGGCCTGCTCAACACCCTGCTGCCCCTGTTTGCGCTGCACGCGCCCGGCGACGCCAGCACGGTGGACACCGCCCAGTCAGGAGTCGGCTACAGGGTGCTGCTGGCCGAAGACAACGAGATCAACCAGCAGATCGCGGTCGAGCTGCTGCAAGCCCAGGGCTATGCCGTGGAGGTAGCCCAGAATGGCCGCCAGGCCTTGGCCATGCTGCATGCCCAGCCAGCCGATTACTACCAGCTGGTACTGATGGACCTGCAGATGCCCGAGATGGATGGCCACGAGGCGGTGCTGAACCTGCGGCGTGACACGCGCTACGACCGCTTGCCGGTCATCGCCATGACAGCCCACGCCCTGCTGGAAGAACGCGAGCGCTGCCTGCGCGAAGGCATGCAGGACACCATCACCAAGCCGATAGACCCCGACCTGATGTTCCGCACCATGGCACAGTGGCTGGCACCACAGATAGCCGAAATCAGCCAGTAAGCGCTACCATCGCGGCCCCACACCCCTGCCGTACCGAGAGACCTGCCATGACCGATGCCACCCCGCTCACCCCCAAACCCTGCAAGAAATGCGGCTCGCCAGGCGAAGTATTGAAGGCCGGCTCCAATCGCTGGTGGGTGGAATGTGCCAAGTTCGGCCGCAACGGCAACTGCAATGTCATTAGCGCCCAGGCCAGCAGCCGCAAGGCCGCCATACAGGACTGGAACGCCCACTGCGCATGAGCAGCAGCCTGACCGGGCCTTGCCATAGCGAACTGCTGATCAAGAAAAGCCGCTTTATCGGCTGCGTCGAACCCATGGCCGACCGCGCTGGCGCCCAGGCCCGCGTCGCCGCCCTGCGGCAGGCCCACCCGGCAGCGGCCCATGTCTGCTGGGCCTTGCTGGCAGGTGGGCACTCTGCGGCGGTGGATGACGGTGAACCCAGCGGCACAGCCGGGCGCCCCATGCTGGATGTACTGCGCCACCAGGATCTGGAAGGGGTACTGGCCACCGTGGTGCGCTACTACGGCGGCGTCAAGCTGGGTGCCGGTGGCCTGGTAAGAGCCTATACCGATGCCGTCGCCCAGGCCTTGCTGGATGCACCCCGCATCCCCCTGCAAACCCTCAGCACCCTGCACTGCAGCCTGCCCTATGCCCTGGAGGGCCATGTGCGGCGGCAGCTCAGTGCCGCCGGCGCGCAGTTGCTGGGAGTAGAGCACGCCAGCCTGGTACACATGCAGTTCTGCCTCCCGGCCAGCGCGGCCGAGGCACTGATTCGCCAACTCAACGAGTCCTGCCACGGCCAACTGGCCTGGTTCCATCCCTAATTTGCAGGATGGCAAGGCCGCGCCGCCTCTCTACAATAGGATGGTGATGCCATGCGCGGGTGTTCTCGCCCCGAACGCAGGGCATACCCGCCAACCCGCCGGCCCTGCCGGCATCGCGAGAGGAAAGCCATGCCCGAGCAGCAGCTGCCACGCCCAGGTCTGGGCGCCTATCTGCTGCTGCCCCTGCTTTACTTCGTCGCTGCCCGCTTTTGTGGCGCCTATACCGTTTCGCCTGAGGGCATGGGCATCATCTGGGCCCCCAATGCGGTGTTGCTGGGGGTATTGCTGTACTACCAAGGCCAAGGCTATCTGCGCTTTGCCGTACTTGCTGTCATCGCCGAGATGCTGGGCGACCTGCCCTACTACCCCGTGCAGCATTCCTTCTTCTTTGGCCTGGTGGACACGCTGGAAGCCACCCTGGCCTGGCTACTGATGCGCCGCGCCGGTATGTCCACCCAACTGGGCACGGTGGAGGACCTGGCCAAGTTCATGCTGGCCGGCCCCGTGCTGGCGGCACTGGCTGGTGGTACCCTGGGGGCGCTTACCCTGTATAGCCTGGGCGTCAGCCAAAATGGGCTGCTCAGCATGACCAGGGTCTGGTGGTTTGGCGACGCGCTGGGCTATATGATCATGACGCCCCTGCTGCTCTACCTGGCCCAGCCCGCCAGCCGCTGCGGCTACCAGTACCGGCAGGGCGATCTGGTGGCGCTGGTCTTTACCCTGGCCGTTGCCGCCGCCCTGGTCGCGGCCGAGCATGGTGCCCTGCAGGGCGTATCCGTCACCCCCGCCGTCCTGCTGCCCTCGCTGCTCTACCTGGCCACCCGTTTTCACCCCGCCTGGTCGGCACTGGGGGTGGCCCTGGTCGCCATGACGGTAGCCGTGCTGATCACCCGCGGCCACCATCCCTTCGGCAAGCTGCCGCTGAACGAAGAGGTCATGCGCGGGCAGGAGTTCATCCTGATCATGAGCCTGCTGGGCACCGGTTTTGCCGCACTGATGAGCGAGATACGCGAACACAAGCGCAGCCTGGAAGCCAGGGTGGCAGAACGTACCTCACTGCTGCTCAAGCTCAATGCCGACCTGGCCCACCAGGCCCAGACCGATGGCCTGACCGGCCTGCTCAACCGCCGGGCCTTCTATGAGGCCGCGCAGCGGGAGGTCGAGCGCAGCACCCGCTTCGAGCGGCCGCTGGCGGTGTTGATGCTGGATCTGGATCATTTCAAGGCCATCAACGACAGCCATGGTCACCTGGTCGGCGACAAGGTGCTGAGCCACTTTGCCAGCCTGCTGCGGCAGACGGCACGTGGCTCCGATGTGGTGGCGCGCTATGGCGGTGAGGAGTTCGTGGTGCTGCTGCCGGAAAGCAGCCTGGAACCCGGCCAGGCGCTGGCAGAGCGCTTGCGCGAGAACCTGAGGGACTCGCCCCTGCTGATCGACGGCCAGGCCATCGCGGTCACCGCCAGCATGGGCCTGACCGTGCTGCGGCCGCCCGAAGGGGTGGAAGCCATGCTCAGCCGGGCCGATACCGCGCTATACCATGCCAAATCCGGCGGACGCGACCGCATCATGGAGGTAGGCTGAACCAGCGGTCGCTCAGGGTTTCTGCATCCAGGGCGCCACGGCCTGCTTGAATTCAGCCGACTCCCTTACCACCGCCACCGTATCCCACAGGCGCTGGGCCCACGCCGGGTGCTGGGCAACAAACCGGCGCGACAGCATGATGAAATTGGGGCGCCGGTCGAGCGGTGGACCGACTTTTTCCAGATTGGCCGCCAGCTCGGGGTTGGCCTGCAACAAGCGGTCGCCGTTATGGGTCAGCAAGGCGGCACCGTCGGCCACACCCAGTTGCACCTGCCGCAACACATCCTCGGCGTCCTTAGACAACTCCAGCACGTTCGCCCCAGCCGCCCGCAAGGGGCCAATGATGGAAAAGCGATACTGCACAGCAATGCCGCGTTTGAGGTTGCTGAAGCGGCTACCATCCCAATGCAGCTCGCCTTCCTTGGGCCGATACAGGGAGTAGGTGATTTCCAGCATGCGCTTGTCGATATCCGGCTTGCCATCCCGCATGGGGTAGACCCCCATCTCCAGCCGCTCCGGCACAAAGCTGGCATTGACCACGCCATCGACCACGTTCTGCTGCATCTCGGCCAGACAGCGCTTCCAGGGCTTGGCCACCAGCACCACATGCAGGCCGCTGCGCTGGCCGACCATCTCCACCATGGTGATCACATAGCCACTGGGGCCAGGCAATATCCAGGGATAGTTCTCCTGATCCTCGAAGCACAAAGTGACGCTGGCAGGCTTGTCGGCCAGGACAGGCAGCGTCAGCAGGAGGCAGATCAGCCAGCGCAGCGAGGTCATGGTATTCCTCCGGGTATCAGAGAAATATAGATGACCAGCACGGTCCTGCGCCGTCCTCAGTCAAGGGTGGCGCTAGAACTGCCTGACGCCATCCCGGAAATAATCACCATAGTCGAGGCGCCGCTGCAGGAAATGCTCCTGCCGAATATGGTTCTCGCTGGGCATCCACTCGCCATGCCGGCGCATCAGGCCCACGGTTTCGCCTTCATCGGTACCGGTCGCGACTATCCTGGCCTGCTGCATCGCCGGCCTTTGTGCCTGCGGCGCCACGAACTCGTCAGCCGCAGACCGCCGAAACATGGTCGCCCCGTGCGCATTGCGCCAGGCATGCACCAGCTCATGACCCAGCCCGATGAAATTGGGCCGCCGCTCGCCGCCGACCACCAGATTGTCCGGATTCCAGTTGACCGTGGTACCTATGCCGCCAGCACCACGCTGCCCATTGGCTTGCCGATACAGACCAAGGTTGGGATTAAACCGGTTGGCTATCTGTGCTTCGGCATCGTTCACGTTGGCAGAGCGCTGTATATCCACCCAGCCATGGCTGGCCCGCAAGGTGGCATTGGTTTCAGTGAACATCCGGTTGGCCGTGTACTTGGTATCCAGCTTGGCCATGGCGCGGCGGGTCTGCACCGTGAAATCGGCAAACTCGGCATTGGACATTCCGCCACGGCGCACTGTAAATCGCTCATGCTTGCTGCTTGCCACACCTCGGTCGGCAGGCCGCAGCGCAGCGCGACCCGCTGCAAGCAAATCTGGGGTAACACCGTGTCGGTTCATCTTGCGTCCTTCCTGGCCCACGGCCTATGACCACGCCGCCATGGCCCCATGGCCATGAACGCGATCCGTCAATGAACTATCTAGACGTTCGCGCCAGGAATGGCAAACTGTCACCTGCCCGCACCGGCCATCCCGCCACCCTCGGCACCGGCATGGTCACCTGCTCCCTCCCGCTCCATTGTTGAAAGTGCATTCCATGGCAGATCCCAAGCAACCCCTGGCTGGCGTCAAGGTTGTCGAACTTGGCTCGTTGATCGCCGGGCCGTTCTGTACCCGCCTGATGGCCGACTTCGGTGCGGAAGTCACCAAGATAGAGCCGCCCGAGGGCGACCCCTTGCGGCGCTGGCGGCGGCTGCACCAGGGTACGTCGCTGTGGTGGTATGTGCAGAGCCGTGGCAAACGCTGCATCACCCTCAATCTCAAGCTTGATGCCGACCGCCAGCGCGCCCGCGATCTCTGTGCCGGCGCCGATATCGTGGTGGAGAACTTCCGCCCCGGCGTGATGGAAAAACTGGGCCTGGGCTGGGACACCCTCTCCGCCCTCAACCCCAGGCTGGTGATGGTGCGCATCTCCGGTTTTGGCCAGAGCGGGCCCTATCGCGATCTGCCCGGCTTTGGCGCGGTGGGGGAATCCATGGGCGGCCTGCGCTATGTGACCGGCTTTGCCGACAGGCCACCGGTACGCACCGGGGTGTCGATAGGTGATTCCATTGCTGCGCTCTATGCCGTCATGGGCGCCCTGATGGCCCTGCGCCAGGTCGAGGTCAACGGCGGCCGGGGGCAGATAGTCGATGTGGCGCTGTACGAGGCCGTCTTCGCCATGATGGAAAGCCTGGTGCCCGAGTTCGACCACGACGGTTTTATCCGCGAACGCAGCGGCAACATCATGCCCGGCATCACCCCCTCGAACACCCATACCACCGCCGATGGCCGACATATCACCATAGGCGCCAATGGCGATGCCATCTTTGTCCGGCTGATGCGTGCCATAGGCCGCCATGATCTGGCGGAAGCCCCCGACCTGGCGGACAACGCCGGCCGTGATGCCCGCCGCGACGAGATCTATGCCGTGATAGACCAGTGGGTAGGCCGCCACAGCCACGACGAAGTCATGGCCGCCCTCAAACAGGCCGAAGTCCCGGCATCCAAGGTCTATTCGGTGGCCGACATGCTGGCCGACCCACACTTCCAAGCCCGCGAGATGTTCATCCCCCTGACGCTGCCCGATGGCAAGGTGATAAGGATGCCGGGCATCGTGCCCAAGCTGGCGGGCTAGGCGGGACTTGTAAGAAAACCGTCACCGCCACCGGCGCGCAGGCTGGCTATGCTGGGATGCAGCCCCCCCTGCCGAACCAGCCCGCCATGCTCTATGACCGCCTGCCCGAACTTGCCCAGCTGGAGCGCCTTATCGCGCATGGCCAGGGCTGTTTGCGTGCACAGACCGTAGCGGAGGTACGCGCGGGTGGGCATGCCCTGCCGGTCAAGCTGCTGAGCATGGGCAGCGAGCGGCCGGATGCACCGGTGGTGGGTTTCTTTGGCGGTGTGCATGGGCTGGAACGCATAGGCACCCAGGTGGTGCTGGCCTTCATACACAACCTGCTGATGCGGCTGCGCTGGGACCCACTGCTGGAACACCAGCTGAGCCAGGTACGACTGCTGTTCATGCCGCTGGTGAACCCTGGCGGCATGCTGCAGCGGCGCCGTGCCAACCCGGCCGGGATAGACCTGATGCGCAATGCCCCCGTCAACGCCAGTGAGCCGGTGGCCTGGCTGGTGGGCGGGCATCGCCTGGGCGGCTGGCTGCCCTGGTATCGCGGCCCCGATGGCGAGGACATGGCGGCCGAAAGCCGGGCGCTGTGCGAGGTGGTGGCCGCCGAGATGCTGGGACGGCCGCTGGCGCTGGCGCTGGATTGCCATTCGGGCTTTGGGCTGCGCGACCGAATCTGGTTTCCCCTGGCGGGCAGCCGCCGGCCCATCGATGTACTGGGCGAGATCTACACCCTCAAGACCCTGTTCGACCAGGCCTACCCGCACCATCGCTATGTGTTCGAGCCGCAAAGCCGGCAATACCTGACCCATGGGGATTTGTGGGACCACCTTTACCTGCAGTCGCGCCAGTTGGGGCAAGGCTTGTTCCTGCCGCTGACCCTGGAAATGGGCTCGTGGAACTGGGTACGCAAGAACCCGCGCCAGCTGTTCTCACGCCTGGGGGTGTTCAACCCAGTGGCCCCGCACAGGCAACAGCGGGTAATGCGCACCCACCTTGCCTTCATGGAATTCCTGACCCGCCTGGCCGGCAGCGAACAGCGCTGGCTGGCCGGCCACCTGCGTAGCGCCCGCCACCGCATGGATGCCATGCACCTGTGGTATCGCGATGCCTGAGCCGCGCCCCTGGGTGTTGCTGCGGGGCCTGGGGCGGGAGGCACGCCATTGGGGTAGCCTGCCGGGCCTGCTGGCGGCGGCAACCGGCAGCCGTATCTACACCCCGGACCTGCCCGGCAATGGCCGGCTATGGCGCCAGCCGAGCGCCAGCAGCATTGCAGGGCAGCTAGGCCAGTTGCGCCAGCAACTGGCCACAACCTTGCGCCATGGGCCGGTACAGGTACTGGCGATCTCGCTGGGTGGCATGGTGGCGCTGGAGTGGGCCACCCACCACCCCGAGGAGGTGGCAAGTCTGGCCCTGGTGAACACCAGCCTGGCGGGTTTGGCCCCCCCTTGGCAACGGCTGCGCTGGCAGCGCTACCCGGCGCTCCTTCGCCTGCTATGGCAAGACACGGCCATGCGTGAGCACGGCATCTTGCAGATCACCAGCAATCTGCCGGCTCGGCGCCAGGCGGTACTGCACGACTGGCAACAGTGGCAGCAGGCCTGTCCCGTTTCGGCCAGCAACCTGCTGCGCCAGTTGGCCGCCGCCGCCCGCTACCGCCCCCCTGCAGCCTGGCCCCGCTGTCCGGCAATCCTGCTGAACAGCCAGCAAGACCAGCTGGTACACCCGCGCTGCTCGCAGCGGCTGGCACATGCCAGCGGCTGGCCGCTGCGGCTACACCCCTATGCTGGCCACGATCTGGCGCTGGATGACCCGCTCTGGCTGGCCCAGCAAGTGGCCGGCTGGGCAAGGCATGCGGCCGAACCGGCACTGGCAATAGCACCAGGGGAGTACGCAGCGCCCCCCGGAGCGCGGTAGGATTAGCCCGGTGCTACCCGTAAGGCCGGTCGGGCATTGCGGGCAGCGTTTATCCGCCCACGGCATGTGCTTGCTGCCGCGCCTTGCACCTGCCCGGTGCACGGCGCAGGCCGGGGGCCAGACCCACCACCAGCCTACCCTGTCACCATCATGATCCTCGACTTCGAACTCTCCCCCGCCGACGACGCTCGCAAGGAAATCGCCAGCGTGCTGACCCATATCGACCGTTTTCTGCAAGGCCGCGAAAACGGCCTGGCTCACGCCAGCAAGGACGATCTCAAAGCCTATCTCAAGTCCATGTTCAACTTCTCCACCGATGTGCTGAGCATGGTGGTGACCAAGGAAGCCTACGCGCTGGAGCTGGAACTGGGCTACGTCAAAGTGGTCTGCAAGCTGAAACGCTACTGACCGGCCACTTGCAATACAATCAGAAGCTTACCCTGCTGTGGCCACAGGCATCCTGGGGCCACAGCAGGGGTGGGCTGTGCCTGTTCCTTGTTCCCAGGTGGATAGGCCACCACCGTCTTGCCCTGTTGTCCCTCACCCTGTTGTTTTATTGATCGAGTATTGGTTTCATACGCATGCAATTTCATGGCTTATTGCTGACCGCCCTGCTAGGCGTTGCTTACACCTCCCCCCTGCACGCCCACGCAGCCACCGCCGACTCGGCCCGCGAGCAGGATATCCTGGCCCGCAGCTTCAGCCGGGGCGCGCCACTGCCCCAGTGGGCGCAAGCCCTGGCCGAGATTCCCACCACCCAGCGCGAAGACCCGCTGGTGGTTAGGCTGGCCGAGACCCAGTCTTATGCCGGCGCCACCCAGGCCACCCTGATCAACCGCGCCGTGCAGGTCAACGACCGCAATATGCTCGATCGTATCGGCCAGCTTTCGCTGACCTACTACCCCGATTACCAGAAGCTCAAGCTGCACCGCCTGACCATACTGCGTGACGACAAACAGCTGGACCATACCCGCACCGTCAACGCCCGCCTGTTGCAGCGCGAGCAGGCCCTGGAGCAAGGCATGTACACCGGCGCCAGCACCGTACAACTGCTGGTCGAAGACGTCCGCCTGGGCGATACCCTCTGGCTGACCTACAGCACCGAGGGCAGCAACCCGGTATTCGGCAACCGCCTGACCGAGGACTACACCTGGGACAGTGCCGACCCGGTGGAACTGCGCCGGCTGACGGTCTTCTACCCGCCGCAGCGGCCAGTGCGCTGGCAGCAGTTTGGTGATTTCCGCACCGATGCCGTCAGCCCCAAAGTCGACGACTACAACGGCATGAAGCGCCTGCGCTTCGAGGCCCGTGGGTTGGAGGCCCTGGAGTACGAAGGCGGCATTCCGGCGGAGTACTTTCCCGCCCGTTTCCTGCAGTTCAGCGAATACCGCGACTGGAACGAAGTGGCGCGCTGGGCCACCGGCCTGTTCCCCGAGCCCAAGACCACCCCGGCACTGGCCGCGCTGGTGAAGCAGTTCAATGCCGAAGCCACCCCGGCTGCCCGTGCTGCCGCTGCGCTGCGCTGGGTGCAGAATGAAGTGCGTTACTTCAGCGTTTCCATCGGCGAGAACTCGCACAAGCCGCAAGACCCCAATGTGGTGATCAAGCGCCGCTATGGCGACTGCAAGGACAAGACCTATCTGCTGGTCACCCTGCTGCGCGCCATGGGCATCACCGCCCACCCCTTGCTGGTATCGGCCCAGGCCCCGCGCTTGCCAGGCCGCATGATGGCCTCGCCCACGCTGTTCGACCATGTCATCGTGCAGCTGCAAGTGGACGGCAAGACCTACCATGTCGACCCCACCCGCACCGGCCAACCCTCGCCGCTGGACAAGCTGTCCCTGCCGCTGCCCGGCGCCAAGGGCTTGCTGGTGGCAGCCGACACCACCGCCCTCAGCACCCTGCCCGAGCGCGACAACAACGCCATACGGTTCGAGCGGGACGAGCGCGTCGTCATCCAAAGCTTTGATGGCGACGCCACCCTGGAAACCAACGAGACCTTCAGCGACAGCCATGCCGAATCGGCCCGGCTCAACTTTCCCAGCATGTCGCGCACCGAATTCAAGCGAGACCTGCTGGCCATCTATGAGAAGCAATACCCCGGCATCACTCTGGCCGCCGATCCCGAGTACCGCGACGATGTCGCCAACAACCGGTTCTATCTGAAGGCCCGCTTCAAGCTGCCCAAGCCGCTGCAGCAAAAGGATGGCCGCTACCGCATCGAGTACGACAGCAGCATCATCAGCGGCTCGCTGGGCATACCCGACAAGATAGTCCGCAACTACCCGCTGCAACTGGCACGCGGCGCCTTCACTGCCCGTTACCGGCTGCGGCTGCAATGGCCAGATAGCGTGCGGTTGAACAAAGACCCGCAGAACACCACGCTGGATACGCCTTATTTCCGCGCCGCCGAGGAATACTCGGTACGCGGCAACAGCATGGATTACCTGCTCGACTACCAGGTCAAGGTCGACAGCGTGGCGGCCAAGGACGTACCCGACCTGCAGCAGCAGGCCAAGCAGCTGACCAACTACACCAGCGGTAATTTCAACGTGGATGGGCACTTTGCCAAGCAGCCGCGCGACGGCAAGCTGTCCATGCGGGCGCTGGATGGCGAGTCCACCAGCCAGGATGCCCGCCAGGTAGTCAGTCTGGCCGCCAAGACCCGGCCCAGCAGCGAGGAAGACATCGCCACGCTCTGCCATGCCCTGTTGACGGTCAATCAACTCAAGGACAGCAAGGCCGTGCGCAGCCAGGTGCAGGCCGTGGAATCGCTGGTACGGCAGTTCCGCAAGAGCGTGGCCGCCCAGCGCTGCCAGGCCCGCGCCCTGCTCGAGGACGCCCGGTTTGCCGAGAGTGTGGCCGCACACGAGAAGGCCGGTGCACTGGACGATGACGACAGCGATATGCCGGATCTGGCCTGGGCCCGCTATTACGCTGGCGACACCGACAAGGCACTGCAGGACATGGCGCGCTACAGCCAGGCCATGCGCGAGGAGAATGGCGCCCTGCCCGGCTTTGTGGCCGTCAACCAGCTGGCCCTGCTGAAACTGGCCGGACGCGACATACCCGCCGACGCCCTGCAATATGCCCGCCAACTGCCCGACGGCCCCTGGCCCCGCCCGCTGCTGGGCATGCAGGCCGGCCTGATCACCCCCGAGACCCTGCTGGCGCAGTTGCAGAGCCTGCCGGCTGATGAACGCGACCTGGCCTTGTCGGAAGCCTGGTACTACATCGGCCTGCAGCGCCTGGCCGAGCAAAAGCCAGAGGAAGCCCGTAAGGCCTTCCAGTGGGTGGCCGACAATGGCATGCCCAGCTACGAGGAAACCGTCCAGGCCCGCATCCAGTTGCGGCGGCTGGGACAGTAACCCCCGCTCACCCCGCCCTCTTTGTTCGGGGGCGGGGTGGGTCGTCGGCCTCACCCCACGCGCTGCTAGACAGTGCAACTGCAAACACCCCCATCCCCACCCTGGTGGATGCCGTACCCGCCCCACCCTTGCTACACTGCCACCTCAGTGACACCACCCCAAAGTGCAGGCCGCAGCGTGTTCCAATGGTTTGAAAACCGCGTCAACCCCTACCCCGACGCCCCACCCTCCCAACCGCCCCATGGCTTCTTCCCCTTCGTCTGGTCCGCCACCCGCGGCATACGCGGGCTGATTGCCGCCATCATCCTGCTCACGGCCAGCATAGGCGCCTTCGAAGCGCTGTTGTTCAGCATGCTGGGCAGCGTGGTGGACTGGCTCTCGGCCACCGCCCCCAGCGAGCTGTGGCAGAAGGAGCGCAGCAACCTGCTGCTGCTGGGCGGCATCCTGCTGGCCAGCCCCCTGGTCATCGCCTTGCAGGCCATGTGCAAATATCAGGGCCTGTTTGCCAACTTCCCCATGCGGCTGCGCTGGCATTACCACCGCCATCTGCTGGGCCAGAGCATGGGCTTCTACCAGGACGAGTTCGCCGGCCGGGTCGCCGCCAAGGTCATGCAGACCGCGCTGGCCGTGCGCGATACCGTGGTCATCGTCTGCGACATCCTGGTGTTCGTGGTCATCTACTTCATCACCATGGTGGCCGTGGTAGGCGGCTTCGACCTGGTCCTGCTGCTGCCCTTTATGGGCTGGCTGCTGGCCTACGGGCTGACGCTGTGGTTCTTTGTCCCCCGCCTGGGCAAGGTAGCCAGCGCCCAGGCCGATGCCCGCAGCTTGATGACAGGCCGCGTCACCGACGCCTACACCAATATCGCCACCGTCAAACTGTTTGCCCATAGCCAGCGCGAAGCCACCTTTGCCCGCCACGCCATGGAAGAATTCATGCTCACCGCCCGCCAGCAAAACCGGCTGGTCAGCGGCTTCGAGGTCATCAACCACATCCTCAGCATGCTGCTGATAGGCAGCACGGCCGGCGCCACCCTCTGGCTATGGAGTCATGGCCAGGTCGGCATAGGCGCCGTGGCGGCCGCCACCGCCATGGCCCTGCGGCTCAATGGCATCTCGCACTGGATCATGTGGGAGATGGCCGCCCTGTTCGAGCAGATCGGCACCGTGCAAGATGGCATCAGCACCCTGGCACGCCCCATCGCCATCCAGGATCGCGCAGACGCCCAGCCGCTGCAGGTACGCCAGGGCGAAATCCGCTTCGAGCAGGTGCACTTTGCCTACGGCGGCAGCAAGACCGTGCTGCAGGATCTTGACCTCACCATCCGCCCCGGCGAAAAGGTGGGCCTGGTAGGCCGCTCCGGCGCCGGCAAGAGCACCCTGGTCAACCTGCTGCTGCGCTTTTACGACGTGGAACAGGGCCGCATCCTGATCGACGGCCAGGACATCGCCCAGGTGACGCAAGATAGCCTGCGCCGCCAGATCGGTATGGTCACCCAGGACACCTCGCTGCTGCACCGCTCAGTGCGTGACAACCTGCTCTACGGCCGCCCCGATGCCAGCGACGACCAGATGATCGCCGCCGCCCGCCGCGCCGAAGCGCATGAATTCATCGAACTCCTGACCGACCCCAAGGGCCGCACCGCCTACGAGGCCCATGTGGGCGAACGCGGCGTCAAGCTCAGCGGCGGCCAGCGCCAACGCGTCGCCATCGCACGCGTCATGCTCAAGGACGCACCCATCCTGCTGCTGGACGAAGCCACCAGCGCACTCGACAGCGAAGTGGAAGCCGCCATCCAGAGCAGCCTCTACCGCCTGATGGAAGGCAAGACCGTGGTGGCAATTGCCCATAGATTGTCTACGATAGCTGCCATGGACAGGCTGATCGTGATGGACGAAGGACGGATAGTGGAGCAAGGCAGCCACGCCGAGCTGCTGGTACAGGGTGGGCTGTATGCGCGGTTGTGGGCGCATCAGAGTGGGGGATTCCTCGGGGAATTAGATAGCTTAGCAGCCAATGGCTGATAGTTCAGAACTACCATCTAGGACAGCAACATGGCCAGCTATATTGAATCAGCAATCAATAATATATATCGAGAGGATGATGACTTTATCGTCCTAGGGCTTACAGGCAGAACTGGAAGTGGCTGCTCAACAGCAGCAAAAATATTGTGCTCACATCAAAATGAAATCACACATTCTCTATACTCCGGAGACACCCCTCAAACAAACAATCAACGAAAAGAAAAAATAGTCCGCAAGGACTTTGAACGAAGCTGGCAAAAATTCACCCTAATACAAGTTCGATCAATAATAACCCTATTGCTTCTTGATAAATCACCAAATGAAACTCGGCACTTTTTCGAAAATAAGCGCCAAGACATTAGTAAAGGCGCAGTTAGAATATTTGCCGATCTAGCCACAGAATACAAAAAACTCAACATAAAATTACAAGAAGAACCATTAACCAATGATCAATTTGACTTCCTATTCGAAACGTTACCTTCCGCATGTGAGTTGCTCAAAAAAAATCTCTCGGAGACGCTCTTTGTAAATCTTTATCAGCAAATAGGTAAAAACATAAGGCTCTCTGGAGACCCATATAACGCCGATTACGTTTCCGGAAAATTCTTCACTCTAGCGAAAAAGGTTTACGACGTAATTGAAGCCGGCCACATCTACAATAAGAGTCAAAAGAAAAAGTCCTACTTTGTTATAGACGCACTGCGAAATCCATTCGAAGCGCTTTTCTTTCAGGATCGTTACACGTCATTCTTCTTTGTTGCAATTTCCTGCTCAGAGCAGGATCGTCAATCTAGGCTTAATAAGTATGGATATAGCCTCAAAGACATCGAAACGCTTGACAGGAATGAATACAAGCCTGCCAACATAGATAATGAATCCGCCTATGCCATTCAAGACATACAATCTTGCTTGCAAAAAGCCGATCTATATCTTAGCAACCCGAACATTGCTTGCAAAGTGGATGAGTTTCAGTGGCTAGCCAATCAGCTTATCACATTCGTTTCACTTATCAGACGACCTGGTCTTATCACACCCTCACACATTGAGCGATGTATGCAGATCGCACATACTGCCAAGCTAAATTCTGGCTGCATATCTCGCCAAGTAGGAGCAGTGGTTACTGACAGCAACTTCTCCATTCAAGCAGTAGGCTGGAATGATGTCCCATTAGGGCAAGTACCGTGTAACCTGCGAAACAGAATAGACTTGGCCACGGGCAAAGACAAATCAGCCTATAGTGAGTATGAAAAGAACAATTTGGCTTATTTAAATTTCTTTCGCGCTCACACCTCTAAACTCATTCCCATTCAAGAAAAGGGTCGCAATCTTTCATTTTGCTTCAAAGCAGAATACAATTCCTTTACAAAGGAAAAGAACCAAGTGCACACACGCTCACTACATGCCGAGGAGAATGCGTTTCTACAAATCGCTAAGCATGGAGGTAGAAAAATAGCTGGCGGGATTCTATTTACCACAGCCAGCCCCTGTGAGCTTTGCGCAAAAAAGGCCTACCAGCTTGGAATAAGTGAAATATATTTCATTGACCCATATCCGGGCATCGCTGTAGAGCACATCCTTCAGGGAGGTAGCAAAAACCCGAAACTAACTTTATTCTCCGGTGCCATTGGAAGAGCATTCCATAAATTATATAGCCCTATAGTCCCCTACAAAGACGAGTTGAATGCACTAAGCCCAACAATGGCGTCAGGGCAACCGCTTGGTGTGACGCTACTTCGCAAGCAGCACCATTAGCTTTCATTCTAGCGTGCGAACCCTTATAAAGCTTATTTTCCTACTTTATTCCAAACTGTAGTCATACTTGGGAAAGTGGATAGATCTGCTTATGGTAACAGCCAAACAGCTGATAGGGAGCTTGGGGGCACCTTCCTCGTGGCTCATACTGTTTGGCGGCAAGAGCTAAGCGCATGCCTGCGCGGCACTCAGCATAATGCCTCTTGATTTCCCCCGCCCCACCCCCACCCTCTGCCTATCCCCCACTTCCCGGTGCCCCCCATGTCCTACCACCTTGCCCAGGTCAACCTCGCCTATGCCCGCGAGCCCATAGACGCGCCCCTGATGGCGGACTTCGTGGCGCGCATTGCCGAGATCAACTCGCTGGCCGAGGCCAGCCCCGGCTTTGTCTGGCGCTACCAGACCGATGCCGGCTATCCGCAGGAGTTTGGCGACCAGTTGGTGCTGTTCAATATGTCGGTATGGGACAGCGTGGAGGCCCTGCACGCCTATACCTACCGCAGCGCCCACGCCGAGGTGTTTGCGGCACGCAAGCGCTGGTTTGAGGACATCAAGGCCAAGTTGGGCTTGCCGCATATGGCACTGTGGTGGGTCAAGGCGGGCGAGCTGCCCACCGTGGCCGAGGCCAAGGCCAGGTTGGAATACCTGGGCCAGCATGGCCCCAGCGCCCATGCCTTCAGCTTCAAGCAGCGCTACTCACCCACCGGCGAGGCCTTGGCCTACGCCAAACCGGCGCCAGCCACGGCCTGAAGCAAGCCAGCTTGGTACTAACACCGCCGGCCCCCAGGGTATCAGGCTTTATCATGCTGGCCTTTGCGGCAAACCGCTTGAGCCCCTGGCTACCATGCCCCCGATACTTCTGTACCGCCCCGCCCTGCTTGGCCTGCTACTGACCAGCGTCCTTACCCTGGCCGACGACATGGCGCGGGGCTACGACCCCAGCGCCACCCACCCCGACCCCACCAACGGCGCCATCGTACTGATGGATGGCCGCCTGTCCCGCCCTGCCGATACGGCCGCAGCCCAATGGCCTGTCGGCAAGCATCTGGCAGGCCGCCATTTCAAGGCCGGCAGTGGCTGGTGGGCACTGGCCTGCCAGAATACCTGCACGCTGACCGCTACCCAGCTGAGCCTGCGAGCGCTCAAGCACCCTACTTACGATGGGCCGTCCATGCCTGGCCAGTACCTGAGCTGGTCGCCACTGCCCTACCAACTGGACCAGCCCGATGCCGCTACGGCCGCCAACGCTGTGCTGCTGGCACTGTTCAAGCCCAAGCCTGCCCAGGTGGCGCTGAAGCTGGCGCCAGGTCTGGTCAAGACCTGGCTGCACCAAGGCATGGATGCCTATCCGGTCAGCCAGAAAAAGGGAACCGGCTCGGAGACCGTGCGCATCAAGCTGGACAAAGGAATGGCAGCCATCGTGCCCATCCTGGCCGACGAGCCTGAGCGCCACGGCGAGACCAACCAGCCCACCGAGTCGCGGCTGGAACTGCGCGCCTATGGCCGCAAGCAGAACCTGGGCGAGGTGACCTTTGGTATCGACGGCGGCATGCCGCTGCTGGCCAAGAGCTATCTGCACTGGGCCGGCGACTTGGACGGCGATGGCCGGCTGGACCTGCTACTGGACCAGGACCAGGCCCGTGGCAAGCTGGTGCTCTACCTCTCCAGCCTGGCCCAAGCGGGTGAACTGGTAGGCGAGGCTGGCGCTTTCAACTACATTGCTCCCGACGACCCTGGTTGCTGAACCCGCCAGGGCACTGCCAGAGGCCTCAGCGTCCAAAGCCGTATCTCGGCGACGCGCGGCGTCTGGCGTCGCCCATCACCCACACACCACTACCCACCATGCGCCCTATTCTGCTGATTGCCGCTCTTGCCGCCACCCATCTGGCCAGCCAGGCCGCTACCTTGCCGGTTTACCGCGAGTTCAAGGATTGGCTGGTGGCCTGCAGCAACAGCGGTCACTGTGTTGCCAAGGGTTTTGACCAGTACGCGGGTACCACCGAGATTCTATTGGAGCAGGCGCCCGGGCCGGCGGGCGAGACCTCGTTGACACTGGGTTTCCAGACCACCGGCAAAGTGCCGCCACAGCCACTGCGCCTGGGCGGCCTGACCTTGCCCTCGGCGGCATGGGCGCTACAGCAGGAGGCCGACGACTATGCCGAAATCCACAGCCTGGACGATGCGGCGGCGCGCAAGCTGCTGGCCGCCATCAGCCGCAAGCAGACACTGGCGCTGACTGGCAGCCAGGGCGAGATACTGGCCAACTTCAATGCCGACGGCCTGGCCGCCTCGCTCTTGCTGATAGACGAAGTACAGGGTCGGCTGGGCAGCCGCCATGCCCTGCTGCGCGTTGGCAACAAGCCCGCCAGCGGCATTCCACCGGCCCGTGCCTTGCCCGTGCTGCGCCCCGGCGTGCCGGGTAGCCCGGCCGTGGACGACGAAGAGGCTGCCCGCCTGCTGCATGCCGTGCGCAAGCTGGAACCCGACTGCGTGATGGAAGGCAACACCCAGCCCGACGGCGAGGTATCGGCACTCAGCCCCCGCGAGGCCGTCGTCCTGCTGCAGTGCGGCCAGGGCGCCTACAACACCTCCTACGTGGTCTATCGTACCCAGCGGCAGGGCAAGGCCAGACCGGTGCGGGTGAACCTGCCTGGCCTGGGCACCTTGCTGCAGCCGGGCTATTGGGTCATGAATGCCAGCTATGACAGCGCCAGCCAGACGCTGAGCCAGTATGGCAAGGGCCGTGGCCTGGGCGACTGCGGCGACAGCACCAGCTGGGTGTTCGACGGCAGCCACTTCCTGCTGAGCCACTATAGCCACCAGGGCCGCTGCGGCGGCATGGCGCTAATGGATTGGCCCCTGCTGTGGGACACCTCGATCGTTCCCCGCAAGCCATGAGGCGCTGATCCGCCCGCCGCTGGCATGATGCAGCTATCCGCCATACGTGAATGCAATCGCCGCTGCCAGGCTCTACGATGTATATGTCCTGTCTCGTGCATGACTGGTTGACCGTGCCTACCCAGCTGATCGCTTACTACCACCACGCGCTACCACGCGGCACCCGGCTGGCCATGGCGGGCGTCACGCTTTTGCTGGTGCTGGTGGCGTCGATGACGATCTGGTGGCTGCAGAACAGCCACCAGAGCGCCGGGCAAAGGGCAGCGGGCGAAGCAGACAATGCCGCCCGCCTGCTGGAACAAAGGGTACTGGCCACCAATCGCGAGATCGACCTGATGCTGGACGATATCGCCCGCGATGCGGCGCGCATGCCCATCGCGCCACCACTGGAATGGAGCGAGCCGACGGGCTTTGAAGCCATCATGATGCTGCGGCACAAGCCGGAGCGCCTGCCCCATGTGACGGTGCTGACCATACTGGATCCGCAAGGGCGGGTAGCCTACTCGGCCAAGGCCAACCGTGGCGACAACTTTTCCGACCTCCCCTACATCCGGCAGCTGATCGCCAACCCCAGCCAGCGCTTGGTCATCTCGCAGCCCTACGCATTGCGCACAACGGGCAAGATGGGCGTCGTATTCGCCCGGCCAGTTCTCAATGATGAGGGCAAGCTGCACGCCATCGTGGTAGCCGGCGTGCACCTGGATGCCTGGCAGCGGCACCTGAGGGATATCGAGCTGGGCCAGCATGGTTCGGTCATTCTGATGGATACCCAGTATCGCTTGATCGCTCGCGAGCCCCTGACTGATCGGGCCAGCCTGGGCACCCAGGTCCAACCCAGCCAAATGCGGCCCAGCGGGCTGCGTGACCAGACCTACTTCGTGGTATCGCCACTTGATAATGAGCGACGCCTGTCGGGGGTGCGCAATCTGGCCGAGTACCCGTTTATCCTGGGCGTGGGCCTGTCGGAGCAGGATTACCTGGCGGAATGGCGGGCCGCCTTGCTGGTGTGCGTATTTGGCATGATCAGCCTGCTGGCCTTCGGCGGCTGGCTCATGTACCTGCTGTGGCAAAGCGGCCGGCATGCCAAGCTGCTGGCCGAACGCGAAGCCAGGCTGGCCGCCCAGGAGTCCCGCATGCGCAGCATGGTCGAGGCCTCGCCCTGCGCGCTGGGCCTGATCGACTTTAGCCACGACCGCATACGCTATGTGAACCCGGACATGGGCATGCTGTTTGGCATGGCCGCCGAGGACATGGCCGGCAAGGAGCTGGCCGAGCTGTTTGTACGGCCGGAGGAGTGGCGGGCCTGCCGCAAGGCCCTGCACGAGGCCACCACCCTGCGCGAACTGGAATACGCCGTACGCAATGGCGACAGCGAACGCTGGGTCATACTCTCGGCCACGGTGCTGGACGGCGATGGCGACAGCGAAGGCGACGATGTGCTGGTCAGCCTGATCGACGTGACCAGCCGCCATGTGCGTGAAACCCGGCTGAGCCACGAAGCCGGAACCGATGCCCTGACCGGCCTGGCCAACCGCCGCCGCTTCTTTGAGCGCGGCAGCGAGACATTCGAGCTGGCACGGCGGCACCGGCGCCCTTTCTCTCTGTTGATGATAGACATCGATCACTTCAAGCAGGTGAACGATGCCCATGGCCACGCCGTGGGCGACGAGGTGCTGGTACGGCTGGCCCGCCTGTTGGAAGTCACCCTGCGCCAGGGCGACCTGGCGGTACGGCTGGGCGGCGAGGAATTCGTGGCCGTATTGCCTGAAACCAACCTTGAACACGCCATCGAAGCGGCCGAGCGGATACGCGAAGCAGTTGAAAATGCCCCGCTGACCCTGGAAGATGGCACCCTGATCGAGTTCACGGTGAGCGTGGGCGCGGCCCAGATGCAGGAGGACGACAAGGAATTGCAGTCCCTGCTGATTGCAGCCGACGCCGCCCTCTATCGTGCCAAGGCCAATGGCCGTAACCGCGTGGAAGCTGACAACCTTTGACTACGCCCGATGACCGCCAGCTGGCGGAGTTTCGCGACTACCTGCTGCGCTATGCCCTGTACCGCCTGCGTGATGAAGCCGCCGCCGAAGAAGCCGTGCAGGACACCCTGCTGGCCGCCATACAGGCTAAATCCGGCTTTGCCGCCCAATCCAGCATCAAGACCTGGCTGACCGGCATACTCAAGCACAAGATCATCGACGCCCAGCGCAAGCTGTGCCGCGACCCATTCCAGCTGGACGACAAGCTGGATGATGAAGGCGAGCTGAGCGACTTTGACAGCCTGTTCGACAAGACCGGCCACTGGGGCAGCGATGGCCCTCGCACCTGGGCCAACCCCGAAGCCGCGCTGGAACAGCAGGATTTCTGGCGAGTCTATGAGGAATGCGCCCAACGCCTGCCCAAACGCACCGCCCTGGTGTTCGCCATGCGCGAATCGCTGGGCCACGAGATAGAAGAAATTTGTCAGAACCTCGATATCACGGCGACCAATTGTTCAGTGCTGTTGTACCGGGCGCGCATGAGCTTGCGACTGTGCCTGGAAAAAAACTGGTTTGGCCGGGAAGACTAAGCGCATGAACTGCAAGGAAGCCACCCGTTATATCTCCGAATCCATGGACAGGCCGCTGAGCACCGGCGAGCGCCTGCGGCTCAGGCTGCATCTGTTCCTCTGCCATTACTGCAGCGATTTTTCGCGCCAGGCGGCCTTTTTGCGCAAGGTCAACCAACAGAAGTCCAAGCCCAAACCCTGAGGCTGGCGCTTCCGCGCTGCACCGACAGCCACCCTATCCCGCTATAATCGGCCGCCATGAAACCCCTACGCCTGATCGGCCGTGCCCTGCTGGCGCTTATCCTGTTGTTGCTGGCCTACCAGCTATGGCTGTTCGGCCATGTGGTGTGGTGGAAGTATTACAACCCTTCCGAAACCTCGTTCATGGATCAGCAGCTCGATGTGCTGCAGGACAAGAACCCGGATGCGGAACTCAAGCATAAGTGGGTGCCCTACGCCCAGATTTCGCCCAATCTGAAACGGGCGCTGGTGGCAGGCGAAGATGCCAAGTTCCTGGAGCACGAAGGTTTTGACTGGGAAGGCATGCAAGCCGCTTGGGAAAAGAACCAGAAAAAGGGCCGCATCTCGGCCGGCGGCTCCACCATCAGCCAGCAACTGGCCAAAAACCTCTTCCTCAGCGGCAAGCGCAGCTATTTCCGCAAGGCCGAGGAGGCCGCCATCACGCTGATGCTGGAGGCGGTGATGGACAAACAGCGCATCTTCGAGATCTATCTCAATGTGATCGAGTGGGGCAATGGCGTGTTTGGCGCCGAGGCCGCTGCACGCCACTACTACAAGACCAGCGCGGCCAATCTCAGCACCAGCCAGGCCGCCAAGATGGCCGCCATGGTGCCCAACCCGCGCTTCTTCGACAAAAACCGCAACCATCGCCGCCTGCTGCGCAAGGCGGCCATCATCCAGCGCCGCATGGCCTACGCCGATGTGCCCTGAGCGCCAGTGACGGGCTTGAGTCATTGATGGGCGAGGCGGGCAGCACCAGCTGCAACGGCAGACAGGTCTCCGATTTAATCCACGCCCCCGCCGCTATGCCAGCGCCGGCTTCGCACCACCCCGCTTCACCAGCAGCGCAATGGCCGGCGGGAACACCAGCCAGAATCCGGATGCCGGCATCAGCACCACGCCCAGCACGCCCAGCGCCAGCAAGCTCCAACCCATGCCCTTGGGCAGCGCCGCTGGCGAGCTTGCCTCCAGCCTGGAGACGGCTTGCCCACAAATAAACAGCACTACACCAAAGAGCAGGAACCAGACCACCGCACCCGTCATGGGGTCGGCGCCCACGGTGTCAAAGACCCCGCGCTGCACGATGCCCAGCAGTTGCTTGCCAAACACCACAACGCCAAACACGGTGTGGATGACGGCGACGCCGATAAGCCAGCGACCTATCCATTGCTTCATATGCTTCCTCCTAACTGTTGATGTCGTATGTGCAATGCTGGATATTGGGTTTCAACTCCCTGGGCTGGCTCACCGTCTGAACCAGATAGACGGCAAGCTCTAGGAGACATGCGACCCGCTGCCCGCCTCACCTACCCGGTGGCAACCATGTGCCAGGTGCGATAATCTCCGCGCCGTCCAGCATATCGGAATCTCCCCACAACCATGCAAGGCCCGCTGCGCAAAATCATCCAGGCCATCAGCTACGAGGCCATCGCCATGCTGTTCATCACCCCGGCCATGGCCCTGGTGTACCAGCAGCAGCTGGCGCACTCGGCCGCCTTGTCGCTGATCATCTCAACCGTGGCGCTGGGCTGGAACATGCTGTTCAACCTGCTGTTCGAAGCCTGGGAGCGGCGGCAGTCGCGGCGCGAGCGTACTTTCTGGCGGCGCACCCTGCATGCCACCGGTTTCGAGGGGGGATTGGTGGTCCTGCTGGTGCCTTTGATGGCTTGGTGGTTGCAAATAAGTCTCATACAGGCACTACTCGCCGACATCGCCTTGTTCGTGTTTTTCTTCTTCTATGCCTTCGCCTTCCAGTGGGGCTTCGACCGGGTGTTCGGCGTACCGGAATCTGCACAAGCGGCAGCGGCAACACACGCCGTTTAATAAAAACAAATACTTAGCTTTACAAGCCCAAATACATTGTGTTAAAGTTAGCGCTTCGGTCGGATCAATCCGTCTGTTTGCCTTACTTTGCAGTACTTCAAGCCGTCCTCTCAGGCCATGTTCCAACGCGTGGAACAGCCTTCCCTGATGTCTTCTGCTTGTTTATCGAATGGTGCAATCCGCACCCACTTCTGCTGTAATGAAGGTTCGTGCCAAAACGAAACCTGCTCGTAACAATCGAGCATTACGATAACACCGTCTCGTTCTGGCTAATTTGACCCGATATGGCTTGGTCCATATCAGCGGCGCAAGTGCATGGCCTGCCGTGGCCGTGGCGTAGTACGCCACCCATGGAGAGGGTCTGATCGCGTTCGTCCCATGTTGTCGAAAATGAACTCGGCCTGGAACACACGGTCTAGCTGCAATGCAGCCCGGCAACGCACCGGTGCGCTACCAAAAACAAAAAATAGGAAACATGTATGAAAGTTCAAGAACTGAAGGCCGGCGACCATTTCGTCCAGGATCGTCACGGCGAGTCCATCCGCTTTGAAGTATTGGCCGTGGAATGCGTAGGTCGCCAATTCCAGGTCAGCTTCCAGTCCCGTCTGGGCCAGGGTAGTGCCCGTTACTTCGGTAATGCCTACCTGCCTGGTACCCGTGCAGCCAACCGCACGGTGAACTGATCCGCCAACCAGGCTGATCAGCGCAGTACCCGCCAACGGTGGTAGCACCACCATGGCAAGACAAGCCGATTCCGGTCTAGCCGGGGTCGGCTTTTTGCTGGGCGCCAGCCCTGCTCCCGCTAGCCGCACCCTATGGATATCCCCCACCCTTCGCTGGGTGAGGCTGCATCGCCACACCTGCTCCGCTGTCATCGCATTGTCCACGTTCTCTGCTAAAACAATGTTTCGGCCAAGCGTTTGCTTGGCCGTATCAAAACAACAAAGGAGACAAGATGGTAAAGCTGGGTACATGGCTGGCCGGCGCGCTGGCCACTTGCATGGCGCTGCCGCTGCTGGCAGGCGAGGTCGATGATTTTCAGCACAGCTGGGTGCGCAAGGCGCTGCGACTGCAGGAGCGGATAGACAGGCAGGCGCCGATAGGTGAGGCGCTCTGGCCGGCCACACACAACTCCTACAACAGCAAGGCCTACACCAATGCGGTGAGCTATTACGATCCCAACCACGTCCATAGCATCTACGATCAGCTGCGCATGGGGGCCCGTGGGCTGGAGCTGGATATCCATTCCTACTTCAATATGCGGGGCTGGCCCTGGCAGTGGCGCAACGACATCCTGCTGTGCCACGCCGGTGGCAATAATGTCGGCTGCTCGCCTGGCGATCGACCTTTTGTCGATGGCCTGAACGAAATACGCCGCTGGCTGGATGAGACCCGCAACGACCCCGAGGTCTTGCTGCTTTACCTGGAGAGCCATCTGAACGGCGGCGACTACGACGATGCCCAGCGCCATATCCAGAACATCCTAGGCAACGATGTCTACCTGCCTCCAGGCGGCGCCTGCCAAGGCATACCCGCCAGCATGAGCAAGCAGGCCGTGCTCAATGCCGGCAAGCGGGTGCTGATCATCACCGATGGCTGCAAGGACACGGCCCATTTCAATCGCTGGGTATTTACCGGCGCCACCAGTGAAAGCGGCTACCCCACCGACAGTCAGGACAAGTACCAGCGCTACCCCAGCTGCACCTCGGCCCAGTTTGGCCCCGCCGACTTCCGCCGGCTACTGGTACGCTTCAATGAAGACCGCACCAAGATCGCCGATGTGTTCTCGCCCAAGATGCGCATAGACGCCGATGTTACCGAGGGCCTGATGCGTTGCGGTGCCAATCTGTTCGGCTTTGACATGCTCACCCCCGGTGACGGCCGCCTGGCCAGGCTGGTATGGAGCTGGGATGTGAACGAGCCCAATAACTGGGGGGCAGGCGAGCACTGTGCCGAGAATTGGTACAACGGTCGCTACAACGATGCCAGTTGCGGCCAGGCCAAACCCTTTGCCTGCAAGCAGCTGCATGGCGATGGCTGGCTGATCAGCCGCAGCCAGGGCCGCTGGCAGGATGGCCGGCTGACATGCAGCAACGAGACCGGCGGTGCCTACCGCTTCGCCATGCCCGCAACTCCGCTGGAGAACGAAGCCCTCAAGCAGGCCAAAGCCGCAGCCGGCTACGCCTCGGTCTGGGTGGATTACACCGACGAGGGCAGCGAGGGTAACTGGCGGCGCAGCCCCTAAGCCCAGCCTGGCCGGGGGCAGTGGCCCCCTTACCAGCGGGGCCGGCAGACAACTGCCGGCCCTTTTACGATAGGCACCAAGCGGTTGATAGATAGGCCAAGCTGCGCAACCGTCAAAATCACATGGCGTCCTGTTCGCCATAATTGCGCGCTTTCCATTACCATGCCCGGCATATCGCCTCTGGATAGCACCATGAATCGCCCCAAACCCTTCTCGATGATCCGCGAGTTCCACCTGGCAGACTGGTTCACCCTGTCCAACGCCTTCTGTGGTGTAGGCTCGCTGTTCGCCGTCATGACCTACCTGCAGACCCACGATGTCCTGCACCTCTACTTCGCCTGCGGCCTGATTCCCTTTGCCCTGCTGTTCGACGTGCTGGATGGCCGCATTGCCCGCTGGCGCCAGCAAAGCTCGGCCATGGGCCGCGAGCTGGATTCGCTGGCCGATGTGATCTCCTTTGGCGTGGCGCCGGCCGTCATCGCCTATGGCTGCGGCATGCAAGGCCTGTTCGACCGCATCGTGCTGCTGTTCTTTGTCGCCTGCGGCGTCTCGCGCCTGGCCCGCTACAATGTCACCGCAGAGAAACTGTCGGATGGTGGTGACAAGGTCAAATACTTCGAGGGCACCCCCATCCCCACCTCGCTGTTGCTGGTGGGCGTGCTGGCCGTCGCAGTGTGGCAAGGCGCCCTGGGCACAGAGCTGTGGTTCGGCGTCTACCATATCGGCGGTTTCCGCTTCCACCCACTGGTGCTGATGTTTGCCATTTCCGGCTCGCTGATGATCAGCCGCATCCGCATACCCAAGCTCTGATCGCCCCCCGCCGCCGCCCGACAGCCCCGCCACAAGCGGGGCTTTATTGTTACTTCCCTACCTACCTTCCCCGTCAAAACCCCCATTTAAATGTAGCTTACTTACCAAAGCGTTTTGGGTTATCATCCAAACCGCTTTGGGCGTTTTAACCACCGGCGTGGGAATCCCCATGGCAATACCCCAATAGGGTATGTCTGACACCGTTTTTTTGAAGTAGCCCCAGGGCTGCTTTGCTGTTCACTCCTCTCTGGCGCGGTTAGTTGGCTGCTTAAACCACAGCTTGCTACGCGCCTGCTTTTTTTGTGACAGCCGTTTGCGCAGCCCAACGCGCCGCCGTGATAACGTTGCACCGCCATGGATCTCAAAGCCCTCGCCGCCCACCTCAACCTTTCCGCCACCACAGTCAGCCGTGCACTCAATGGCTATTCCGACGTCAGCGCCAAAACCCGGCAGCGCGTGGTGGAAGCCGCCCAGGCCCTGGGCTACCAGCCCAATCCAGTCGCGCGCAGTCTGGCCATGGGGCGTGCCAACGCCATCGGCATCGTCTACCCGCTGGAAGCCGACGATGTGGCCGACCCGCGTTTCCTGCAGGTGGTGTCAGGCCTGACCGAAGGCCTGATGGAAGTGAATATGGACCTGCTGCTGGCCTCGGCCACCCACAAGGGTGAGCTCGATACCTACGACAGGCTGGTGCATGGGCGCCGGGTCGATGCCTTTATCGTGGCGCGCACCCTCTGCCAGGATGAGCGCATAGACTATCTGCAGCAGGCAGGCGTGCCCTTTCTCGCCTACGGCCGCAGCGCCGACTGCCAAGCTTACCCCTGGTTCGATTTCGACAACGAAGCCGGTAGCGTGCTGGCAGTGGCGCGCCTGGCTGGCTTGGGCCATCGCCATATCGGCTATATCCACGCCTCACTGCACTACAACTTCGCCCATCAACGCCACGCCGGCTTTCTGCGCGGCATGGCCGAGGCTGGCCTGCCGGTCGCCAGCCCATGGTTGTTGCAGGCTGGCCTGGCGCGGCGCAGCGGCTATCAGGCCATGATAGGCCTACTGGACCAGCCCCAGCGCCCCAGCGCCGTCATCGTGGACAACAACCTGGCAGGCGTGGGCGCCGTCCGCGCCCTGCTGGATCGCGGCATCGTCATGGGTCGGGATATCTCCGTCATCGTCTACGACGGCATCCCGCCCGACACCCTGCTGACCCAGCACATCACCTCGGTGGTGCAACCCACCCAGCACAGCACCGGTAAGCACATGGCCACGCTGATGAGCCGCCTGCTGGCGGGCGGTCATCCACTCAGCGAGCTGCAGATGCTGTGCCAGCCCGAGCTGCAGGCAGGCGATTCGGACGGTCCGGCACCGGGCTGATCCCGGCTAGGCCACACTCACCCCGCCAGGTAGCCGCAAGCGCCCGCCATTAAGCAGAGCGAGGGCTTGCTACGCAACCGCGGAATGGCCCCGCCAAACCCAGCCAGCTTGTGGTCCAAAGCCGTATCTGGATAGGCATGTGGTGCACAACCACCGGGTGCCGCCTAGGCGTTGTACCCCAGGTTAGGCGCCAGATCGCGCTCGGCCTGCTCCACCCTGACGCCACGGCGTGCGGCGTAATCCTCGACCTGGTCTTTCTCCAGCTTGCCCACGGCAAAGTACTGCGACTGGGGATGGCTGAAATACAGCCCGCTGACTGCGGCGGTGGGCAACATGGCATAACCCTCGGTCAGCTCCATGCCTATGCCTTCGGCGCCCAACAGGCGGAACAGGTCGGTCTTGGTGGTGTGATCGGGGCAGGCCGGGTAGCCGGGCGCCGGGCGTATGCCCTGGTAGCGCTCTTCTATCATGGCCTCGTTGTCCAGTTGCTCGCCCTCGGCATAGCCCCACAGCTCGCGCCGCACCTTGGTATGCATCAGCTCGGCAAAGGCCTCGGCCAGGCGGTCGGCCAGCGCCTTGACCATAATGGCGCTGTAATCGTCGTTGGCATCCTCAAAGCGCTTCACATGGGGATCGATGTTGAGTCCGGCGGTAACGGCAAACAAGCCCACGTAATCCGCCTTGCCGCTGGCCTTGGGCGCCACGAAGTCGGACAGGCACCAGTTAGGCTTGCCTTCCGCCTTGCGGTTCTGCTGGCGCAGGCAATGCATGGTCATCAGCTTGTCGCCGCTGGCAGGGTCATACAACTCGATATCGTCACCCACGCTATTGGCCGGGTACAAGCCGATCACGCCGTTCGCCTGCACCCAGTCGCCCGCTATCATCTGCGCCAGCATGGCCTGGCCCTCGGCAAACAGGCTGCGCGCCGACTCCCCGACCACCTCGTCCTCCAGGATGCGCGGGTACTTGCCAAACAGCTCCCAGGCATTGAAGAAGGGGCTCCAGTCTATGTACTCGGCAATCTCGGCCAGCGGGTAGTGCTCGAACCGCATCACCCCCAACTGACGAGGACGGGGCGGGGTATAGGCAGCCCAGTCCACCGCAAAGGCATTGGCGCGGGCATCGGCCAGCTTGAGCAGATCCAGTTTGCCCTTGTTGGCATGGATGGTACGGATATTGTCGTACTCTTCCGCCACCTTCTGCACAAAGGGTGCGCTGAGGTCTTCCGACAGCAGGTTGGAGCAAACGCCCACGGCGCGGCTGGCATCGGGCACGTAGACCACCGGGTGGCCATAGTTGGGGGATATCTTGACGGCGGTATGCACCTTGGAGGTAGTGGCGCCACCTATCAGCAGCGGGATATCAAAGCCCTGGCGCGCCATCTCCTTGGCCATGTGGGCCATTTCCTCCAGCGAAGGGGTGATCAGGCCGGACAGGCCGATGATGTCAGCCTTCACCTCCCGAGCGGTATCCAATATCTTCTGCGCCGGCACCATGACCCCAAGGTCTATCACCTCGTAGTTGTTACAGCGCAGCACCACGCCCACGATGTTCTTGCCGATATCGTGCACATCACCCTTGACCGTGGCCATCACGATACGGCCCTTGGCCGACGAATCCGATATGCCCAGGCGCCGCTTCTCTTCCTCGATGAACGGCTCCAGATAGGCAACCGCCGCCTTCATGACCCGGGCCGACTTGACCACCTGGGGCAGGAACATCTTGCCCGAGCCAAACAGGTCGCCCACATGGTTCATGCCATTCATCAAGGGGCCTTCAATCACATTGATGGGCCGTGGCAGGCTCAAGCGCGCCTCTTCGGTGTCCTCGACAATGTAAGTGGTGATGCCCTTGACCAAGGCATGGGTGATGCGATCCTGCAGGCTGCCGTTACGCCAGGCCAGGTCTTCGCCCTGGGCCTGGGCCGCATCGCCCTTGAAGCGTTCGGCCAGGGCGATCAGCTTCTCTGTGGTGTCGCCACCATCTTGGGCCTGGCGATTCAGCACCACATCCTCAATGGCCTCGCGCAGTTCCGCCGGCACTTCCTCATACACCTCCAGCGCACCTGCATTGACGATGCCCATGGTCATGCCACGCTGGATGGCGTGATAGAGGAATACCGCGTGAATGGCCTCGCGCACCTTGTTGTTGCCACGGAAGCTGAACGACACATTGGAGACGCCGCCCGATATCTTGGCATGCGGTAAATTCTGCTTGATCCAGCCGGTCGCCTCGATGAAGTCCAGCCCGTACTTGGCATGCTCTTCTATGCCCGTGGCCACGGCAAAGATATTGGGGTCGAAGATAATGTCGGCCGGATCAAACCCGACCTCGTCCACCAGCACACGGTAGCTACGCTCGCAGATCTCCACCTTGCGGGCATAGGTATCGGCCTGGCCGGCTTCGTCAAAGGCCATCACAATCACGGCTGCGCCATAGCGCTTGACCAGGCGGGCGTGCTTGATGAACTCCTCGTAGCCTTCCTTCAGCGAGATGGAGTTGACGATGCCCTTGCCCTGTATGCACTTGAGGCCTGCCTCGATCACCGTCCACTTGGACGAGTCGATCATGATGGGCACCCGGCTGATATCAGGCTCGGACGCAATCAGGTTGAGAAAGGTCACCATGGCCTTCTCGGCATCCAGCATGCCTTCGTCCATATTGATATCGATGACCTGGGCGCCATTCACCACCTGCTGGCGTGCCACCTCCAGCGCAGCCGGATAGTCGCCAGCCAGGATCAGCTTGGCAAAAGCGCGCGAACCGGTGACGTTGGTACGCTCGCCTACGTTCACGAACAGATCGCCGTCGCCGATATTGAAAGGCTCCAGGCCGGACAGCCTGGCCTTGGCTTCGATCTCGGGCAGCGGTCGCGGTGCGACCTGCGATACAGCCTGGGCGATGGCGGCAATATGCTCAGGCGTGGTGCCGCAGCAACCACCGACGATATTGACCAGGCCCGATTCGGCCCACTCCTTTACCTGCACCGCCATCACCTCGGGCGACAGGTCATAGCCGCCGAACTCGTTGGGCAGGCCGGCATTGGCATGCACCGAGACAAAGCTCTCGGCCACCCGGGCGATCTCTTCCACATAGGGGCGCAGCAGGTCCGGCCCCAGCGCGCAGTTCAAGCCATAGCTGATAGCATCGGCGTGGCGCAGGGAGTTATAGAAGGCTTCCGTGGTCTGGCCGGTCAGGGTGCGGCCAGACTGGTCGGTAATGGTGCCCGATACCATGATGGGCAGCCGCTCCACGCCGGGGCGCTCATCAAAGTATTGGTGGATGGCAAACACCGCCGCCTTGGCGTTGAGGGTGTCGAACACCGTCTCGACCAGCAGCAGGTCGGCTCCCCCCAGCACCAGGCCATCGATGGCCTCGGTATAGCTTTCGACCAGGGCATCGAAAGTGACATTGCGATAGCCAGGGTCGTTCACATCTGGGCTGATGGAGCAGGTACGATTGGTCGGACCCAGCACCCCGGCACAGAAGCGCGGCTTCTCTGGCGTGCGGGCCGTCTGCGCCAGGCACAATTCCTTTACTAGCCTGGCCGCCTCGAAGTTCAGTTCATGCACCAGCGACTGCATGTCGTAATCGGCCATGGCGATGCTGGTGGCGTTGAAGCTGTTGGTCTCGATGATATCGGCGCCAGCATCCAGATAGGCCTGGTGGATGCCACCTATGATGTCGGGGCGGGTAATCGTCAGCAGGTCATTATTGCCCTTGAGGTCACTGGGCCATTCGGCAAACCGGGTGCCCCGGTAGCCTCTTTCGTCCAGTAGATGACGCTGTATCATGGTCCCCATGCCGCCATCCAGTATCAGGATGCGTTGTTGCAACAGGTCGGTCAGCTGGGTGCGGCGTGAGGTCATGGAAGCGTTTGATATTGCGAGGGAAAGGCGCAAATTCTAGCACGCCGGGTGCATGCTCCCGACGGCCAAAGGGTGCTAAGCATATGAATACCATTCATGCAGATGCCCGCCAAAAGACAAAAGGCGCATACCCTCATGCGCCTTTGTTCATGCTTTGTTATCAGCACCCCGTGGTCATTCGCCGCCTATTTCGCGCTCCAGCCCCAATTCCTGGATTTTTCGGGTCAGGGTATTGCGCCCCAGCCCCAGCCTTTCGGCCGCCTCGATGCGCTTGCCGCCGGTCGCCGCCAGCGCCCGCAGTATCAGGGTGCGCTCGAACAGCTGGGTCAGGTCGTCGATAAACCCCCGCTCGCCGGCTCGCAGGCGGCGATCTGCCTCAGCAGCCAGCAGCGTCACCCAATCGCCCAAGCCGCCGCCACTAGCCCCCTCACCCTTGAGTTCGGGCGGCAAGTCATTCACCCCCACCGCCTGGCCGGGAGCCATCACGGTAATCCAGTGGCAGAGGTTCTCCAGTTGCCGCACATTGCCGGGGAAATCAAACCCGGCCAGCAGGCGCATGGCATCCTCGGTCAGGCGCTTGACCTCGGCCCCCAGCTCGCGTGCCGACTTGGCCAGAAAATGCCTGGCCAGCAGCGGTATGTCCTCGCGCCGCTCGCGCAAGGCCGGCAGGCGCAGCCGTATCACATTGAGGCGATGGAACAGATCCTCGCGGAACAGATTGGCCTTGACCCGCTCTTCCAGCGCCTGGTGGGTAGCGGCTATCACCCGCACATTGGCCTTGATGGGCGCATGCCCGCCCACACGGTAGAAATAACCGTCCGACAGCACCCGTAGCAGCCGGGTCTGCAGCTCGGGCGGCATATCGCCGATTTCATCGAGGAACAGCGTGCCCCCCTCGGCCTGCTCGAACCGGCCTGTGCGCTGAGCCTGAGCGCCGGTAAAGGCACCGCGCTCGTGGCCGAACAGCTCGCTTTCCAGCAGATCCTTGGGGATGGCCGCCGTATTGATGGCCACAAAGGTCTTGCTGGCGCGGGGGCTATGGCGATGCAGGGCTCGCGCCACCAGCTCCTTGCCGGCGCCCGACTCCCCGGTGATCAGCACGGTCGCGGCCGACTGGCTCAAGCGGCCTATGGCGCGGAACACCTCCTGCATGGCCGGCGCCTGCCCCAGGATTTCCGGGGTTTCCTCCAGCGGGGCATCGACCACCTCCTGCTTCAGGCTTTCGTCCATGGCCCGGCGTATCAGCTCCACCGCGTGGTCCACATCAAACGGCTTGGGCAGGTATTCAAATGCCCCGCCCTGGAACGCCGCCACCGCGCTTTCCAGATCGGAATGGGCCGTCATGATGATGACAGGCAGGCGAGGAAAGCGCTCCTTCAGCTGGGCCAGCAAATCCAGCCCCGACTCGCCAGGCATGCGGATATCGCTGACCACCACCGAGGGGGTTTCGCGCCGCAGTGCATCGACCGCCTCGCTGGCGGAGGCATAGCTGTGAAAGGCGATGCCCTCGCGGCCCAGTGCCTTCTCGAACACCCAGCGGATGGAACGGTCGTCATCAATGATCCAGACAGGTTTCATGTAGCAGTCATCTTGTTATTTGCTGGCATCCAGCGGGGTCCAGCCGTTCAAGGGCAAGGTCAGCGTAAAGCAGGTACGGCCGGGCTGCGATTCGAAATCGATGGTGCCGTTGTGCTGTTGGATAAAGGTGTGCGCCAGATGCAGGCCTATGCCGGTGCCACCGGGACGGGCCGAAACCAGCGGGTAGAAAATCGTCTCGCGTATGTGCTCGGGTATGCCGGGGCCGTTGTCGATGATCTCCAGCGTCAATCCCAGGGGGAAGCGCCGCCGGTTCAGCGTCACCTGCCGGGCAATACGGGTCTTCAGTACGATCTGGCCAGCGCCATGCATGGCCTGGGCCGCATTGCGCACGATATTGAGCACAGCCTGTATCAGCTGCTCCTTGTCGCCATACAGGTCCGGCACGCTGGTATCGTAATCACGCCGCACGGCCAGGCCATTGGGATACTCCGCCAGCAACACGCTGCGCACCCGCTCCAGCACCTCGTGGATATTCAACTCGCCCAGCTGGGGCAAGCGGTGTGGCGTCAACAACCTGTCCAGCAGTCCTTGCAGCCGGTCTGCCTCGTCGGTGATCACCTTGGTGTATTCATGCAGGGCCGGGTCAGGCAGCTCCTTGCGCAGCAATTGCGCCGCCCCCCGTATGCCACCGAGCGGGTTCTTGATCTCGTGCGCCAGGTTGCGTATCAGCTGCCGATTCGCCTGCTGCTGTGCCGCCAGCCGCTCCTCATTGGCTATCCGCCGCTGCTGGTCGGTCTGGCGGAACTCCAGCACTGTATAGGCGGGCGACTCCACCTCGCGCACGGTAAACGCCACATGGATGGTATTGGTCAGCCTGACGGCCAGTGCCACATCATGCTCGGTCACGCTGGCATTCTGCTTCTCGGCTGCATCCAGCGCCGCCAGTATCTCGGCCGGCTCCGAAAAACAAGCCGACAGCGGCCGCCCCACCGTCTCGCGCGCCGGTAGCTCGAACAGGGTTTCGGCAGCGGGATTGAGGTAACGCACCGTACGGGCGGTATCCAGCACCATCACGGCGGTTTCCAGCAACTCCAGGCCTAGGAAGGCAGGGTGGGACATGGCGTCATTCAGCTAAGCATTGGTTTGGTCTTAGCAATTACCGGGCCACGCCCCAGGCCATTGCAAAGAATCAATGAAATCAACGACCTACCTAAAATCAGCTGGCAAACCACCGGCGGGCGCCGTCCAGGCACAAAAAATGGGCAGGTCATCGCACCATTTTAGTGCATAAACAGGCAGGCTATCGGGAATCGCCCCAATGCGGGGCAGGGCTCGTGGCTGGCGTCCGGATGCCGCCCATGAAAAAGCGGCCCGCAGGCCGCTGTCTACTTCACCCTGGCTATTTCCTTGTGCAGGGTTTCGATATTTTTTTCGTGCATCAGCACATTGTCGCGTTGCTTGGTGTCCGCTGGTGCGGCGGCCGCCTTTTGCTTGGCCTGGGCCAGCAAGCGCTGCTCGTTGCCCAGTTCGTCCTGCAGTATCTGCAACTTGGTCTGGTCGCGGCTATGCTGGGTGGCGGCATCCACGCGGGGGAAGCTGGCCGGGGTAGGCTGGCGGGCATTGCTGCCGCCGCTGGACTTGCCACCGCCACTGCTGCGCGGTGCCGGCACGCCAAGCGGTATGGGGCCCAGGTCCAGCTTCTTGGCGCCCTTGATGGGCACGTTCGAATAGGTGATGCGGCCCTCGGCATCGACATGCTTGTAGATATCGGCCATGGCCGGCATGGCCAGCAATGCCAGGATCAGATAGCGCTTCATGCCCCTGCCTCCACATTCTCGGCGCTGATCAGCGCCACCCGGTAAGGGTAGACCTCGGCCTGTACCACGCCTGCCGCAACAGCAGGGTCGTGGCGGGCAAAGTCCGCTGCCTCGATAGCATCAGCGGCGTTATAGATCGCAATACCGAAACCGCGTTCATCCGCCTCCAGGGTACGGCCAGCCAGTATCAAGCGGCCTTCGGCCTGGGCCGACTGCAGATAGGCAAAGTGCGCGGACATGGCAGCGGACTCGGCCTCGATGAGGCCGGTGCGCAGCATGTCGGTTCGTGTAGGGCGTATCAGGTAGAGAAACTGCATGACAATGGCGTAGCAAGAATATTCGCGATCATAGCATGGGCTATGACAGTCAAGCTCAAGCCAGGTTCGCCAACTTTACCAAAGCGCGTCCTGCCATGGTCATGCCAAAGCTGGCCGTCACCGCCACGGCCGAGCCATAACCCGCACAGCTAAGCCCGCCGGAGACCGGTTCGCAAGCCTCGGCCTTGGGCCGGATGATGGGCTCGGTGGAGTACACCGCCTCCACTCCGAACTTCTTGCCCTCGCGCGGATAGCCATGGTTGCGGCGCAGTTCGGCACGCACCTTGGACAGCAAGGCATCGCCGCTGGTCTGGGCGATATCGGCAATAGCCACCCGGCTGGCATCCAGGCGCCCACCGGCCCCGCCCGACACCACCAACGGTATCTTGTGCCGCTTGCAATGCACAACCAGTGCCACCTTGACCCGCAACTGGTCCATGCAGTCGACCACGTAGTCAAAGCGCCCCGGTGCAATCAGGCTGGCCAGATTGTCGGCCGTCAGAAAGTCATCCACCACCTCCACCACGGCACGCGGGTTGATCTCGGCAATGCGCTCGCGCATGGCCTCGACCTTGGCTTGCCCCAGGGTGCTGCTGAGTGCATGCAGCTGGCGGTTCACATTGGAAGGCGCGATATGATCCAGGTCTATCAGGGTCAGGCGCCCTATCGCACTGCGCGCCAGCGCCTCGGCGGCCCAGGAGCCCACCCCACCGATGCCGATGACGCAAACATGCGCCGCCTCGAAACGTGCCAGGCCCGCAGCGCCATACAGCCGGGCAATGCCGCCGAAACGGCGTTGGTATTCCAAATCATCAGAGCTTTCCATGGCGGCATTTTACCCTGTGATGGCGGGAATATCGTGCTGCCATCCACGCTGTGGCCACCGCAAGCCGCTGGGCCATGCTGCCGCAGGCGGCGACATATTCGCCTGCTTCCTTGGGCAGTCACCGCAGCAGGGGTTAAAATAGGGTTTTAGTGCAGGGAACACCATCATGACCGACGCGCAGGAAACCCTACGCCTATCCAAACGCATGGCCGAACTGGGCTTGTGCTCGCGGCGCGAAGCGGACGATTACATCGAACGCGGCTGGGTCAAGGTCGATGGCATCGTGGTTGATGTGCTCGGCAGCCGGGTGCTGCCCACCCAGCGTATCGAGCTGGACAAGCGCGCCGCCCTGGCACAGACCCAGCGCGTCACCATACTGCTGAACAAACCGATAGGCTTTGTCTCGGCCCAGGCCGAACAAGGCTACAAGCCCGCCTCGCTGTTGATCACCCCGGAGAACCGCTATGTGGGCGACCGCTCCGGCATCGAGTTTTCGCGCCGCCACCTCAACGGACTGGCACCGGCAGGCCGCCTCGATATCGACTCCACCGGCATGCTGGTGCTGACCCAGGACGGCCGCGTGGCCAAGGCCCTGATAGGCGACGATACCAAGGTGGAAAAAGAATACCTGGTGCGGGTGGAAGGCCAGCTCGATGAGGCCGGCATGAAGCTGCTCAACCACGGCCTGAGCCTGGATGGCCAGGCTTTGCGGCCGGCCAAGGTCAGCTGGCAGAACGAGCATCAGCTGCGCTTTGTACTGCGCGAGGGCAAGAAGCGGCAGATACGCCGCATGTGCGAACTGGTGGGGCTCAAGGTCATCGGCCTCAAGCGCATACGCATAGGGCGCATCCCACTGTCTGACCTGCCCATGGGTCAATGGCGCTATCTGGGGCCATTCGAGAAATTCTGAGGGCAGGCCATCGCCAGCATGGCCGGGTCGATACTTGCAAGGCTGACAGCCGGGCGCGCTGGGATGCGGCGCCGCCGAGCAGCTCAGGCAGCGGCCTCCCCCACCTTCTGGACCCAACAAAAAGAGACGCTCGTGCGTCTCTTTTTGTTGCGCTGGTCCTAGGTATCAGGTCTTGCTGGCCAACCTGGCCAAGGCCTGTTCCACCGTGGGGCGGTCCAGCCGGGTCAGGTGCAGCACGCTTTGGCGCACGTCCGGCGACAGCACATAGCGTGATTCGGCAGCAGCCGAACGGACCGCGCCATTGAAGGTCAGCTTGCCGGCCTCGTCCTCGGCCGCCAGGCCTGCCTGCTTCAGCGTCGTGATAAAGGTACGGAAGATGGCCCGGTCGAAGAACTCCGGCGCATTGAACTCGCGCAGCAGGCTCAGCCGCTGGGCCAGCAGGTGGCACAGGCCTTCCAGTTCATCCGTGCTGACCACGCCACTGCCCTGCTGGGTCAGCACCGACAGCGAGATGAAATAGCGCACCAGCGCCGGCCTGACCGCCTGGCCCAGCAAGGCCAGTTGGGCATACTCATCGCTATTGAGGTTGGGTGCATGGAAGATACCCTCGCGCCCAGGGCTGCTGGACAGCCAGCCCATCTCCACCAGCGCTGCCAGATAACTATCCAGCGCCGCCTCCAGTTCATCCGGCTGCCAGCGTAGGTAGAGCTCGGCCCGCAGGAAGGGGTAGACGGTACGGGTCAGGTTGGCCAGTTGCTCGCGGCTCAGGCTGGCATTGCGTGAGAACAGGCAGGCAATCAGGCCCGGCAGCGCCACGCAATGCAGCACATTGTTACGCATATAACTGCACAGCACCGCGTCTTCCGGGTAGAAGTGCATGACATCACCCAGGGCATGGGGATGGCGCTGTATCAGGCGCAGCTTCTCGCAGTGGTCCACCATGGCGCGGCCATCCATGGCGGTCAGCTGCGAACGGGCAGCATAGGGCACGGCAGACAGCAGGCGGCGGTAGCCATCCAGCTGGGCCACCAGTTGATCCTCATCCATGGCATGGCGCGGTGTGGCCAGCAGGGCCAGGCTGACCAGGTTGACCGGGTTGGCCACGGCAGCACTATTGAGGCCATCGGCGATACGCTGGCCCAACTGGCGTATGCCCTGGGTAAACCAGGCTGGCCGGTTATCCTCCAGCGGCGGTTCATTGCGCCACTCAGGGTGGGACTGCCCCAGTACTTCAGCCAGCTTGATGGGCTCGCCAAAATTCACATGCACCTTGCCGAAGTTCTTCTTCAGCTCGCGCACGCTCATCAGCAGGCTGAACAGCGATTCCTTCTGCTTGGGCTTGCCCATCAGTTCGCCCACATAGCTTCGCCCTTCAAACAGCTTTTCGTAGCCGATATACACCGGGATGAAAACGATGGGCCGGTTGGAGTCACGCAAGAAGCTCTGCACCGTCATGGCCAGCATGCCGGGGCGCGGCTGCAACAGCCGTCCGGTACGGCTGCGTCCGCCTTCGACGAAGTATTCGATGGGATTGCCACGGGCAATCACCATATGCAGGTATTCGTTGAACACCGCACCGTACAGCGGATTACCCTTGAACGAGCGCCGCAGGAAGAAGGCCCCGCCGCGCCGCAGTATGCCGCCGACGATGGGCAGGTTGAGGTTGGCACCCGCCGCGATGTGCGGAATCATCAAGCCCTGCTGGTAAACGATATAGCTCAGCAGCAGGTAATCGATATGGCTGCGATGGCAAGGCACATAGACGATTTCGTGGTCCGGCGCGACGCCGGTCACCGTATCGAAATTGCTCAGCTCAACGCCATCGTACAGGCGCGTCCACACCCAGGTGAGGAAGCGGTGGAATACCCGCACCACCGGGTAGCTATAGTCGGCCGCAATCTCCCAGGCGTAGTGGCGGGCCTTCTCTTCGGCCTTGAGCATGGCGCTCGCCCCGCCCCCCTGCTCGGCGGCCAGGGCGGCAATGGCGGCCCGCACCGACTCGGTCTCCAGCAAGCCTTCAACCTGCGTGCGGCGATGCGATAGATCGGGGCCGATGGCCATTTCCCGCTGTTGCCGGAAATGCACCCGGAACACCCGCGCGATCTTGCGCAGGGCACGCTCCTCGTCCTCGGTGTCGGAAACCAGTTCCTTCAAAGAGATGGGCTGACCGAAACGCACCAGCGTCTGGCGCCCATGCAGCAGGATGGTGAACAGCTGCAGCAGGCTGCCACGAGGCGCCCAGCTTTCCGAGAAGATCAGCTTCCAGATCGAGCTTTCCTTGTCGGGCGTGCGGCCCCACAAGATATTGACCGGCACCAGTTGCACATCGAAGTCGGCGCGATTGCGCGCGGCCTGCACCAGGCGGGCCAGCCTGGGCGAGTACCCGACATTGCTGCTGCGGCCAAACCAGCGTTCGGCCCGGGTGGTAAAGAAGAAGGCCCGCGACTCACGCACACCCTGGTGCGTCAGCTCGGCCAGGGGCGAGGCCAGGCCCGCTGCGCTGACTTCCTTGTCCAGCACCAGGATATTGCTGAGAAAGCGCCGCTGCAGCACATAGACCACCGGCTTGTCGGGCGACAAGCCCAGGCTTTGCAAGCCGTCAGACATGACGTGGGTACGCACCACGCTGAACAGCAGCTTTTTGGCGAGCAACAAAAAAGGCCTGTCGAGGCCGAGATACTTGAGCATGTAGCGAGGAAATTCTGGAATAAGCGAGCGATTATAAACGCCAACCGGCCAAGCGCATGCTTGACCGGTCGAACGGTGCTGCATAGACCTTCAGCTTAGCAGCTTATTCGCGTGTTCACGCCAGGCGGCGGCGCCGGGCGGGCTACAGGCCCAGCCGTTGCCAGATGGTAGAAACATTGCCGGCGGCATTGAGGGTATAGAAGTGCAGGCCGGGTGCGCCGCCTTCCAGCAGCTTGCGGCACAGGTCGGTGATCACATCCAGGCCCAGCGCCTTGATGGAGGCCGTGTCATCGCCGTAGCTCTGCAGCTTGAGCCGCAGCCAGCGCGGTATCTCAGCCCCGCAGCTGTCGGAGAAACGGGCCAGCTGCGAGAAATTGTTGATGGGCATGATACCCGGCACGATAGGTATCGTGACGCCGCGAGCCCGCACCTCGTCGACAAAGGCGAAGTAGGCATCGGGGTTGAAGAAATACTGGGTAATGGCCGAGTTGGCCCCGGCCTGGGCCTTGCGCACGAAATTGGCCAGATCATCATGGGCCGAACGCGCCTGTGGGTGGTACTCGGGGTAGGCCGCCACCTCGATATGGAACCAGTCGCCGTGTTCGCGGCGGATGAATTCAACCAGTTCATTGGCGTAACGGAATTCACCGAATTCCACCATGCCGCTCGGTATATCGCCCCGCAACGCGACAATACGATCGATGTTTTCCTGACGGTAGATCTGCAGCAGCTCGGCCACATTGGCGCGGGTAGCGCCGACACAGGACAGGTGCGGCGCAGCAGCAAAGCCCTCGGCCTGTATCTCGCGCACGGCAGCCAGCGTGCCCTCCTGGGTGGTGCCGCCGGCACCAAAGGTGACGGAAAAGAAGGCCGGCTTGAACTGCGCCAGCTGGCGTCGGGTATTGCGCAGTTTTTCCACGCCTTCCGGGGTCTTGGGCGGGAAAAATTCGAAACTGAAGGTCTGGCTCATGGAGATACCCAATCAATGCAATCGTTGAATGAATGCTAACACCGTAAAACAAGCCAGCTAATGAATTCGATGCATGTTCTTATGCAGCAGACCGTGTTTTCTCCAGTATGGTCATCGTCGGGCTGGATGCCAGCCCATCCACCGCCATACCCAGTTTGCGGGCAACCGCCAGGGAGGCCAGGTTAGCAGGCTCGATATGCGCCTCCACCCTTGCCGCCTGCACCACCTCAAGCGCATAGGACAGCGCCGCCTGGCCTGCTTCGCTGGCATAGCCACGGCCCCAGTAATCCCGGTGTATCAGCCAGCCGATCTCCATGGCCGGATAACCAGTCGGGTTGATTAGCCCGGCCTGACCCACGATCTCGCCACTGGCGCGCTCGCGTACCGACCACAGTCCATAGCCGCGCAGCAGAAAATGCCCCAGTGCCAGGGCGATCTTGTTCCAGCTGCCCGCCCGGTCAAATGTCTGGCCACCCCGGATATGGGCCATGAGCCCAGGGTCGCCATACATGGCGGCGTAGACATCCAGATGGGATTCATCCGGCGCCACCAGCTCCAGGCGGTCGGTCTGCAGTACGGGTATGTTCAAGTCCACAATCGCTCCCTCATCAGCTTGCAAGTCCTGGTCAAACAAAACCCCGCACCAGGCGGGGTTTTGTCATACAGGCGCCAGGGTGCAATCTACCCCAGGCTGCGCCGCAGCGGCAGTGACACGGCAGGGCCGGCACCGTCGGTACAGCGCAGGGTGCGATCAATAGCGGTAGTGATCAGGCTTGTACGGGCCCTGCTTCTGTACGCCGATATAGGCGGCCTGCGCATCGGACAACTCGGTCAGCTGCACATTGAGCTTGCGCAGCTGCAGGCGAGCCACCTTCTCGTCCAGGTGCTTGGGCAGGGTATAGACGCCCACCGGGTAGTCGCTATGGCGGGTGTACAGCTCAATCTGGGCGATGGTCTGGTTGGCAAAACTGGACGACATCACATAGCTGGGGTGGCCCGTGCCGCAACCGAGGTTCACCAGGCGGCCCTTGGCCAGCAGGATGATGCGCTTGCCATCCGGGAAGATCACATGGTCCACCTGCGGCTTGATCTCTTCCCACTGGTACTTCTCCAGCGCCGCCACTTCGATCTCGTTATCGAAGTGACCGATATTGCAGACGATGGCCTGATCCTTCATCCGTGCCATGTGGTCATGGGTAATGATGTGGTAGTTGCCGGTTGCGGTCACAAAGATATCGGCCTTGTCGGCAGCGTAATCCATGGTCACCACGCGGTAGCCTTCCATGGCGGCCTGCAAGGCGCAGATGGGGTCGATCTCGGTCACCCACACCTGGGCCGACAGGGCGCGCAAGGCCTGGGCCGAGCCCTTGCCCACATCGCCGTAGCCGCACACCACGGCCACCTTGCCAGCGACCATGACATCGGTCGCGCGCTTGATGCCATCGACCAGCGATTCGCGGCAGCCGTACAGGTTGTCAAACTTGGACTTGGTCACCGAGTCGTTGACGTTGATGGCGGGGAACTTGAGCTCGCCACGCTGGTGCATCTGGTACAGGCGATGCACGCCGGTGGTGGTTTCCTCGGTCACGCCCTGGATCTTGCCCAGGCGGGTCGAGTACCAGTGCGGATCGGTCTTGAGCTTGGCACGGATGGCCGCGAACAGGATGGTTTCTTCCTCGCTGCCGGGCTTGCTCAGCACGGTCTCGTCCTGCTCGGCGCGGGCGCCCAGGTGCAGCAGCACGGTGGCATCGCCGCCATCGTCCAGAATCATGTTGGAGTAACCGCCATCCGCCCACTCGAAGATGCGGTGGGTGTATTCCCAGTAATCGGCCAGCGACTCGCCCTTGACGGCGAACACAGGGGTGCCGGTGGCCGCAATGGCGGCGGCGGCATGATCCTGGGTGGAGAAGATATTGCACGAAGCCCAGCGCACCTGGGCGCCCAGTGCCTGCAGGGTCTCGATCAGCACGGCGGTCTGGATGGTCATGTGCAGCGAACCGGTAATGCGGGCGCCCTTGAGCGGCTGAACCGCGGCGAATTCCTCGCGGATGGCCATCAGGCCCGGCATTTCGGTTTCGGCGATGCGTATCTCCTTGCGGCCCCAATCGGCCAGGGAGAGATCGGCAATAACATAGTCGTTAAAGTCAGCCACAGCGTATTCCTTGTGCATGTGGCCGGGTAATGCGGGATGCGGTTCTCACCTGTTTGCATCCCGTGCCCGGCACGGGGGTTGGTCAGGTGAGCGCAGTTTTGAGGTACCGGGCCTGGGATCAGACAATCTCGCAACGCTCCCCGGTAAGGCAGCAGTATAAAACAAAACACCCCAGGCTGGCTGGGGTGTGGTGCCGATATATCAGCGTATTACAGACCGGCGTCGGCGCGCAGCGCCTCGGCCTTGTCGGTCGCTTCCCAGCTGAACTCCGGCTCTTCGCGGCCAAAGTGGCCATAGGCCGCGGTCTTGCCGTAGATGGGGCGCAGCAGGTCCAGCGACTGCACGATGCCCTTGGGACGCAGGTCGAAATGGCGCTGGATCAGTTCGACGATCTTCTCGTTGCTGATCTTGCCGGTCTCCCAGGTGTCCACCATGATGGACACCGGTTTGGCGATACCGATGGCGTATGCCACCTGCACCTGGCATTGGCGGGCAATGCCGGCGGCCACGATGTTCTTGGCGATGTAGCGGCCCATATAGGCAGCCGACCTGTCCACCTTGCTGGGGTCCTTGCCCGAGAAGGCACCGCCACCATGGGGTGCAGCACCGCCATAGGTGTCGACGATGATCTTGCGGCCGGTCAAGCCACTGTCACCCTGCGGGCCACCGATGACAAAGCGGCCGGTGGGGTTGATGAAGTACTTGATATCACCGTTGATCAGCTCAGGCGGCAGCACCGGCTTGATGATGTCCTCGATCACCGCCTCCTTCAGCACCTCGTAGGCGATATCGGGATGATGCTGGGTCGACAGCACGATGGTGTCTATGCCCACCGGACGGCCGGTATCGGCATCGTAGCGCAGGGTGACCTGCGACTTGGCATCCGGCCGCAGCCACGGCAGACGGCCATCCTTGCGCAGTTCGGACTGGCGCTGCACCAGGCGATGGGCCATATAGATGGCAGCCGGCATCAGGGTGGGCGTCTCATCGCAGGCGTAGCCGAACATCAGGCCCTGGTCACCGGCACCCTGGTCCAGATCCAGGCCTTGTCCCTCGTTCACCCCCTGGGCGATATCGGGCGACTGCTTGTCATAGGCCACCAGCACGGCGCAGCCTTTGTAATCGAAACCCAGATCAGAACTGTCGTAACCGATCTTCTTGATGGTCTCGCGCGCCACCTGGATGTAATCGACATTGGCATGGGTAGTGATCTCGCCTGCCAGCACGCACAGACCGGTATTCACCAGGGTCTCGGCGGCCACACGGGCGTGCTTGTCCTGGGCCAGGATGGCATCCAGGATAGCATCCGAAATCTGGTCGGCAACCTTGTCAGGGTGGCCTTCCGAAACCGATTCGGAAGAGAACAGGAACTCGCGCATGGATTTTTCCTCTTGTCGCTATGCCACCAGATCGGCGGCGAAGTGGGCAACCCGCTAAAATAAGCGGATTAGATTTGAAATGTGATGTGGATGCTGACTCTACTACTGAAGTTCCTCGCCCGCTTCCCGCTGCTGGTCCTCCACGCGGCGGGTATTCTCCTGGGCTGGCTGGCATGGCTGTTGGATCGCCGCTATCACCGCCAACTGGCCGACAACCTGCGTCAGTCCGGCCTGGGCGATTATAACGACTTGTTACGCAATAGTATTGCCCAGCATGGCAAGGGCGCGCTGGAGCTGCTGGCGGCCTGGGGTAGGCCGGCCGACGCCGTCAGCCAGCTGGTGCGCGAGTGCCAGGGCTGGGAGCATGCCGAGGCCGCCCTGGCTGCCGGCCGGCCGCTGATTTTCGTCACCCCCCACCTGGGTGCCTTCGATATCGCCGGCCGATATGTCAGCGACCGGCTGCCCTTCCCCATCACCGCCATGTACCGGCCGCCCAAGCTGCGCTGGCTGGAGCCCTTGATGCAGGCCGGCCGCGCACGCGACAATGCACGCACTGCACCGGCCACCGGGGCCGGCGTACGCCTGTTGATGAAGGCCCTCAAGTCCGGCGAGGCCACCGTCATCCTGCCCGACCAGGCCCCCGGCGCCGGCGAAGGCGTGTGGTCGCCATTTTTCGGCAAGCCTGCCTATACCATGACCCTACTGCCCAGGCTGGCCCAGGCCACCGGGGCCACGGTACTGTTCTTCTTTGCCGAGCGGCTGGACTGGGGCCGTGGCTATAAAGTCCATATCCAGCCCATGCAAGGCGAGTTCACCGGTGACCGGCAGGACGATGCCGCCATCCTTAATGCCAATGTGGAAGCCCTGATACGACTGGCCCCCAGCCAGTATCTGTGGAGCTACAACCGCTACAAACAACCGGCAGGCGCCCCACCCGCCGCAGAACAAGACAAACAATGATCTGGTTACTCTCCGCCTTCCTCTGGCTGCTGCACTGGCTGCCCTTCCGCGCTGTCGCCCTGCTGGGCAAAGTGCTCGGCAGCCTGCTCTACCGCGTGGCCGGCCGCCGTCGCCGCGTCGGCGCCACCAATCTGCAGCTGTGCTTTCCCCATCTCTCAGAGATTGAGCGTGCGCAACTGCTGCGCCGCCACTTCCAGTTGATGGCCACGGCCATGCTGGAATACGGCTACTGCTGGTATGCCCCGGCCAAGCGCTTGCGCCAGTTGGTGCGGGTCGAGGGCATGCAGCACCTCGACGCCCTCAAGGATCAACCCGTCATCCTGTTCGCCGGCCATTTTGTCGGGCTGGAGATAGGCGGACTGCGGCTGTCGGCCGATGTGCCGATGATGGATCTCTATACCCGCCAGAGCAATGCCGGCCTGGATGCCCGCCTGGCCGCCATGCGCGGCCGCTTTGGCGGCAGGCTGGTGGTGCGTACCGAAGGTGTGCGCCCCATGATCAAGGGCCTGCGCGAAGGCCTGCGGCTGTATTACCTGCCCGACCAGGACTACGGCCCCCGCGACGCTGAATTCCTGCCCTTCTTCGGCGTCAAGGCCGCCACCATCACCGGCATGTCACGCCTGGCCCGCGTCAGCGGCGCGGCCGTGGTGCCCTGTTTTGTCTACCGCGAACGCGACGGCTACCGACTGGTGCTCGACGCCCCGCTGGCCAACTTCCCCAGCGACGATGCCGTAGCCGACGCCCTGCGCATGAATACCGAACTGGAAGCCCGCATACGGCAGGCACCCGAACAGTATTTCTGGCTGCACAAGCGCTTCAAAACCCGGCCTGAGGGTGAGGCGCGCTTGTACGGAGACTAGCCGCAGACCAGCCATAGACATGAAAAAGCCCGGCGACCCGGGCTTTTTCATGTCCAGCGGATTAGCGTCCGTTCGAGGTGCTCAGAACACAAACCTTGCCGGTTGCGGTGCATTGGCAAAGGGTGCCACCACCGTCTCGAACAGCTTGGTGGCGACCACCGAGCCGCCCTGTTTCTGGAACAGGGTGCCGCTCATGGCGGGCTCATCGCCAACAATGGCGAACAGGCGGCCGCCTTCGGCCAGTTGTTCGAACAGGAACTCGGGCGCAACGGGGTAGGAGCCGGAGGCCACGATTACATCGTAAGGGCCATGCTTGCTCCAGCCACGCACAGCATCGCCGGTTTCCACAGTCACATTCTGGATACCGGCGGCAGCCAGATGTTCGCTGGCCTGCGCGGCCAGGGCGGCGTCGCTCTCCACGGTGTAGACCTGCTTGGCCAGCTTGCCCAGCAGGGCGGCGACATAGCCGGTACCCGTGCCTATCTCCAATACGCGCTCCTTGCCGGTCAAGGCCACTTCCTGCACCACGCGGGCTTCCAGCTTGGGTGACCAGGTCTTGCGGCCGGGGGCCAGGGGCAGTTCCATGTCCACCAGGGCCATCTCGCGGTGCACGGCGGGGATGAAATCCTCACGCTTGACGACAGACAAGAGCTGGAGCACGGTCAGGTCGAGCACATCCCAGGGCCGTATCTGTTGCTCTACCATATTGAAGCGGGCTTGATCCCAATCCATCTCGTGCATCCTTTCCAGACGAAGGCGCCACCGGACGGGTGGCGACTGCTTGTGTTGTATCAAATCCTTGTAATTATTTCATACTTGCCTTAGCTTCACACGATCTCTGGCTGCATTTGGCGGCCATGACGGTGCCTGGAGACGGTCCATACCGCGGCCGGGCGCCAAGACGCTAGGGGTTCCGCCAGATCGGCGGATGAGAAAAACCCTCAGCACCTGATCCGGTTAACACCGGCGTAGGGAAGCGTCGCACGGCTTGCCCCGTCTCCGCCCCTGCGCCGTTCATAGGAAGCCCGCATGAACGCGCCCAGCAAGTTCCTCTCCCAGACTGCCCATGTCGACGAAGCCTCGGTCCAGCCTTTCCCGGCCTCCCGCAAGATCTATGTAGAAGGCAGCCGGCCCGATATCCGCGTGCCCATGCGCGAAATCAGCCAGACCGATACGCCGACCAGCTTTGGCGGCGAGAAGAATCCACCCATCTATGTCTACGATACCAGCGGCCCCTATACCGACCCTGCCGTGAAGATAGACGTGCGTCGCGGCCTGAGCCCGCTGCGGGCGCAGTGGATAGCCGAGCGCAACGATACCGAGCAGCTGGACGGCATGAGCAGCGACTACGGCCGCAGCCGCGAGGCCGACCACAGCCTGGACGAGCTGCGCTTCGAGCTGACCCGCAAGCCGCTACGTGCCAAGGCCGGTGGCAATGTCAGCCAGATGCACTATGCCCGCCGCGGCATCATCACCCCCGAGATGGAATATATCGCGCTACGCGAAGACCTCAAGCGCAAGGACTATATCGAATCGCTGCGCCAGGCCGGCGGCAAGCTGGGTGACCGCATGGTGGAGCTGCTGACCCGCCAGCACCCTGGCCAGAGCTTTGGTGCGGCCATTCCGCAGGACATCACGCCCGAGTTCGTCCGCCAGGAAGTGGCCCGTGGCCGTGCCATCATTCCGGCCAACATCAATCACCCGGAAAGCGAGCCCATGATCATAGGCCGCAACTTCCTGGTGAAGATCAACGGCAATATCGGCAACTCGGCCGTCACCTCCAGCATTGAGGAGGAAGTCGCCAAGATGACCTGGGGCATACGCTGGGGCGCCGACACCATCATGGATCTCTCCACCGGCAAGCATATCCACGAGACGCGTGAGTGGATCATCCGCAACTCGCCCGTGCCCATAGGCACGGTGCCCATCTACCAAGCGCTGGAGAAAGTGGACGGCAAGGCCGAGGAGCTGACCTGGGAGCTGTTCCGCGACACTTTGATCGAGCAGGCGGAACAAGGGGTGGACTACTTCACCATCCACGCAGGCGTGCTGCTGCGCTATGTGCCCATGACGGCCAAGCGCATGACCGGCATCGTTTCGCGCGGTGGCTCCATCATGGCCAAGTGGTGCCTGGCGCATCACAAGGAGAACTTCCTCTATACCCATTTCGAGGATATCTGCGAAATCATGAAGGCCTATGACGTCAGCTTCTCGCTGGGTGATGGCCTGCGCCCTGGCTCGGGCTGGGATGCCAATGACGACGCGCAGCTGGGCGAATTGAAGACCCTGGGCGAGTTGACCCAACTGGCCTGGAAGCACGATGTGCAGACCATGATAGAAGGGCCGGGCCATGTGCCCATGCAGCTGATCAAGGAAAACATGGACCTGCAGCTGGACTGGTGCGATGAAGCGCCGTTCTACACGCTGGGCCCGCTGACCACCGATATCGCCCCCGGCTACGACCATATCACCAGCGCCATCGGCGCAGCCCAGATAGGCTGGTACGGCACGGCCATGCTGTGCTATGTCACCCCCAAGGAACACCTGGGCCTGCCCGACAAGGATGACGTCAAGGAAGGCATCATGGCCTACAAGATTGCGGCCCATGCTGCAGACCTGGCCAAGGGCCATCCCGGCGCACAGATACGCGACAACGCCCTGTCCAAGGCCCGCTTCGAGTTCCGCTGGGAAGACCAGTTCAACCTGGGCCTGGACCCGGACCGTGCCCGTGAGTACCACGACGAGACCCTGCCGCAGCAGGGCGCCAAGGTGGCGCACTTCTGCTCCATGTGCGGGCCGCATTTCTGCTCGATGAAGATTACCCAGGACGTGCGCGACTTTGCCGAGAAGCAGGGTATCGCTGCGGAAGCAGCGCTGCAAAAGGGCATGGAAGTGAAATCCATCGAGTTCGTGCAGCGCGGGGCCGAGGTGTATCACAAGGAATAAGGCTGCTACCGGCCGTCAAGTCATGGAACCAGGGCTGCGCATGCGGCCCTTGTTCTTTGACAGGCCGGCTACAATTGAAAGCTGCAACGGGCCAACAGGCCCGGCCCCTATTGATCAGAAAGCTTGTGAAAACCCTCATGACCGCCCCTCTACCCGTCCTGACCGCCGAACAGGAAGCCCGTCTGCCGCAGGATTGGCCATCTATTGCCGCACAACTGAGCCATTACCACGGTGAATTCCCGCTGCTGGCGCTGGCAGCCGCCTTGCGCCAGCCAGCCGTGGCCATCCCTGGCCTGGTGGCCGAACTGGTCGATTGCGCCGCCCAACCTGGCAAGCGCACAGACGACGATGAAGGCTGGATGCTGCACCTGTATGCCATGCACCTGCTGGCGGCCTTGCGCGAACCTGCGGCATTTGCCCCGCTGCTGGCGATGGCCCGCCTGGACGGCGAGACCCTGGAGGAATTGCTGGGCGACCACCTGACCGAGGGGCTGCCGCGCGCCCTGGCCGCCACCTGCCCCGGCGACGAAGCCGCCCTGCAGGCACTGGCAGACGACAGGCAGGCGTATTTCTGGAGCCGTTCGGCCGCCTTGCGGGCGCTGGCCTTGCGCACGCTGGAGGGCGATTACCCGCGCGCCAGCCTGCTGGCCTGGCTGACGGAAACCAGCCAGCGCGAAGCCGAGCGCATGGTGGACCAGGCTTTGCAACCCGAGCAGGGCAGCGAAACCGACTTCCTGTCGGAGCTGCTGGTGACCATGGAAGAAATCGGCGCCGCCGAACTGTCCGAGCAGGCAGCAGAGTGGTTTGAAGACGGCCTGGTGGATGATGCCTTCCTGCAAGTGGAAGAATCCCAACAACGGCTGCAGCGCGACTGGGCCACCTGCCAGGCGGAAGAACTGGACCATGGTTGGGGCTACCCGCGCGACATCACTGCCGAGATCGGCCGCTGGGCCTGCTTCCACCCCGATGAAGATGACGACGAGGATGAGGAAACCGAGCGCGAGCCACAGCAACCCATCAAGCGCGATGTGCCCAAGGTGGGTCGGAATGACCCCTGCCCTTGCGGCAGCGGCAAGAAATACAAGAAGTGCTGTGGTGCAAACGCCTGATAGCAGGGTATAGGCCGCGTATGGCGATTGTATTGCACGCCTGCGCGGTGTACACCCTAAGCAACCTCTACCCAGATTGCGCCGATGGACTTCTACGCCGACGACAGCCATGTCGCCACACTTGAATCCCGCCTTAGCCTAGGCCAGCTGCTGCTGGAGCAGCGGGTGGAGCTGGCCTGGTTCATGCGCCAGCGCGACAGCCGTCGCGCACAGCAACTGGCAGACGAGGCGGCCACCGCCCTGCCACCAGGCCATCCACTGCACGCCAGGCTGGATCTGCTGCGGGCCGAGGTGGCGGGCCTGCTGGCCGAGTTCGAGCGGGCCACGCAACTACTGGCCCAGTCCAAGAGTGCCTTCGAGGCCGCGCACGACGCGCTGGGGGTGGGCGACAGCTATATGCTGTCGGCCCTGCTGGCTGCCCTGCGGGGAGACAACAGGGGCAACCTTGCCGCAGCCGGCCTGGCCGCACAGGCCTATGGCCTGACGGAAGACCTGGAACGCAGCCGCATTGCAGCTGCCTGGGCCGCCCAGGCCAGTGTCTATGCCGCCCCCGACAGCACGCTGAGGCGCCTGGCCGAAGCCAGGGCGCTAGCGCCCTGGCCATCGGCGCCAGTAGCGACCCTGCTGGGCTTGGCCGAGGCGCTGCGGCAGTTCGATACCGGCGAACAGATGCAGGCCGCCGCCCAGCTGATGGCCCTGGCCACACAGGCAGGCCAGGCCGGCATGGTGCATATGCGCATACGCATAGGCCTGTCGCTGGCGGCCGCGCTGTCCAATGTCGACGACAACGACAACGCCTATGCCTGGACCGACCAGGCCCTGGCCCTGGCACGCCGGGCTGGCTGGCCGTTGGCCATAGGCGATGCCTTGGCGCTGCTGGGCAGCCTGGCGCGGGAGACCGGCCAGTTGGACCGCTCGCTGCTGCTGCTCAAGGAAGCCGTGGAATGGCTGGGCATTGCGCCGGAATCACGCGGCAATGTGCTGGCCCACGCTTATCTCTCGCATTCAGAACTTGATGCCGGCCATGCCGAGCAGGCGCTGCTGACCGCCCAGCGGGCCGAGCAGCTGGGACGACCAGTAGGCGCCTGGGCCGGCGTGATCGACGCCATGACGGTCGCCGCCAGAGCACAGGCCATGCTGGGCGAGGTCGATACCGCCCGCTCGCTGGCGCAGGAGGCGCTGCTGCTGGCCGAGCAGCACGAGCTGCCAATGTGGCAACCCGACATCTATCGCGCCCTGGCCGAAATACACTGCAACCACCCCAGGCCCAATGAGCAGCAACTGCCCATGACCTACCTGGAGCGGGCACTGGAACTGACCGCCAAGCAGGGCAATGACAAGGAGCAGCTGGAGATACTGGACGCACTCTCCAGCGCCTGCGAGCGCGCAGGCGATTACGCCCGGGCTTTGCGTTACGAGCGCCGGGCGCGCGAGCGCCTGGCGGTGACGGAACAGCGCCGTTTAAGCAATCGCATGGCAGCGCTGGAAATGCGCTATCGCGGCGAGCAGCAGCGCGAAGAAGCCCAGCACCAGCGCATGCTGGCCGAGGCCGAAGCGGCCAGGGCACAGGAGCTGAGCACCTCGCTGCAGGTGCTGGAAAATCTCGGCCGCATCGGTCGCGAGATCACCGTCAACCTCGATCTCTCCAGCGTGCTGCAGACCCTGGTGGCCCACCTGGGCAAGCTGGCACGGGTCAGCTATGTGGGCTTGTCGGTGCTTGATGCACAGGGCAGGCTACTGATACGGCGTGGGGTGGAGGATGGACGGCCCATGCCGGAGCGGCGTGTCTCGCTGGACGACCCCAATTCCAAGGCAGCCCAATGCGCGCGCGAGCGGCGCGAGATACTACTGGAATACGCAGCCGGGCAGCGGGCTGCCTCCCATATCCCCGGCACCCGCGAGATGCACGCCTCCTGGTTCGGCCCCCTGCTGGTAGGCGAAGACTTGGTGGGGGTGTTGACCATACAGTCAGCCGAAGAACATGCCTATGGCGCCCGCGAGCAACTGATCTTCCGCACCCTCAGTGCCTATGTGGGCGTGGCCGTCTCCAATGCCCGTGTCTATGCCCGCCTGGGTGAGCAGCATGCCCGGCTGGCCGAGGCCGAGGCCGAGATGCGCAAGCTGGCCACCACCGATGCCCTGACCGGCATACCCAACCGCCGGCATTTCCTGGCCGCACTGGATGCCGAGGCCCGCCGCAGCCAGCGTAGCCAGCGGCCGATGGCGGTGGTGATGGCCGATATCGATTACTTCAAGGCCATCAACGACACCCTGGGCCATGCTGCCGGCGATGCCGTACTGGTGCATGTGTCGCAACTGCTGGACGAGAACAAGCGCACCATAGACACGGTAGGCCGGCTGGGCGGCGAGGAATTCGCCATCCTGCTGCCTGAAACCGATGTAGATGGCGCCGCCGAAGTGGCCGACCGGCTGCGCCGCCTGATACAGGGCGATGCCACACTATGGCAGAACCAGCCCATCGCCGTCAGCATGAGCTTTGGCTGCGCCGCCCTGCCAGCCCAATTACCGCCGGAAGCCACCGACCAGGCTGCCACCGAATTGCTGCAGGCGGCGGATAGGGCGCTATACCAGGCCAAGAATGCCGGGCGCAACCTGACCGCACTACTGCGCGATGGCCAGGGCGAGCTATACAGCGCGGCAGAGTAGGCTAATGGTGCGCGATGTTTAAATGCGTGCCCCCGAACGGCCAGCCCGGTTAACATCACGGTCTACACCGCACTTTACCTAGACTCGCCATGAAGCAACTCTCCCCCACCGAGCTGGCCAGCTGGCTGGCCGATACCCAGACACCGGCGCCCCTGTTGCTGGATGTACGCGAAGCCTGGGAATACGCGCTATGCCATATCGCCGGGTCGGAAAACCGCCCGATGAACAGCATACCGGCCACCGTCACCGAACTGGACGCCGAGCGGCCTACCGTGGTGATCTGCCATCACGGCATGCGCAGCTACCAGGTCGGTGTCTTCCTCGAGCGTGCCGGCTTCGACGACATCTACAACCTGGCAGGCGGGGTTGCCGCCTGGGCCGATGCGGTCGAACCCGCCATGGCACGCTACTGAAAACCGCAAAAAAAGCGGCGCGATCAAACGATCACGCCGACAAGCTTATCCTGTTGGGGACACAGGATACGAGGAGCAGTACGCGATGAAGCGGAGCAACACTTCGCGCAACACTGTCTCCGACCGCGCCTGGCAGCCTGGGTTCCGTATTTTTTTGACGGGCCTGCTCCTGCTGGTGCTGGCCGCCTGCTCAGTCCCGCCGCCGCCAAGCAGCGTGCAAGAGGCATGGCGTAGCTCCGAGGCCCTGCTGCTGGACCGGCATGGTCAGCCCTTGCAACAGACGCGGGTAGACAAGCAGGCAAGGCGGCTGGCCTGGGTGCCGCTCCAGCAGTTGCCGGCCGAACTGGGCAGCAGCGTACTGGCCGCAGAAGACCGCCGCTTTCACGAACACGGCGGCGTGGACTGGCTGGCCCTGTTCGGTGCTGCCCGCGATACCGCCGGTGGCGATACCCGTGGTGCCAGTACCATCACCATGCAGCTCGCCGGCCTGCTGGACGACAGCCTCAGCCCCGCTGAGGGCCGCCGCAGCCTCTGGCAGAAGATCATGCAGATGCGTGTGGCCGGCCACCTGGAAGCCGATTGGAACAAGCCCGAGATCCTGGAGGCTTATCTCAATCTGGCGCCGTTCCGTGGCGAACTGGTCGGCATAGATGCGGTCAGCCGTGTGTTGCTGGGCAAGGCCCCCAGCGAGCTGGATCAACGCGACAGCCTGATACTGGCCAGCCTGCTGCGGGCGCCCAATGCCCGGCCGGAACGGGTAGCCCAACGGGCCTGCGCCCTGGCGCTGAACCTGCCCAGGCCGCCAGCCTGCCCGGCACTACGCGCCTACACCCTGGCGGTGTTGAATGCGCCGCAGCAGCCCCTGCCCGGCCCCGCAGACAGCCCCGAACTACTACCACAGTTGCAACCCCAGGCCGGCCAGCAATTGCGCACCACCCTGGATGCCCGCTTGCAACGGCAGGTCCGCGCCCAATTGCGCGAACAACTGGCGCAGCTGTACGGCCGCAATGTGCGCGATGCCGCCGCCGTGGTGCTCGACAATGCCAGCGGCGAGGTGTTGGCCTGGGTAGGCACACCCGGCGCTGGCGGCAGCGCCCGCTTTGTAGACGGCGTGCTGGCCCCCCGCCAGGCCGGCTCCACGCTCAAACCCTTTCTCTATGGCCTGGCCATGGAACGGCAGCTGATCACGGCTGCCACCTTGCTGGACGACAGCCCGGTGGCCCTGGCCACCCCGGCCGGCCAGTATGTGCCGCAGAACTATGACCGCAGTTTTCGCGGCCCGGTCAGCGTACGCACCTCCCTGGCCTCCTCACTCAATATCCCGGCTGTACGCACCTTGCTGCTGGTGGGCCTGGACGATTTCCACGACCGGCTCAGGCAGTTGGGGCTGCAGCTGGATCGCCCCGCCGCCCACTATGGCTACGGCCTGGCACTGGGCTCGGCCGAGGTCAGGCTGATCGACCTGGCCAATGCCTACCGCAGTCTGGCCAACGGCGGCCAGCTCAGTCCCTGGCGCCTGGTTGCCGCCGCACCCATGCCGGGCAAACAGGTCAGCGACCGCGCCACCAGCTGGCTGGTGGGCGATATCCTGGCCGACCGCAGCGCCCGCGCCACCGCCTTTGGTTTCGACAACGCCCTCGCCACCCCGGTATGGGCGGCCGTCAAAACCGGTACCAGCAAGGACATGCGCGACAACTGGGCGGTGGGCTATACCGCCCGCCATACCGTGGCCGTATGGGTGGGCAATGCCGATGGCGAAGCCATGTGGGATGTCTCCGGCGTCAGCGGTGCGGCGCCGGCCTGGCGGGCCATCATCGCCCTGCTGGGCCAGCCGGGCGAGCCACCCGGCCCGCCAGCCGGGCTGGAGCAAAGGACGCTGCGCTACCTGCCTGCCGTCGAAGCCCCCAGGCAGGAGTATTTTCTGGCCGGCACCGCCACCGATACGGTGGAACTGACCGGCAACCAACCGGGCCCCGCCATCGTCTACCCGGCAGAGGGCCTGATTGTGGCGCTGGACCCGGATATCCCCGCCGCCCGACAACGCATATGGTTACGTGCCAGTAATGCAGAAGGCTTACACTGGTTATTGAATGGTCAGCGGCTTGGGCGCGCCGACGCCGATCTGGCTTGGTCTCCCAACCCAGGCAAGCATCAACTGGCACTGCAAGATGCCCAGGGGCGCGTAAAAAGGCAGGTTATATTTCAAGTACGCGGCCAATATGGCCGATAAAGAAGAGACAGCAAGGCAAAAAAACGCCGACAAATGATGCAATAAGCATACTTTGATACAATTCCGGGCTAAACATCGTTCGGCGCAAGCAGTAGAATCGGCACACCGTGCGGCTTTGCACAGGTAATCGGGGTCAGAATCTGTGGTGTTTTCCTTCTTCAAGAAAAAAGATGCAGAGCCGGATGAGCCGCTGCCCAGGCAGCCGCGCATTATCCAGCCCAAGCCTGTAGCGCCGCCACCCGGAGCACAGGCAGGTGGTTCGTCGTCCGGCAAGGAAGAAGCCGAAGACCAGCGCGAACTACCGATACTGGATTTCACCACCATAGGGCCGACCACCATCTCGGGCGCCCGTATTGATGTCGTCGAATCCAGCGATCAGCTCTCGCCGGCCATGGAGCAGGCTGCCATCAGCTTTGCCAATGACCAGATAGACGACGCCATCAGCATCCTGGCGGCCGATATCGAGACCACCGAAGGACAGCACGCCTTCGATACCTGGTTGATGCTGTTCGACCTGTACCAGATGCGCAATCGGCGCGCCGAGTTCGACGAACTGGCCATGAAGTTCGTGGTGGTCTACGAGCGCAGCGCCCCGGTCTGGCGCGATACCGACACCAGCAAGCCCAAGCCGGCGGCCACACCGCAAGCCAAGGCGGGTGGCCCCTATTTCCTGTTCCCGCAGAAGGTGATAGCCGACGGCATCGAAGTCCTGCTGGATCAGCTGGAAAAGCACACACAAGGCGGTGTTGCGGTTAGGCTGGATTTCGGCCGTATTGAAGACATCGAACCGGCCGCCGCCGCTGCCATCGTGGCGCGCTGGGTGAAATTCAAGAAAAAGAAAGCCAAGTTCCAGCCCACCGGCGGCCCGGCTCTGGCCGAAAAGCTCAAGGCCCGCATCGAGGTCATGCGCAAGGTCGACGACGAAGCCCCCTACTGGCTGTTGCTGCTGGAGATATTCCAGTTGCTGGGCCTGCAGGAGGATTTCGAGAACACGGCAGTGGATTACGCCGTGACCTATGAGATGTCGCCGCCCTCCTGGGATGCCACCGCCAAGACCAAGACCGTCGCCGAAGTCGCTGCCGAAGAAGCCAAGCTGCGCGCCGAGGCTCCGCCGCCGGAGCCGGTGCTGGATGCCTACCGTTTTGATGGCGCCATCATCTCGGCCACCGAAGCGGTGTTTACTGCGCTCAATACCTACGCCAACAGCCACGACGAAGTCCGCATCGACTTCTCCCATGTGCCGAGGGTGGACTTTGTCAGCGCCGGCATGCTGATGAACGTGCTGGTAGGCCTCACGGCCCAGTCCAAGCGCGTCACCATCTTTGGCGCCAATGAGCTGATCGTGGCGCTGTTCCGCATCATGGGCATCTCGGATGTCGCGACCATAGTCCGCAAGAAGTAGCCCGCAGCGCCCCCACACCCCCGCCCTTCTGGCGCAGCGTTGGGTCTGGCCAAGCGGCAGCAGCCGGATGCCAGGCTCAACGCCTATTCAGCATCTTGGCCCGCCTTGTATCCCTGCCGCCCGCCGGCAGGGAGTCTCATCGCGGCGCTTGCGTGGCGCAGCTGGCATGCACAGCGTAGACCGGCCTGTGTCCGCCCCCGGTCCCGGCTTATCCCACTTCACGCAGTGCTTGCATTTTCTCCAGCCAATCCCATCTTAGAAACTATCGTTTCACACCAAGGGGATTCCCCATATGCAGCAATTCGACGGCACCACCATCGTCTCGGTGCGCCGCGGCGATCTGGTCGCACTCGGCGGCGACGGCCAGGTCACCCTGGGCAACGTGGTCATCAAATCCACCGCCCGCAAGGTGCGCAAGCTCTATCACGACAAGGTGCTGGTTGGCTTTGCCGGTGGCACGGCAGATGCCTTTACACTGTTTGAGCGGTTCGAAGCCAAGCTGGAGAAGCACCAGGGCCATCTGCTCCGTTCGGCGGTGGAACTGGCCAAGGACTGGCGTACCGACCGCATGCTGCGTCGGCTTGAGGCCATGCTGATCGTGGCCGACAAGACAGCCACCCTGGTGATCACCGGCAATGGCGATGTACTGGAACCGGAGCAGGGTATTGCTGCCATAGGTTCTGGCGGCGCCTTTGCCCAGGCGGCGGCCCGCGCCCTGTTCGAGAATACGGCACTGGCGCCGGCCGACATCGTCAAGAAGTCGCTGGAGATAGCCGGCGACATCTGTATCTATACCAATCAGAACCACCTGATCGAAACGCTGTAAGGCCACGCCATGACCCAGATGACTCCCCAGGAAATCGTCCACGAACTGGACAAGCATATCGTCGGCCAGCATCGGGCCAAGCGCGCCGTGGCGGTTGCCCTGCGCAACCGCTGGCGCCGCCAGCAGGTGGCCGAGCCCCTGCGTAGCGAGATCACGCCCAAGAACATTCTGATGATAGGCCCGACCGGCGTGGGTAAGACCGAGATCGCCCGGCGCCTGGCCAAACTCTCCAATGCCCCCTTCATCAAGGTGGAAGCCACCAAGTTCACCGAAGTGGGCTATGTGGGCCGCGATGTGGACAGCATCATCCGCGACCTGGTGGAGATGGCGCTGAAGCAGACCCGCGATATCGCTACCCGCCGGGTACGGGCGCTGGCCGAAGACGCCGCCGAGGAGCGCGTGCTCGATGCCTTGCTGCCACCACCGCCAGCCCAGTTCGGCATCCACCCGGCCGCCACGCCGGAGAACAGCGAGACCCGCCAGAAATTCCGCAAGATGCTGCGCGAGGGCAAGCTGGACGACAAGGAAATCGAGATCGAAGTGCTGGATGCCCAGATGAGCACCGAGATATTTGCCCCGCCCGGCATGGAAGACCTGAGCAACCAGATACAAAGCATGTTCCAGGGCATGGCGCAGCAAAAGCGCAAGACCAAGAAGCTCAAGGTGGCTGACGCGCTCAAGTTGCTGGTGGACGAGGAAGCAGGCAAGCTCGTTAACCAGGACGACCTCAAGGCCGAGGCACTGGCTGCTGTGGAGCAGAATGGCATCGTCTTTATCGATGAGATAGACAAGGTCACCAGCCGTAGCGAGGGCCAGGGCGGCGAGGTGTCGCGCCAGGGTGTGCAGCGCGATCTGCTGCCGCTGGTGGAGGGCACCACGGTCAGCACCAAGTACGGCATGATCAAGACCGACCACATCCTGTTCATCGCCTCAGGCGCCTTCCACCTGGCCAAACCCAGCGACCTGATACCGGAACTGCAAGGACGTTTCCCCATACGGGTGGAGCTGGATTCGCTGAGCGTGGCCGACTTCGAGCAGATATTGACCGGCACCGACGCCTGCCTCACCCGCCAATACCAGGCCCTGCTGGCTACCGAATCGGTCGAGCTGGACTGGACCGATGACGGCATACGCCGGCTGGCCGAGATTGCCTACCAGGTCAACGAGAAAACCGAGAATATCGGTGCCCGCCGACTGTACACCGTGATGGAAAGGCTGCTGGAAGAAGTGGCCTTCGGCGCCCTGGCAGGCCAGGTCACCGTGGATGCAGCTTTCGTGGATAGCCGCCTGGGCGAGCTGGCGCAGTCGGAGGATCTGGCCCGCTACGTACTGTGAGAGCCTGATATAGATGCAAGTCATCGCTGGGTAGTGAGGGCAGTACAGGCGCCAGGGCAACCCTGGCGCTTAAGGCCTGCGCAGCCTGAACCCATAGGCTCTCCCCTGTTTGAATCCACTCCCCCCGCCCGCGCCGCCGCGCGGGAGCCTCGCTAACGCTCGTTGTCGAGCCTATCAATGGGCTGAACGCACGCCTGGGGTGACGCCTTAGCAGGCGCCAGGGAGACCCTGGCGCTGGACTTCAGCGCAGCCTAAATCCGCAGGCTCTCCCCTGTTTGAATCCACCCCCCCGCCCGCACCGCCGCGCGGGAGCCTCGCTAACGCTCGTTATCTGTCTGAATGGGCTTCAGCGCTCGTGACGGACTCAAGTCATAGCTAGGTGGTGAGGACAGCGCAGACCCCACGGCAAACCTGGCGCTGGACGGCGCTCGGCTTTGCCGATTCATCGCACAAACTGCTAGGCAAACAGAGGGTGGCATGGGCCACCCTCTGTCATTTGTCCCGCCTGCCGGCTATTCGCGCCACGATTTCTGCATATCGTCGCCTTCCGCGTTTCTTGCGTCCTGGCTTTTGCCAAGATACGCCTATCGAAACACAACGCCACTCACCAGGAGCCATACCATGAAGAACCAAACCCAAGACCTGATCGTCCGCCTGACTACCGCTGCCTCCGTTGCCATGCTCATGCTGGTCACCCTGCAAGGCGTAGGCAACCTGTCGCAGCAACGTATCGAACGCAGCCTGGCCCAGGACGCAGCGCATGTCGCTACCGTGCAACTGGCCCGTGCCGCCAACCAGCAGCAGGCCTGATCATGTGCAACCAGGCAGGAGCCGGCGGGTACACCCACCTCGCCCTCCTGCCACCCGCTAGCCACGCCGCCCTGGCACGCTAGCCCGCCATAGCAGCAACATCGCCGTCAAGGCTGCGCAAGGCAGCCAGATACCGACGCAAGCTCCCTCCCGCATTCCGCCCAAAAGCATAGCCTGCAGGCAAACCGTGATCAGGCCATGGCCTGCCCCGCGACCATACACACTGGACGGCCACGCCATGCTGCCCGACGGTCGCACTGACAACGCATCGCATGATCAAGGCAGACTCAACTCACCATCCTGCAAGCGCCCCCCCCTGCATAGCCGCCTTGCGCCGGCCAGCGCAAACACAGCGACAGCAGACCCAGGGCAGACCGCGCAAACCATGCGCCAGCGGCATCTCCCCACCTAGGGTGATCGGATATACAACGCCCCCACCATCCAGCCCCGTCTAGCCCATGCCGTGTCATTTATCCGGCCAGCTTGTAGTTCGTCCCCAGATTTCTGCATATCGTCGCCTTTCGCGTTTCTTGCGCCCTGGCTTTTGCCAAGATACGCCTATCGAAACACAACGCCACTCACCAGGAGCCACACCATGAAGACCCAGACCCAAGACCTGATCGTTCGCCTGACTACCGCGGCTTCCGTTGCCATGCTCATGCTGGTCACCCTGCAAGGCATAGGCAATGTGTCGCAGCACCGCATCGAACGTAGCCTGGCCCAGGACGCAGCGCACGCCGCTACCGTGCAACTGGCCCACGCCGCCAACCAGCAGCAGGCCTGATCATGTGCAGCCAGGCAGGAGCCGGCGGGTACACACACACCGCCCTCCTGCCACCCGCTAGCCACGCCGCCCTGGCACGCTAGCCCGCCATAGCAGCAACATCGCCGTCAAGGCTGCGCAAGGCAGCCAGATCCAGACGAATTCCGACTGCACTACCTCCCAGCCCCGCGCCGACCAGAAGCGCGACCAGCCTATGGGCGATACCTCGATCGGACGCCAGCCGGCAAACCAACGCGTATCTGACCAGGGCCACAGCAAGGCCACGCCTTTGCCGCCGTCAGTCAGGCTATCCAGCAAGCCGTGTGAGGCCATGGCGAAGAACAGAAACCACCACGCCCACGCATTGCGCCAGCGCGCCACCACCCCACAGGCCAACCCAGCCACGACTGCCGCCGTCAGCAATGCATGGCTGGCGCCACGATGACCCAGGTTGTCGCTGTAGGGGATGCCCAACTTGAAGGCAATCACATCGGCATCGGGCAGGACAGCGGCCAGCATGCCCGCCAGCAGCAGTGCAGGCGGTACCCGGCTACGCCCCAAACCCAGGCCAACGGCCAGTGGCAATAGGGCGTGGCTGAAGATGGTAGGCATGGTTTTCAATCTCCCATATGTCTGCAGCGCTATCTGCCGATAGCCTGCTACAGGGATGCAATCCCTTGTTTTCAATCACGTCAGGGCAAAAGCGCAGACACTACCCTGCCATTTGTCAGGCCTGCCCGTAGTTCATCCCGCCGTTCCTGCACACCGTCGCCTTTCGGATTTCCTTTGCCTTGGCTTTTGCCAAGATACGTCCATCGAAACGCAACGCCATCCAGGAGCCACACCATGAAGAGCCAGACCCAAGACCTGATCGTCCGCCTCAGCGCCGCCGCCGCAGTTGCCGTGGCCATGATGCTGACCCTGCAAGGTTTCAGCGCCGTCTCCCAGCATCACTTCGAACGCAGCCTGGCCCAGCACGATCAGCCCGCAGCGGCCCAAGCAAAGGCCCAGGCATGAACCCGCAGAAGGGATGGCGCTAGTACCATCCCTTCGCCATGTCGCGGCTCAGCGCTTCAATGCCTGCCCGGTATCAACACGGCGGCCGTCTCGCATCGGCCAGGCCAGTAGGCTCGTCACCCCAGCTTTTTGCCATCTGCCGACATTGCTGCTGTTGCATACGTTGCTCCTCCACCTTGCCCGCCACCACGGCATAGCCTATGGCCAGGGGGAAGTTGGCCAGCAACAGGCCCAGGGCCACACCCATCCCCGGCAGGGTGCGCCCGGTTTGCAGGTAGAGCGCGTACACCAGGCCCAGGCCCGCGCCAAACAGGGCAATGCCCAGCACCACATTCAGCCCGCCCAACAAAGGCAGCAGATTGCTGCCCGTCGCCACCCAGCCCAGCAGTATCAGGCTGCCAGCCAGCATGGGCAGCAAACCACACCATTGCGCCGCCTTGACCAAGCGCCGCCGGCTTTGCTCCTGTCGCCGCGTATCCACATAGCTCATGCTGATCGCACTCATGCTTCGCTCCCTTGCGCTACCTTCACGTAATCGGCCGAGCTATCCGAGCCAAGCTCATACCAGTCCAGCTTGCGGGTCAACACCATAACCACCGTCAGCAGGCCAAAGATCAGCAGCGAACCCAGCAGCAGGGCAAAGTCCTCGGAGCGCAGCAGCAGGTAGAGCATGCCGTACAAGCCGCTCAGCAGCGCCGCAAACCCCAGGCCACGCCAGCGGCTGCCCAGCGCATGGCTGGCATAGAAACCGTTCTGCAACACACAGGCTGCCGCCGCCAGGACATAGGCCGGGGCAAACTGCAGCTGCTCGGCAAACGACAGCAGCAAGAGGAAGAACACCGCCAGAGACAGCCCCACCAGGCCGTATTGCACCGGATGTATGCTCACCCGCTTGAGTACCTCGGTCAGGAAAAAGGTCGAGAAGGTCAGGAACACGAACAGGAAGCCATACTTGCCGGCCCGGTCGGATTGTAGGTAGACATCCACCGGGTCGATCAGGCGCACACCCAGACTGCTGCTGTTCATGGCCTCGCACTCGGCGCTGATGGCGCACTGGTCAAAGCGCTCGTTCAGGTTGCTGGCAAACCAGCTGGTACGCCAGCGGGCGGTAAACCCCTCGTCACCGGTCTTGCGCATTTCAGGCAGAAAGCGGCCGACAAAGCTCGGGTGCCGCCATTCCGACTGCAGCGACACCTCGGTATCCCGCCCCAGCGGCAGCACATGCAGGCCATCCATCCCACCCAGGCTCAGGCGGAAGCTGAAGGGCACACTGGTGGCCACCCCGGTGTGGCGCGGCAGGCTGGCATGAACGCCGCCCCCCAGGGCCTTGAGCCGGGTACCCGGTGCAAACTGGGTGGTGCCGCCCGCCCACTGCGCAATCGGGCTGGCCTTGATGCCACGCACGTCTTCTATGCCGACGCTGAGATAGGGCTGGCCCCACTCTATCGGGCCTTCGCCGTCGCGCTGCACCAGATCCGGCAGCTTGAACAGGCCGGTCACCGTCAGGTCGGCCATATAGCGGCGGGTCTGGTAGATACCCAGTTGCAGCGGCTCGGTACCCAGCTTGCCGGCTACCGCCAGCTTGTCTGGCAACACCCGTATCTCACGCTCGTGCCACACTGTGCGGACGGTGCCCGCTGTGGCGTTCACGGTCTCGGTCACCTGCTGCCGGTAGGGTAGCACCCACACCGGCCCACTCAATGTCTGGCTGCCTGCCGTACCATCAGCAATCGACCGCAGCGCATCGGCACGGTAGGCCTGCCGCTCGGCCACCAGGCCACGCACCATGCTCAGCGGGATCAACAGCAGCAAGGCCAGCACCGCCACCGCCAGCAATTTCCACATCATGGATCTGGACATCTTGTAACTCCCCTTTGAATAACGGGAGCCAGTGTGACCAGCCCATGTGCGCTGACGATGCGCTGTTTGTGAAGTTATATGAAGTCGCGTCGGCCACGTGGCACAGCGCAGCGGGACGGATGGGTAGCGCGATATCAGCGGAGGGGTGCCGCCCGGGCAGCGCCTACCGGTGCCACATCGCTTGCGCCCATCAAGCCACTCACCCAGGCAGCAGCAAGGTCGCCACCGCACCGCCCTGCGGGTGATTGACCAAGCTGACGCTACCGCCATGCAACGCCGCCACCTCATGCACCAAGGGCAGGCCCAGCCCGGTGGACTTGGGCGCGCCATCGGGGCGCGGCAGCGAGTAGAAGCGCTCGAACACCCTGGCCTGGGCATAGTCGGGGATGCCCGAGCCCTGGTCGCGCACACTCAGCGCCAGTTGCCCGCCCTGGCGGCTGGCCGCCAGGGTAATCTGGCTACCGGCAGGCGCAAACGCCATGGCATTGTCCAGCAGGTTGGAGAGGGCCTGCCCCAGCAGGAAGCGTTCGCCCTGTACCTGCAGCCCTGCCGGCACCTGCCGTACGATGGTCTGTTGCCGCCCCGCCAGGGCAATCGCCTTGCTGGCGCAGACTTCCTCGCATAGATCAGCCACCTCGACCGGCTCGACTGCATCCAGCGTTTGCCGGCTCTCCAGCCTGGCCAGGGCCAGCAGGCGGTCGATGATCTCGGTCATGCGCTCAGTCTGCTGGCGGATATTGCCGAGAAAACGTGCCTGATCGGCAGCCGGCATGCTGGGCTCGATCAGCTCGGCCGCCCCCCGTATGCCGGCCAGCGGGCTCTTCAATTCATGGGTCAGGCTGTGCACATAGTGTTCTACATATTGCTTGCCCTCCAACCTGGCGCGCATCCCCTCCAGCGCCCGCCCCAACACCCTCACCTCACGTCCCGACAGCTCGGGCAGGCTGACCCGCTCACCGCGCGCCACAGCATGGGCATAGTCCTCCAACCGGGTCAGCGAGCGGGTAATCCACCACGACAGCAGCAGCCCCAGCAGCAAACCCGCCGCCAGCACGAACACGCCCGCCTTGGTCAGCCCTGCCAGCGCCTGGTCAAAGAAAGGTTGCACGCTGCCAGACTGCTTGGCCACCGTCACCACGCCTATCCGCTGGCCCTGGTGCATGACAGGGGCCGCCACATACATCACCGAGGTGGCCGGGTCATCCGGGTCACCCCGGCTGGTACGGGCGCCATAGCGGCCGCGCAGGGTCAGGTAGACATCATTCCAGCGCGAGTAATCCTGCCCCACGGCCAACTGGTCGGAGTCATACAGCACCACGCCCTGGGCATCGGTCAGATAGATGCGGTGATTGGGCCGGTCCTTGCGCACCCCCCAGATCTCGGCATTGAGCCGCCGTTCGCTGAAGCTGGCCACATTGCGGGCGAATGTACCCTGACCGGCCGTACCGGCCACCAGGTCAGCTCGGGCAAACTCGGCCAGCAGGTTGGCCGTGTCCACCAGGGTGTCTTCCATGGATTGGCGCAGAGCCGGCTGCAGCCGCTCGCGCGCGGTATCGAGCAGGAACCAGGCGACCAGCCCTATCATGACGAAGTAACCAAGAAAGATGCGTATGCCTATGCGCATGGCGCTATACCGTCCAGCTCAGGCTATAGCCCAGGCCACGGTGGGTACGGATGGGATCGCAGGCAGGGTCGGCCTCGCGCAGCTTGGCGCGCAGGCTCTTGATATGGGCGTCGACGGTGCGCTCGAAACTGGCGGCCGGGTCTTGCCAGACAGCATCCATCAGCTGGCTGCGGCTGAACACCCGCTCGGGCTGGGCCATCAGCTGGGCCAGCAGGCGGTATTCATAGCGTGTCAGTTCCAGTGGCTGGCCATGCAGGCAGATACGGGCGCGGCCCACATCATGCTGCAGGCCACCGCCGGCGGGTGCCACCACCGTCGGCGCACCACGCCGCAAAATAGCCTTGATGCGGGCAACCAGCTCACGCGGGCTAAAGGGCTTGACCACATAGTCATCGGCACCCAGCTCCAACCCCACCACCCGGTCTATCTCATCGCCACGGGCGGTCAGAAAAATCACCGGTGTGGCATGGCGCTGGCGTAGCTCGCGGCAGAGATCAAAACCACTGCCATCCGGCAGGCCCACGTCCAGCACCACCAGTGCCGCACCATCGGCATCCAGCGCCGCCAGCCCATCACGGCCCAGGCCGTGCCAGCTCACCTGAAAGCCCTCACGCTGCAAGGCATAAACAATGGTGTCGGCAATGGCCGCTTCATCTTCTATCAGCAGGATACGTTTGCTCATGGTGCCGATTGTAGCGGCTACCTGGCGACCCAGTGCGGTTCAGCCCCGCTCCAAGAGGATAATAAGGATGGCTTTACGCAGCCTAGCTTACGTTGACGCAGCGTAGTATGGCCAAATCCATAGTTACCACGGCCTGATTCAATTCACCAAACGCACTCATAACCTGTATGTACGAAACCATCGACCTGTGGAACGTTGAGGGCAATGCCCATTTGACACTGCGTGTGGCCGGCTATCAGTTTCCGGACTCCCCCGAGGAGGACTGGCTGCTGATCGATCTTGCCGTCTATCATGCTGGCCAATGTTTCGAGCATATCGATCCTGCAATGGAAGTGAATGAACTGCTTGATCTGCGCAACTGGTTCCATGATCTGCTGCATCGGCGATTGCCAAAATACGCAACCGTCTATTTCACCGAGCCGTGCTTAACTTTCTGCTTTCTGCGATCGAGCCCAGAACATGTTCGTGTCGGGATAGAACTCGATGCCGAACTGAAGCCCCCGTTTCCCTTGCATCAGTTTGGATTTGAATCACCCACTTGGCGTATCGTTTTCGATCTCAGTAACGAGCAACTCCGTACTGTCGTTGCAGTACTAGACCAGTCCTTATCGCAGTACCCTGCGCGCGGCGTGGGATAACTTTCAGGTAGTTCCGTCCTGGGCGAACTTGTGCGCCCCACCCTTCAAAAATCCAGCTTGGCCGACACATAGGGGCCGCGCTGGCCGGGTTTATCGGCGATATTGCCCAGCTCGGTATGGGCGGCGACCAGGCTAAAACGGCGGTTGGGCACCCAGGCGACGAAGGCATCGGCGAAACGTGACTCACGGAATACGGACAGATTGTCATTCTTCTGCCGGTATTCCAGCCCCACGATCAGGGCATCGGTCAGGAATACAGCGGCGCTGCCTTCCAGCCGCAGTCGCCGCTGATTGGATTTATCCCCGCCAAAACCCAGGATGCCCAGCTGGTTGGCGCGGGTATAGCGCAGGGTGGTATTGAGCAGGGTGGTGCGCCCTCCCAAGCCGGCCAGCCAGAGCTTGGTGGCCGCCATATAGGGTTCGATATCACGGCCGCTGCGGGCGCCCAACGATCTGGGCACGAGGGCGAAATCACGGTTGCGCTTGGCCATCAGCCCCACGGCCAGCTGCGGCCAGGGACGGTCCTGGTCGGCCAGCGCATCACCATAGATCCGCCATTTCAGGCCCACGATATCCTGGCTGATGCGCTCACCCGGTACCGTGCTGCCCAGGTCGAAGCGCTGGCGGGCAAACGACAGTTCCAGCCTGTCGTGGATACCCACGGCCGCGCCGGCGGACTCCAGCCAGAAGCCCTGCGACTGCACACGGGTGTAGAAGGCATTGCCCGCCATCTCGTCGCGACTGCCGTAGCCAGTGATCAAGGCCCAGGGCACCAGGCCACCACCACCCGCCCCCTCTATCTGGCTCGCCCCGCCCGTTGCCGGCAGGCGCGACCCGCTGGCCTGTGCACCGCCCAGGCAGGCTGCTGCCAGCCACAGCGCAGTCATGGCTGCTATCCGTCGAATCCGTCGCGTCATCCAGGCTCTCCATTCCACGCAAGGGGCATGACCCGCCGCCAGGCCCGTGCTCACCAGCGGCAAGTCGCGGCCCAACACTTCGGTCTATACTTTGTAGGCCATCCCGCCATGGAGTGCTGCATGCGCCTGATCCCTGCCCTGCCTAGCCTCATCGCCGCCCTTGCCCTGCCGGTTTCGGCCGACACCCTGTATGACAGGCTGGGCGGCGAAGCCGGTGTCGCCGCCATCGCGGCCGACACCCTGGACAAGACCGCCAGCGATCCCCAAACCCGGCGCAGCTTCGCCAAGGTCAACATGAAGCGGCTCAAGACCCTGGTGGCAGAGCAGCTGTGCCAAGTCAGCGGCGGCCCCTGCCGATACTCGGGTGAGTCGATGAAGCAATCGCATGCTGGCCTGCACATCACCGAGGCGGAGTTCTACGGCATGGTAGGTCACCTGCGGGCAGTACTGGACGCCCGCCAGGTAGCGCAAGCCGACAAGAACGCCTTGCTGGCGCTGTTGGCACCCATGAAGCGGGACGTGGTGGAGGCAAAACAATGAGGCACGCCCGCTTGCCCCGGCTGTTGGTGGTACTGTCCAGTATCTGCGCGCTGGCCGTACCGGTGGAGGTTCAGGTGCTGGATGCCGCCGGCAAGCCGCTGGACGAGGTGGTGGTCTATGCCGAGCCTCTCTCGGCCAAGGCGCCCAAGGGCAAGCTCAGCCATATCATCGACCAGGTGGACAAGGAATTCGTGCCGCTGGTGAATGTGGTGCAGGTGGGCACGGCGATCAGCTTCCCCAACAAGGACAATATCCGCCACAACATCTATTCTTTCTCCGCCCCCAAGCCCTTCGATCTCAAGCTCTATTCGGGCACGCCCTCCTCGCCTGTGGTGTTCGACAAACCAGGCCAGGTGGTGCTGGGCTGCAATATCCACGACTGGATGGTCAGCTATCTGCTGATTGTCGATACCCCCTGGTTCGACAAGACAGACGCCCGTGGCATGGCCAGGCTGGGAGAATTGCCAGCCGGCGAGTATGAGCTCAAGGTCTGGCATCCCTACCAGGCCAGCGCCGCACCGGCACAGAAGATCAAGCTGGGCAGCGGGGCAGCAAGCGCCTTTGCATTCAGGCTCAAGCTGACGCCACCGCCTGCCTCTGGCAACCATAACTACTGAACCCACGACCCGCCGTGCGCATACGCAGCCTGACTTCCCGCATCGTTGTCTTCTTTACCAGCCTGCTGGCTCTGGTACTGGTCGCCACCTTTGTGCTGGTCAGCGTGGCCAATCTGCGTATCTCGCGCCAGAACGCCGCCCATGAGCTGGTCACCGGCGAGCGCATCTTCCGCCGCCTGCTGGAGCAGCAGGGCCAACAGCTGACCCAGGCGGTCAGCGCCCTGGCCACCGACTACGGCTTCCGCCAGGCCATAGGCACCGGTGATACCGATACCATCGCCTCTGCCCTGGCCAACCATGGTGGCCGCATCAAGGCTGACCTGGTCATGCTGTCCCGGCTCGACAACACCATACAGGCCGATACCGTCAAACCCGAACGGGTGGGCAAGTCCTATCCCTTTGTGGACTTGCTGGCCAAGGCCGGCGAACGGGGCGGTGCCAGCGGTATAGAGCGCATAGATGGCAAGCTCTACCAGTTGGTGGTGGTGCCGGTTAGGGCCCCCATCGTCATCGGCTGGGTCACCATGGGCTTCGAGATCAACGACGAGATCGCCGCCGACCTGAAAGCCCTGGCGGGCCTGCAGGTGTCTTTTCTGGGCCGCAACCAGGGCGGCTGGAACCTGCTGGCCTCCACCCTGCCGCCGGCCCAACGCATTGCCCTCAACGGCACCCTCAGCGACCGGCAGATGGCCGGCCGCCTGGCGCTGGAAGAGGAAGACTATGAAATCCGCCTGGCCAAGCTGGCCGATACGCCGGAAGGCCCCATCCATGCCCTGCTGGCCCGCTCGCTGAAGGAAGCCATGGCTCCTTTCTATGCCTTGCAGGGCACCCTGGTGGTCTTGGCGCTGGTGGCCATTGTGGTCTTCCTGCTTGCCGGCATACGCATCGCCAGCCGCATCACCGGCCCCTTGCGCGACCTGGCCGGGGTGGCGGAGCGGATACAGCAGGGTGATTACCAGCAGACCCTGGCCACCCAGGACACCCGTGAAATTGCGCAGCTGGCCGGCAGCCTGGCCCATATGCAAACCGCCATCGCCGAGCGTGAAGCCGAGATCACCAAGCTGGCCTTCCAGGACCCGCTGACCGGCCTGCCCAACCGCGTGCGCTTCAACCAGCTGCTGGACGAAGCCATCGCCCGCGCCCGCGAGCATGACGACAGCCTGACGGTATTGCTGATCAATCTCGACCGCTTCCAGCAAATCAACGACACCCTGGGCCATCCTACCGGCGACCGGGTACTGGCCTTGGTCGGCGAGCGCCTGCGCGAGGCGGTGCGCTTTGAAGACCAGGTGGCGCGGCTGTCAGGCGATGAATACGCCGTACTGCTGCCCGGTGTGCAGGTTGGGCAGTCGCTGTCCACGCTGGAGCGCATACACCGCACCTTTGACCGTCGCTTCGAGCTGGGTGGCCGCACCCTGGACGTGCGGGCCGGCATGGGCGCGGCGGGCTTCCCCGAGCATGGGCAGAACGCCACGGACCTGCTGCGCTGTGCCGACATGGCCATGTACCGCGCCAAGCGCAGCGGCGAGCCACAGATGCTGTACGACCCCGGCATGCAGAGCTTCCGCGAGGAGCACCTGTCCTTGCTGGGCGACCTGCAGCAGGCGGTGGAACGCAACGAGCTGACCCTCTACTACCAACCCAAGGTCAGCCTGGCCGATGGCCGCGCGGATGAAGCCGAGGCGCTGGTACGCTGGATACACCCCGACAAGGGCTTTATCCCGCCTGGTGAGTTCATCCCCTTTGCCGAACAGACCGGCTATATCCGGGAGGTCACCCGCTGGGTACTGGCCCATGCCATCGCCCAGGCCGGCCAATGGGTGGCGGCTGGCCACCCCATCAAGATATCAGTCAACCTGTCCACCCGCGACCTGCTGGACCCCGGCCTGCCTGACCAGGTGGCTGCCCTGCTGGCGCAGCATGCCATGCCGGCGCAGTATCTGTGCCTGGAGATCACCGAAAGCGGCCTGATGGAAGACCCCGGCCGCGCCCTCGATGTGCTGAACAGGCTGCGCGCCCTGGGCTTGTCGCTGGCCATAGACGACTACGGTACCGGCTATTCCTCGCTGGCCTATATCCGCCGGCTGCCGGTGACCGAGCTCAAGATAGACCGGGCCTTTGTGATCGAGTTGGCGCACAACGACGGCGACGCCCAGATCGTGCAGTCCACCATAGACCTGGGCCACAGGCTGGGGCTCAAGGTGGTGGCAGAAGGCGTGGAGGACCAGCCTACCGTGGCTATTCTGGCCCGCATGGGCTGTGATCGCATACAAGGTTATGTGTTCGGCAAGCCCATGCCGGCCGACGCCTTTGTGCGATGGCAGCAGGAACATGCCGCCAGCCCGGCCTGACGAGGGTTTCCCCTTGTTGCAAGTGCACAAATCATGCCCCATAAAGCCCGTGGATCACGGGCTTTTTTGTTACTCTTGGCCCCGTCCCTACCCCGCCCTCGTTGCGCCGGAGCGCTTACCCCATGCCCGATATCGGCTCCCCCGAATTCGTCTTCTGGTTTCGCCAGGCGGCCCCCTATATCCATGCCTTTCGCAATCGCACCTTTGTGGTGGCCTTCGGCGGCGATCTGGTACGCGATGGTGATTTCGTCAGCCTGGCGCATGACCTCAACACCCTGGTCAGCCTGGGGGTCAACCTGGTATTGGTGCATGGCGCCCGCCCCCAGATCAATGCCCGGCTACAGGAAGGCGGCCTGCCCTGCCGCTTCGAGCAGGGCATACGCATTACAGAGCGTGAATCCATCTCCGCCGTCCTGCAGGCCATAGGCCAGGTACGTTTCGAGATCGAGGCCGGGCTATCCATGGGCCTGGCCAACTCGCCCATGGCCAATGCCGATATCCGGGTGGCCGGCGGCAACTTCGTTACCGCCCAGCCCATGGGCGTGCGCGAGGGCGAAGACATGCAATACAGCGGCGAGGTGCGCAAGCTCGACGTCGCCGCCATGCGTGACCGACTGGAGTTCGGCGAGACCATCTTGCTGTCACCGGTCGGCTACTCCCCCACCGGCGAGGCGTTCAACCTGACGCTGGAAGACGTCGCCACCACGGCAGCCGTGGCGCTGCAGGCCGACAAGCTGATTTTCCTGCTGGACCAGCCAGGCGTGGTCGACGAAAACGGCCACCTGCACAATGAGCTGACAGCTGCCGAGGCCGAGCGCTTTGTGCGCGAAGAAATACGCGTCACCGACGATATCGACTTCTACCTGCCCTGCTGCATCCGTGCCGTGCGACACGGCGTGGCGCGCGCCCACCTGATCTCGCGCCACCTGGACGGCGGACTGCTGACCGAGCTGTTCACCCATGAAGGCATAGGCACCATGATCTCGCGCGAGCCGCTGGAGACCCTGCGGCGCGCCACCATCGACGACGTCGGCGGCATTCTGGCGCTGATCGAACCCCTGGAGGAGCAGGGTGTGCTGGTCAAGCGCAGCCGCGAGTTGCTGGAGCGCGAAATCGAGCGCTTTGCCGTACTCGAGCATGACCGCAAGATCATAGGCTCGGTAGCACTCTATACGTTCGAGGACAGCGATATCGCCGAACTGGCCGGCCTGGCGGTCCACCCCGACTACCGTGACGGTGGGCGCGGTGAACAGCTGATGAAGCATGTGGAACGCGAAGCCCGCCGGCTCAAGCTCAAGCAGTTGTTCGTACTGACCACCCGTACCGCCCACTGGTTCGTGGAACGTGGCTTCAAGCTGGCCGATGTGGAGGTGCTGCCCATGAAGAAAAAGGCCATGTACAACTGGCAGCGCCGCTCCAAGGTGTTTATCAAGGCACTGTGAGCGCACCAAGCAGTATCGCAAGCCCTTGCAGGGAGATGACGGCTGGAGCCAGTGCCAGGGCAACCCTGGCACCGGCCGTCACCCCAGTATGATCCACAGACCGCCCCCCCTGATTGCCTCTGCCCGTGCCAGGGCTGAACAAGCCCTGGTCGGATACTGTCTGATTTTCCCCGCATCCGGCGCAAGGCAAGCCAGGCAAGGGATTGCCCTCTCCCCATTGCGCTGGTGGCCATGCCGGCCCGCTTGATAGGCCTCCGTGGCGGCCGAGCATCTGCTAGGCTTGTTCTAATCGGCATTGCTGCGCAGGGGCCCCTGGCCCGGCCTCCCCTGCGCCGCGCACAAGCCCAGGGAGACAATCCATGTACAGGTGGCTTTGCCTATGCGCCATCATCGCCAGCAGTTTTTTTACCCATGCCGCGGGTAAGGAAATCAGCATAGGGCTGGAGCCCTATTTCACCCCACGCCTGCTGATTTCCAGCTTCCAGCCGCTACGCGATGCCGTGCAGACTAGCCTGGGCCAGCCGGTGGTGCTGCTGACTGCGCCAGACTACCGCCAGTTCGTCCGCCGCATGGAGGCGCAAGAGTTCGATATTGTCGTCATCGGCCCCCATACCGCCCGCTATGCCGAGCAACTGGCCGCCTACGTGCCGACCCTGATAGGCCGCAGCAAGCTGATAGGCCTGGTGGTGGTGCAGCGTGAAGGCAGCATCCGGCAGGTCAGTGAGCTGGGCGAGGTCACTGTAGCCATGCCCGACCCCCTCACCGCCACCGCCATGCTGGGCGAGGAATGGTTGCGCAAGCAGAGCCTCAAGCCCGCCCTGCGCTATTACGATTTCCACAATGCTGCTGCCATGGCCGTGATACGCAACGATGCCCAGGCCGCCATCGTCAACAAGACCGCCTTTGCCAATATGCCAGCCGATATCCGCGACAAGCTAAGGGTGCTGGCCGAAACCCGTACGCTTCCGCATATGGTGGTATTGATCAGTACCCGGCTGGAAGCCGCCACACGTAAACGCTATGCCGACACCCTGGCCAACTTTGTCAACTCACGCGAACACGGCGAAAGCTTTGCCGGCAAGATAGGTTTCGCCGGTGCCGATCCCGTCAAGGAAGGGGAGCTGAATCAGGTAGAGCCCTTTGTGGTCGAACTCAAGCGCCGACTGAAAGCCGAGTAAGCATGCAGGTTCCGTTTTTCCGTACCCTCCGGGCCAGACTGGTGCTGGCCATCTTGCTGGTGCAGTTCGCCGTGCTCGGCGTACTGCTCACCAACGTCAATCGTGTCTGGTCCGACATGGTACTCAGGGCCACCGATGTACGGGTACAGGAGCTGGCTCGCCTGCTCAATGCCGCACTGGCGCCCCCCATGGCCTCGCTGGACTACGCCCCGGCAGCCGAACTGCTGGACGGGGTACGCACCCCCGAGGGCATTGATTATCTGGTGCTGTTCGACCGCCAGGGCAAGGTCGTCGCCAAGCGGGGTTGGGATGCCGAACCGGGCAGCGGCACACCGCTGCCGCCACCGGACGACCTCAAGTTGCTGAATGATGGCCGCGATATCCCCCCCATCGTACATGCCAGCACACCCATAGAATTGGCTGGCCAGCAATATGGCCTGCTGCGTTTCGGCCTCTCGACCGAGCTGCTGCGCGAATCGGTCGATCGCATCGTCTGGCAGATCGCCTCGGTGGTGGTGGTGGGCGCCGTCGTTTCCGCCCTGCTGTTGGCCTTGATCGGCTTTTGGCTGACCCGCCGGCTCTACCATCTGATTGATGCGGCAGAGCGGCAGACGGCGGCAGGCACGCCCGAGCGCATACTGGTGGAAGGGGATGACGAGGTCAGTCAGCTGGCCCAGCGCTTCAACCAGATGTCGACTGGCATACAGGAGCGGCTGGATGCACTGAAGCAGAGCGAGGAGAAATTCCTCGCCATCGCCGACTACACCTATGGGGTGGAACTCTGGCTGGACCCGGAAGGCAAGCTGGTATGGGTCAACGCCTCGGTCACCCGACTCACTGGCTATACCGTGCGCGAATGCATGGACATGTTGAACTTCCCGGTACCCCTGGCCGCACTGGAGGAGCGTGGCAAGCTGGGCACCGCCGTGCAACAGGCCTTGCAAGGCACTGCCGGCCAGGATTTCGAATTCCGTGCCATGCGCCGCGATGGCAAGACCTTCTGGGCCGCCATGAGCTGGCAGCCCATCTATGATGCCCAGGCCAACTACCGGGGCATACGGGCCTCCATCAACGACAACAGCCAGTTCAAGGAAGACCGCCTGGCACTCAAGCGCGCCGTCTACGAGCTGCAGCAGTCCCAATCGCTGAACCAGACTTATCTATCGCGCGCCGAAGGCGAGCGCGCCAGGCTGACGGCACTGCTGTCAGCCATGCGCTTTGGCGTGCTGTTCGTCGATAACGATAACCTGGTGGTATTCCACAACCCCGCCTTCAAGACGCTCTGGCTGATAGACGACAGCACCCCCATCATCGACAAGCCCATAGGCCAGGTGCTGCAAACAGCGCTGAACCGGCCGGCCAACTATGATTTCGGCACCCACCTTGAGGCCAGCGAGGCCATGGCGGCCATGGATGTCTATCCCGGCGACCTGACCATGAACGATGGCCGTATCGTCACCCAGCACTGCTATACCGTGCGGGACGAGACGGGCATCTTCACCGGCCGGCTCTGGGTGTACGAGGATGTCACGCAGGAGCATTTCCTGAACGAGCGCATGGTGTTCCTGGCGGAACGCGATGCCCTGACTGGCCTGTATAACCGCCATGCCTTCCAGGAGCAGCTGACCCGCATGCTGGCCGAGGCGGAACGCAGCCAGGATACCCTGGCCGTGCTGTATTTCGACCTGGACGAGTTCAAGTACGTCAACGATACCTTTGGCCACGGCGCCGGGGACGAACTGCTCAAGCGGGTGGCGCAGGAGATATCGGGCCAGGTGCGGCGCAATGAGTTCTTCGCCCGCCTGGGCGGAGATGAATTCGCCATCCTGGTGCCCAACGGCAACGAAGTGGAAGTCAGCCATCTGGCAGGCCGCATCGTGCAGACGGTGTCGGGCATACAGCTGAATGTGGACAACCAGCCCCTGCGGCTGTCCTCCAGCCTGGGCGTGGCTATGTATCCACAGCATGCCGAGAATGCCGAAGACCTGGTGGCACACGCCGATACCGCCATGTACCAGGCCAAGTCCGCCGGCAAAGCCACCTGGCGCATGTACCAGGCCGAGCGCGATGCCAGCCGCGAGATGGTGAACCGCCTGACCTGGAACGAACGTATCCAGCAGGCGCTGGAGCATGATGGCTTGGTGCTGTACTTCCAGGGCATCTACGAAGCCAGGACGCTGGAGGTGGCCCACCTGGAGGCGCTGGTCCGCATGAAGGACAGCAACAACCCCGGCCAGATCATTCCGCCCGGCCACTTCATTCCCCACGCCGAGAAGAGCGGCAAGATACTTGATATAGACCGCTGGGTCATAGGCCAGAGCATACGGTTGCTGGCCCGCAATCCCCATATGCCGCCGGTGGCGGTCAATATCTCCGGCCGCAGCTTCGACGAAACCAGCCTGCCCAGCTATATCAACGACTTGCTGCAGGAGTATGAGGTCAGGCCTGAGCGCCTGATGGTGGAACTGACCGAAACGGCTGCCGTCAGCGATATGCGCGATGCGCAGCGCTTTATCGAGGCTTTGCGCGCCACCGGCTGTACCGTCTGCCTGGATGATTTCGGCGCGGGCTTCTCCTCCTTCGCCTATCTCAAGCACCTCAAGGCCCATGTGCTGAAGATAGACGGCCTGTTCATCCGCGATCTGCCACGCGATCACGACAGCCAGGTTTTCGTCAAAGGCATGGCCGCCATCGCCCGTGACATGGGCAAGCAGACGGTGGCCGAGTTCGTCGAGAACGAGGAAACCCTCAGGATGCTGGTGGAGTTTGGCGTGGACATGGTGCAAGGCTATTACCTCGACAAACCCACGCCAGACCATCCGGCTTTGCACGATAGCGACTACCAGCTGATGGTCCACCGCTAGCCGGCCAGCGCACGATATAAAACCGGGCCACGCCGCCCTGGGGCAAAATTCCCCCATGCCCGCCATGCCATCTACCCTGCGCCTGATCGCCCCCTTTGCCCTGGGCTATTTCTTTTCCTACGGGCTGCGCACAGTCAATGCCGCCATCGCCCCCAAGCTGATCGCCGAACTGGGCATCAGCGAGGCTGCGTTGGGCTTGATGACAGCTGCCTACTTTCTCAGTTTCGCGGCTGCCCAGCTCCCCATCGGCATCGCCATCGACCGTTACGGCCCGCGCCGGGTCAACGCCCTGCTGCTGCTGGTCGCCGTAGCCGGCTGCGGCCTGTTTGCCCTGGGGCGTGCCGAATCCACCCTACTCCTGGCCCGCGCCCTGATAGGCCTGGGTGTATCGGGCGCCTTGATGACAGCGATCAAATCCAACGCCCAATGGTTCGACCTGCACCATCTGCCTGCCATGAATGCCTGGGTCCATGTGTGGGGCTTGCTGGGTGCAGTGGCCTCCACCGTGCCCATCGCCTGGCTGGTCGGGGTGGCCGGCATACCCGGCGCCTTTATGGCCGCAGCTGCCGTGGGTCTGGCGGCCAGCCTGCTGCTGTGGTGGTGCTACCCCGACAAGCCGCAGGCCGGCCCGGCCGAAACCCTGGGCCAAAATCTGGCGGGAACCTGGCGGGTGTTCCGTGCGCGCGAATTCTGGAGCCTGGCCACCGTGGCCTCCATCGCGCTGGGCTCGCACATGGCCATGCAGGGCCTGTGGGTAGGCCAATGGCTACGCCATGTGCGTCTGTTGAACGAGGCGGATGTGACCCAGGCACTGTTCTGGATGATGGTGGCGGGTGCGGTAGGCGCGCTGGGCTGGGGGCAGGTCGCAACCCGGCTGGCACGCCATGGCGTTGCGCCGCTGAGCGTTTATGGGGCGGCCTGTGGCCTGCATGTGCTGACCCTGCTGCTGCTGGCCACCAACCCGGCCCTGCCGGCAGCCTGGCTGACCGCGGCCTACGCCCTCACCGGCATGGGGGGCAGCCTTTGCTATGCCGTATTGACGGCACGCTTTCCCATTGCGCTGGCCGGCCGTGCCAACACCTCGGTCAATCTGCTGATCTTTGTGGTGGCATTTGGCGTGCAGGCCGGCGCTGGCTTTGCCCTGCACAGCCTGGAGCATCACTGGAATCTGGACACAAGCACAGCCTACGCCACCCTGTTGGGCGGCCTGGCACTGCTGATCACAACAACCCTGCTATGGGCCTTGCTGGACAAACGCCACCCGCCCAGCCCGGCATAGCCCCGTCGGCCAAGTGCGGCCGGCGAGGTGCGGCCGGCGAGGTGCAGCCGGCCAGGTGTGCCGCAATCAGTCAGGAAGCCGGCTGCTGCGCTACCGGCTGGCGTATGGTGGGATAGTGCACCCAATGAACCTGGCCACCACCGATACGGGCTCCACGATTCACCGCATCCACATACTTGGCATCCACCACATACTCATAGTCGGTGTGGGTCGCACAGCCCGTCAGCAGGGCGGCCATGGCCGCAACAATCAGCAAGCGCATGATGTTCTCCCGGATGCCGCAAGTGGCATCCAGCTCCCAGACTAGGCGCTTGTCCGGCAGGCTATCAGGACACCCGACAAGCGGCGCGGGCCGCCTCCAGCCGCTCTACCGTCCCCACATCCAGCCATTGCCCTGCATAGCACTCCCCGCTGATGCGGCCCTCGGCCATGCCCGTCAGAAACCAGGGTAGCAAGGGGCCCGGCTGCCCCCTGGGGACGTCGGCGAAGAACGCCGGGGTGTACAGCGCCATGCCGCTGAACGTCAGTGGCTGCAGGCCGTCTGCATGGGGTAGCAGTTTGCCATCCGGTTGCAGCGCCAGATCAAAGCCCGTCTTGTAATCAGGCTTGGGCACCAGCACCAGATGGGCACGTGCCCCGCCTGCCTCTGCCAACTGCTGCGCCAGTGGCTGCAACTGGGCAAACGGATAATCGGTATAGACATCGCCATTGACCACCAGGAAGGGTGCATCACCCAGCAAGGGCAATGCCTGGGCGATACCGCCGGCGGTTTCCAAAGGGATAGGCTCTGGCGAGTAATGGATCTTTACCCCCCAATCGCTGCCGTCACCCAGGGTTGTTTCTATCTGCCGGCCGAGCCAGGCATGGTTGATCACCACCTCGTGGATGCCCGCAGCGGCAAGGCGCCGCAAATGCCAGCCTATCAAGGGCAGGCCACCCACTTCCAGCAAGGGTTTGGGCGTGGTGTCGGTCAAGGGCCGCATGCGCTCGCCCCTGCCTGCGGCCAGGATCATCGCCCGCATCTCAGCGCCCCTCGAAATAGCGGGTGGCAATCGCCAGGGCCGCCGCAACGGCCTGGGCATCCACATCGAGGTGGGTTACCCAGCGCTGGGCCGTGCCCACGCTGCTGACCAGCAAGCCCTGCTCCGCCAGATAGGTACTGAAGCCCTGGGCCATGCCCGGCTCCAGCTGTACGAACACCATATTGGTCTGGGTCTCCACCGTCAGCCCCGGCAGCTTGCGCAAGCCTTCTGCCAGCAGGGCCGCATTGGCGTGGTCATCGGCCAGCCGGGCCAGATTGCGTTCCAGCGCATACAGGCCGGCGGCGGCCAGCATGCCGGACTGGCGCATGCCACCACCCAGCATCTTGCGCCAACGGCGGCCCGCCTGGATGAAATCACGCTTGCCCAGCAGCACCGAACCCACCGGTGCCCCCAGCCCCTTGGACAGGCAGACCGAGACCGAATCGAAGCCACTGGCGATATCGGCCGGCGCAACCTGGCTGGCCACGGCGGCGTTCCACAGGCGGGCGCCATCCAGATGGGTAGCCAGGCCCAGGCCGTGGGCCCAGTCTGTCACCATGCGGACATAGCTGGCCGGTAATACCTTGCCGCCTATGGTGTTCTCCAGCGCCAGCAGGCGGGTGCGGGCAAAGTGGGCGTCGTCGGGCTTCACGGCCCGCTTCAGCTTCTCCAGCGGCAGGCTGCCATCGGCCAGGTTCTCTATAGGCTGCGGCTGTATGCTGCCCAGCACGGCGGCGCCCCCGCCCTCATACTTGTAGGTATGGGCGTCCTGGCCCACCAGGTATTCATCACCGCGCTGGCAATGCACCATCAGGCCTATCAGGTTGGACTGGGTGCCGCTGGGCACGAACAGCCCTGCCTCAAAGCCCAGCAGCTCAGCGCAATAGGCCTCCAGCCGCTGCACCGTGGGGTCATCGCCCCAAACATCATCGCCTACCGGCGCCGCCACCATGGCTGCACGCATGGCATCGGACGGCCGGGTAACCGTATCGGACCGGAAATCGTACAGCACGGGGCCGCTTGCAGCCTGGGGGTAGCTCATGGCAAATCCTATCGATGGCTTGTTGCTAGATCATGCCACCCGCTTCACCCGGGCAGCGCCTTGTTCAACTGTGCTCGCAGCATACTACGCAGAACAGACAGGGACAGAACCGCGGCCTGCAGGTTCAAGCCGGCACCAGGAGGTGGGCTGGAACATAGGCAGCGCCTATGTGGTTGGGGGTGGGGTGGCCCCGCCCAGCCCGCCATCACCCCGCCATGCCGCAAACGGCTGGCGGGCGATCAAAAGGTGTAGCCCACGCCCGGTACAAAATCAGTCAGCTTGTTGAGCAGCTTGTACAGCGGATGCAGCTCGGTATAACGGGCGCAGGTTTCACGCAGATAGGCCACGGCCACCGGCATGTCGTCTATATAACGCGGCTTGCCGTCGCGGTGAGCCAACCGGGCAAAAGTGCCCAGCGTCCGTATCTGGCGAAACACGCCCATGATCTCGAACTGGGCATAGAAATCGTCAAATGCGGCCGGCACCGGCAAGCCGGCCTGGCGTGCCGCCTCCCAATAGCGCACAGCCAGATCCAGCCGGAAATCCTCGGGCCACTGCACGTACATGTCCTTCAGCAGCGAAGCCAGGTCATAGCAGATGGGGCCGACGCGGGCATCCTGGAAGTCGATCACCCCTACCCGCTCATCCAGCCCGGTCTGGCGGCTGCCGGTGACGATCAAGTTGCGGCTATGGAAATCGAAATGGATGGCGACCTTGCCCTGCATCTGGGCGCGCGCCACCAGCAGCGAGCGGCTGCGCTCCCAGATGGCCAGGTCCTCGCCAGCCAGCGGCTTGCCCAGATGACGGTCGGCATACCACTCGGCAAAGCGGTTGAGGTCTTCCACCATGATCTCGGCGCTGTAGTTGGGCAGGTTGGCAACCGGCACATCACGCTGCAGGGCAACCAGGCTGGCAATCACCCAGCGATACAGCACCTCGGCGCCGGCTTCATCGGTGGCGGCCAAGGCCATCTGCAGGTCGACCTCGCCCAGGTCATCCAGCAGCAGAAAGCCTTGCTCAAGATCCTGCGCCAGCACCCGTGGCACCCGCAAGGCAGGTTGCAGCAGGGCAGCTATCTGCACAAAGGGTGTCAGGTCGTTGCGGTCCGGTGGGGCGTCCATCACCATGCGGCTACTGCCGTCAGCCAGCAAAACCCGGAAATAACGCCGGCTGCTGGCATCGCCTATTGGGTCCGACAGGCTATGGTCACCAGGCAGTTGAGTATGTAGCCACTGACGCAGCGTATTGATTCGATCCATGGGGCGAGTTTGTGCGAAGCGGGAAAGTATGCGATTTTAGCGCACTTCCTATCAGGCTCCCTCCCTGCGTCACATGCCGCGTTTCTCTCCGCTCCCCCTCGCCCTGGCCCTCTGTACGGCCCTTGCAGCCCATGCCGAAGAAGTCGCCGGCCCTACCGTGCTGCAGGCCGACAAGATAGAAGGTACTGGCAATACCGAAGCGCGCGCCAGCGGTAACGTGGCGCTGGACAGGGATGGCCGCCGCATCGAGGCGCAGTGGCTCAAGCTGTTCGAGACCACCCGCGAAATCCGCGCTGGCGACCAGACCCGTCTCAGCCAGCAGGGCGATCTGCTGGAAGGCGGCGAGCTGTATCTGAAGGAAGACACCCGTACCGGCGAGCTGGATGCCCCCCGTTACCGGCTGGGACAACGGCAGGGACGTGGCGATGCCGTCAAGCTGCTGTTCGAGGGCAAGGACAAATACCGCCTCAACAAGGCCCGCTTCACCACCTGCCAAGTCGGCCAGGATGACTGGTTCATCCGCGCCCGCGAGCTGGAGCTGGATTACACCCGCAATGTCGGTGTGGCCCTCAACAGCACCATCGAATTCAAGGGCGTACCGCTGCTGTACTCCCCCTATCTGGATTTCAGCCTGGATGGCTCGCGCAAGTCCGGCTTCCTGTCGCCGTCCATCGGCTCCAGCGGTTCGGGCGGCTTTGAGCTGATCGTACCGTACTACTGGAACATTGCGCCCAATATGGACGCCACCATCGCCCCGCGGCTGATCAGCAAGCGCGGGCTGATGTTCAACAATGAGTTCCGCTACCTGGGCCAGGACATGACCGGCCAGTTGACGGTCGAGACCATACTGAAGGACAGGGTGTACGGCAGCAGCCGCAGCGCCTTCCGCCTGCAGCACGATCAAGGGCTGGCGCCCGGCCTGCGTGCCGGCCTCAACCTGCAGAAAACCACCGACGACCGCTATTTCGCAGACTTCGGCGACCGTATCGCCGTGGCATCGCAGACCTTTCTGCCGCGTGAAGGCTATCTAAGCTACAGCCATGGCAACTTCGGCGCGGTACTGCGCATGCAGCGCTACCAGACGCTGCAGGACCCCACCAACCCGGTGGCCGTGCCCTATGCCCGCCTGCCGCAACTGACCGTGAACTATCAGCCCGCCCTGCCGGCGCCGTTCCGGCTGGATCTGAATGGCGAAGCCGTCTCCTTCCATCACCCCACCCAGCTGACCGGCGAGCGGGTAGTGGCCTATCCCAGCCTGAGCATGCCCATGGAGCAGGCCTGGGGCTTTGTCACACCCAAGGTCGGCCTGCATCTGAGCCATTACAAGCTGGACGATGGCCGCAGCCTCAGCCGTAACCTGCCCATCTTCAGTGTGGATTCCGGCCTGTATTTCGACCGCGAAGGCCAGTTCTTCGGCAAGGACATGGTGCAGTCGCTGGAGCCACGGGCCTACTATGTGCGCATACCGCACCGTGATCAGTCGGCCTTCCCCAATTTCGACTCGGGCGTGGCCGACTTCAATTTCGCCCAGATGTTCAGCGAGAACCAGTACACCGGCAGCGACCGCATCAACGATGCCAATCAGCTGACCCTGGCACTGACCTCGCGCCTGTTCGAGGCCGATAGCGGTATAGAGCGTGCCCGCGTGGCCGTGGGCCAGCGCTTCTATTTCGACCGTCAGCGGGTCACGCTGAACGAAGCGGCACGCAGCCAGGACACCAGCGCCTCCGACCTGATCGCCACCGCCGGCGGCCAGCCCTTTGATCACTGGTGGATGGATGGCGCCGTGCAGACCGACGGCAACGGCCACCAGACCCGCAAGGCTGCGCTCAACCTGCGCTACCAGCCCGAGGCCGGCAAGCTGCTCAATCTGCGCTACCGGCTTGATCGCCTGACCGATATCAAGCAGATAGACCTGTCGGCCCAATGGCCGGTCAGCGCCCGCTGGCACGTGGTCGCTCGACAGAACTGGTCCATCCGCGACAAGCGTTCTTTGGAGCGCTTGCTCGGCCTCGAATACAATGGCGGCTGCTGGGTATTCCGCATGGTGTCGCAACGCTTCGTCACCTCGGGCAACCAGACCAGCAGCCCCTTCTTCCTACAGCTGGAACTGAACGATGTAGGTCGACTCGGCTCCAATCCGCTGCAAACGCTCAAAGAGAGCATTCCCGGCTACACCAAGTTGAACTGACCATGACCGCTACCTTGTCCCGCCTTGCCGCCGCCCTGCTTGCCGCCAGCCTGCTGGCCACGGCCCATGCCGCCGACCCTCTGACGCTGGATCGCATCGTGGCGGTGGTGAACAAAACCGTCATCACCGAATACGAGCTCAACACCCGGGTACGCAGTGTGACTGCCAACCTGCAGCGGCAGAAGATCGCCCTCCCCGCCGAGGACGTACTGCGGCGCCAGGTGCTGGATAGGCTGGTCAACGAGAAGGTGCTGTCCGACTACGCCGCCGATACCGGCATACGGGTGGATGAGCGCCAACTCGACCAGACCATGGAACGGATAGCCGGCCAGAACCAGCTCAATCTGTCCCAGTTCAAGGCCGCACTGGAAAAGGAAGGCACCAGCTACCCGGCCTTCCGCGAGCAGATACGCCAGGACATGCAGATACAGCGTCTGCGCGAGCGTGAAGTGGATAACCGCATCTACGTCACCGATGCCGAGATAGACCAATATCTGGCGGCCAACCCGGATCAGGCCAAGGCCGAGCTGGAATACCGGCTGTCGCACATTCTGGTCGCCATTCCCGAAGGCTCGGGCCAGGACGTGGTCAACACCAAGGGCCAGCGTGCTGCCGAAGCCGCCCGCCAACTGGCGGCTGGCAAGCCGTTTGCCGAAGTGGCAGCAGCCTTCTCCGATGCGGGCGATGCCCTCAGCGGTGGCGAGCTGGGCTGGCGCTCGGCCGGCCGTCTGCCGCCGTTGTTCCTGGAAGCGCTGAACAAGCTGGAAGCCGGTGGCGTAACCCAGGTGCTGCGTAGCCCGGCCGGTTTCCACCTGGTCAAGCTGCAGGAAAAACGCCAGCGTGATGGCAAGGAAATCATCAAGCAGACCCATACCCGCCATATCCTGGTCAAGGTCAACGAACTGACCTCGGATACCGACGCCAAGAACCGTATCCAGGAGCTGCGCGAGCGCATCGTCAACGGCGCCGCCTTTGAGGAACAGGCCAAGCTGCATTCCGAGGATGGCTCGGCCCAGAAGGGTGGCGACCTGGACTGGATCTCGCCCGGCGATACCGTACCCGAGTTCGAGCAGGCCATGAATGCACTCCAGCCTGGCGAGCTGTCGCAGGCAGTGCGCTCGCCCTTCGGCTGGCACCTGATACAGGTGATGGAACGCCGCGACCAGGATGTGACCCAGGACAAACGCCGTACCCGCGTGCGGATGGAACTGCGCGAGCGCAAGTCGGACGAGCAGTATGAAGACTGGTCACGCCAGCAGCGCGACCAGGCCTTTGTGGAAATCCGCCTGGACGACAAGTAAGCATGACAGCGGCACCGCTACTAGGCAGCTGCCTCTGTGGCGGTGTCCGTTACCAGATAGATGGGCCGCTGTCGCCCATCGATCTCTGCCACTGCGGCATGTGCCGCAAGGCCCACGGCACGGCCTACTCCAGCAATGCCGTGGCGGCTGCAGCCGATTTCCGCTGGCTGGCCGGCACCGCCCTGCTGACCGAGTATGCGTCCTCGCCCCGCCGACGCAAGTACTTCTGCCGCCAGTGCGGCTCCCAACTGCAGATACGCCGTACCGACAGGCCCGAGATCGTGGTGATCTGCATGGGCAGCCTGGACAGCCCGACCGCTAGCCGACCAGCGCACCATGTATTCTGCGACGCCCGCGCAGACTGGGACGAACCGGACGCCGACCTGCCGTGCTACCGCATCTACCCTGGGCACGAGCCCGAGGACACCCCCGCATGAGTACGCCACGCATCGCCATCACCGTTGGCGAGCCAGCCGGCATAGGCCCGGAACTCTGTACCGCACTCCAGCCCGGCCAGCACGCCGCCAGGCTGATACTGCTGGGTGACAAGCCGTTATTGCAGGCGCGTGCGCGCCAGACCGGCAGTAGCGTGCAGTTGGTAGACTACGCGCCGGAGACCCCGCCCGCACCGGGCAGCCTGGAAGTGCTGCATATTCCCCTGCCTGCCCCCTGTGTGGCAGGCCAGCTTGACCAGGCCAACGCCCCACAGGTGCTGGCCCTGCTGGACCGGGCCGTGGCGGGTTGCCAGTCGGGCGAATTTGCCGCCATGGTGACCGCCCCCTTGCACAAGGGCATCATCCGCGATGCCGGCTATGGCCGCTTTACCGGCCATACCGAATACCTGGCCGAACTGACCGACACCCCTCAGGTGGTGATGCTGCTGGCAGGCCGCTGCGATGCCGTCAAACCCGGCTATGCCTTGCGCGTGGCCCTGGCGACCACCCATCTGCCGCTGCGCGAGGTGGCCGATGCCATTACCCAGGCCAGTCTGACCCAGACCCTGCGCATCCTGCATGCCGATCTGCAGCACAAGTTCGGCCTGGCCCAGCCCACCATACTGGTGGCGGGCCTCAACCCGCACGCCGGCGAGGGCGGCCACCTGGGCCGAGAGGAACTCGACACCCTCATTCCCGTATTGGACAGCCTGCGTCGCGAAGGCATGCGCCTGATCGGCCCGCTACCGGCCGACACCCTGTTCAACCCACCGGTGCTGGCACAGGGTGATGCCGTACTGGCCATGTACCACGACCAGGGCTTGCCCGTGCTCAAGCATGCCACCTTCGGCCAGGGCATCAATCTCACCCTGGGCTTGCCGTTGATACGCACCTCGGTCGACCACGGCACGGCCTTGGACCTGGCAGGCACCGGCCGCGCCGATGGCGGTTCGCTGGTCGCCGCCGTAGACCTGGCCATCACACTGGCCGGCAACCAGGCACACGCCCAAAGGGCCGGCTAGCCCGCGCCCCTTCCGCCAGGTTTTTCCTGGGCGGTGCATGGCAGGCGTAATGCCTAAGAGCCTGGCCATGTTCCAACTCAGCCCTATGGGCCAGCGCGCAGCAGCTGGCAGGTGGGTACGCCTAGCTTGCACCACCAGGCCAGCACGGTTTTGTTCGTAGCGCTTAGCTACAGAGGGCCGACGGCCCTACAATACAGCCTATGAGCTCCCATATCCCCCGCAAGCGCTTTGGCCAGAATTTCCTGCAGGACCAAGGCGTGATATCCGACATCGTCAGCTGTATCAACCCGCAGCCGGCCGATGCCATGATAGAAATCGGTCCCGGCCTAGCCGCGCTGACCGAGCCCCTGCTGGCCAAGCTGGACGTATTGCACGCCGTGGAAATCGACCGCGACATCGTCGCCAAGCTGTCCGGCCGCTTCGCGCCAAGCAAGCTGGTCATCCACAATGCCGATGCACTCAAGTTTGACTTTGGCCAGTTGGCCGCACAGATCGCATCTGGCCGCCAGGTGCGCCTGGTCGGCAACCTGCCCTATAACATCTCCACGCCCTTGCTGTTCCATCTGGCCAGCTATGCCAGCCTGATCAGCGACTGCCATTTCATGCTGCAGAACGAGGTGGTGCTACGCATGGTGGCCGAGCCCGCCTGCGCCGATTACGGCCGGCTCTCGGTCATGCTGCAGTATCACTTCCATATGGAAAAACTGCTGGATGTCCCGCCCGAAGCCTTCTTCCCGCCACCCAAGGTGGATTCGGCCATTGTCCGCATGATTCCCCGCCCCTTCCCCACGCCAGTACGCAATCTGGATGCACTGGAGAAGCTGGTGGCACAGGCCTTCGCCCAACGCCGCAAGACCCTGCGCAACAACCTCAAGGGCATCGTCGATGACGCACTTTTCGATGCCACAGGCATAAATGCTGGCGACCGTGCGGAAAACCTGTCGGTACACGACTACGTGCGGCTGACCAACGCCCTGCCAGACTAGCAGGCCAGCCCCCTTTTGTGTGGGCTGTAGCCCACACAAAAGGGCCTGAAAAGGGCTTGAAAACCACCGGATTACTGCGGTTTTCCCTGCTTTCCCCCCATTATTAGGGATTCCCCGCTTGTTGCGCCTATGCCGGCCGCTACACTTTGCCCATCCCGACGAGTCGCCGTATCCACCGGCAGCCCTCCATGACGGTTCAAGGACTTACCTGTCCTGAAGCACAAGGCCAGCCTGCCATCCCTGATGCAGGCTCGCGTATGCCGGCATGTTGCAAGGTCGCAAGACACGCAGCAGTACAAACCCACGGAACCGATACGAATTGATGCCTAGGCCATGCCGGGAGCAGCTATAGTCTTTTCGTGAAGTGCGATGATCGAACAACCCTAAAGGAGCAAACCGCAATGCAGAAGTCCCTGATCCTGTCGGCCGCCGTAGCAGCCGTCCTTGCTGGCGGCGCACACGCCGAGGAGCTCACCGGCACGCTGAAGAAAATCAACGATACCGGCATCATCACCGTGGGCCACCGCGAGTCGTCCATCCCCTTCTCCTACCTGGATGACAAGCAAAAACCCGTCGGCTATGCCATGGACCTCTGCCATCAGGTTGTCGCTGCCGTGAAGAAGAAGCTGAACAAGCCTTCGCTGGTGGTCAAGCTGGTGCCCGTCACCTCGCAGACCCGCATCCCGCTGATGGTCAATGGCACCATAGACATGGAATGCGGCTCCACCACCAACTCCAAGGAACGCCAGAAGCAGGTCGGCTTCAGCTACTCCTACTATGTCACCGCCGTACGCATGGCCGCCAAGGCCAGCGCAGGCATCAAGACGCTGGACGACCTGAACGGCAAGCCCGTGGTGACCACCACCGGCACCACCTCCGACCGCTATATCAAGCAGAACGAGCAGGGTAAGGCCATCGACGTGAAGAACGTCTACGGCAAGGACCATGCCGAGAGCTTCCTGATGGTGGATACCGGTCGCGCCGCCGCCTTCGTGATGGATGACATCCTGCTGGCCAGCCTGATCGCCAACTCGCGCAACCCCAAGGACTTCGCCATCGTCGGCCCTGCCCTGTCGGTCGAACCCTACGGCATCATGCTGCGCAAGGATGACCCCCAGTTCAAGAAGGTTGCCGACGACACCCTGGCCGCCATCTTCAAGTCGGGTCAGATCAATACCATCTACAACAAGTGGTTCATGACACCGATTCCGCCGAAGAACATCAATATCAACCTGCCCATGAGCGACAAGCTCAAGGAAGCCATCAAGACCCCGACCGACGCCGGTATTTGATCTCGTTGTCACCTGCTTGATGGCATTGCCTGCGGCCGCACCCTGCGGTGTGGCCGCTGCGAGGGGAGCGTAATGCTCCCCCTGTGTTTAAGGAGTTACCCATGGGTCAATACCAATGGAACTGGGGCATTATCCTCGAAGAGGTATATGGCACCGGTGAGTACTACTACCAGTGGCTGATAACCGGCCTGGGCTGGACGGTTGCGACCGCCCTCAGCGCCTGGGTCATCGCCCTGATACTGGGTTCGCTGATAGGTACCGTGCGTACCATGCCCAACAAATGGCTGGCTGGCCTGGCCACCGCCTATGTGGAGCTGTTCCGCAATATTCCGCTGATCGTCCAGCTGTTCCTGTGGTTTTTCGTGCTGCCCGAGGTATTGCCCGAGCAGATGGGCACCTGGATGAAGCAGGACATGCCCATGCCCGAATTCATCACCGCCGTGATCGGCCTGGGCCTGTTCACCAGCGCCCGGGTGGCCGAGCAGGTACGCACCGGCATCATGGCCCTGCCACGCGGCCAGCGCTATGCCGGCCAGGCATTGGGCTTCACCCTGGGGCAGACCTATCGCTACGTGCTGTTGCCCATGGCCTTCCGCATCGTCATTCCGCCGCTGACCTCCGAATTCATGAATGTGTTCAAGAACTCGGCCGTGGCGCTGGCCATAGGCGTGACCGAGCTGACCTTCCAGATGCGGCAGATCACCGGCGAATATGCCCCAGGCAACCCGATTGAAGTCATGACCATGGTCAGCGTCATCTACCTGATCATGGCCTTCTCGGTGAACCGCCTGATGGCCTTTATCGAGCGCCGCGCCCAGGTGCCCGGCTACATCAGCGGAGGAAGCAAGTAATGGACTTCAATTTCTCCGCCATTGTCGATTCCAAGGACTTCCTGCTCGAAGGGCTGAAGTACTCGCTCACGCTGACCCTGTTTGCCACCTTCTTTGGCATCGTGTTTGGCACCCTGCTGGCCATGGCTCGCCTATCTAGCATCAAGCCACTCAACCTGGCGGCGTCGGCCTACGTCAACCTGTTCCGCTCGGTGCCGCTGCTGCTGGTGATCTTCTGGTTCTACATCCTGGTGCCACTGATCAGCGGGGTACAGGTGGGGGCAGACAAGTCGGCCTACATCACCTTCGCCATCTTCGAGGCGGCCTATTTCTGCGAGATCATCCGGGCTGGCATCCAGTCCATCTCTCGCGGGCAGGTATCGGCAGGCCAGGCCATGGGTTTCACCTATGCCCAGAACATGCGCTACGTAATCCTGCCGCAGGCCTTCCGCAACGTGGTGCCGCTACTGCTGACCCAGACCATCATCCTGTTCCAGGATACCTCGCTGGTCTACGTGGTGGGCGCCACCGATCTGCTGGGCGCCGCCAGCAAGATCGCCAACCGCGACTACATACCTGTAGAGATGTATGTCACCGTCGCCGTCATCTATTTCACCATCAGCTTTGTGCTGTCGCGCCTGGTCAAGCGCCTGCATACCGCGATCGCAGTGATACGCTAAGGCATTGAGGACTCATACCATGATTTCCATCAAGAACGTTTCCAAGTGGTACGGCAACTTCCAGGTGCTGACCGATTGCACCACCGAGGTCAAGAAGGGCGAGGTCGTGGTGGTTTGCGGCCCGTCCGGCTCAGGCAAGTCCACCCTGATCAAGACGGTGAACGCGCTGGAGCCCTTCCAGAAGGGTGACATCGTGGTCGACGGCATCTCCATTGCCGACCCCAAGACCAATCTGCCCAAGCTGCGCTCGCGGGTAGGCATGGTGTTCCAGCATTTCGAGCTGTTCCCGCACCTCACCATCACCGACAACCTGGCCATCGCCCAGCAAAAGGTGCTGGGTCGCAGCCGCGATGAAGCGCTTGCCAAGGGTGCCAAGCTGCTGGAGCGGGTAGGCTTGTCGGCGCATGCCGCCAAGTTCCCTGGCCAGCTCTCGGGTGGCCAACAACAGCGCGTCGCCATTGCCCGCGCCCTGGCCATGGACCCCATCGTCATGCTGTTCGACGAGCCCACCTCGGCCCTGGACCCGGAAATGGTCAACGAGGTGTTGGACGTGATGGTGCAGCTGGCCCACGAGGGCATGACCATGATGTGCGTCACCCATGAGATGGGCTTTGCCCGCAAGGTGGCCAACCGGGTGATCTTCATGGACAAGGGCAAGATAGAGGAAGACTGCTCCAAGGAGGACTTCTTCGGCAGCCCCCGTGGCGAGCGGGCGCAGCTGTTCCTGTCCAAGATCCTGCAACACTGAGCCAGCGGCCACCGTCCCGTTCATAGCAAGCTGGCCCTACCAAGCAACAGGCCCGAATCGGTGATTCGGGCCTGTTTCATTACCGCGCCACGGCGCCCGTATCCCGCCTCAATGCTTGGCTGCCCCCTGGTAGGGCGCCAGCAGGCCTTGCATGGCCTTGTTGCGTATCAGCCGCTGTATGCCAGCATCCAGCGCATTGCGCAGTGGCACGGCCTGCTTGATGCGGCGGCTGACCAGGAAGTGCAGCCCTACCGGCGCCTCTTCCGGTACCGGCCTGATCTGCAGGCTGCCATCTGTCAGCATGTCCTTCAGACGGGTATCGACCAGATGCAAGGCGGCAATCACCTCGCGCTTGTCCAGAAACAGATCACAGTGGCCGGCATGCAGTTTGGCAATCAGCTGCGGATAATTGGCTGCCCCCACATCCACCTTGGCATTGTCCAGGCCATAGCTCTCGAAGGTGTGTCCCATCAGGCCGCACACCCGGTAGCGATGCAAGTCGTCCAGCAGCCTGATCGGCAAGCCATTGGCGAAGTAACGGCTGCTGTAGAGATAAACGCTGTTCAGCTGCACATAGGGCTCGGTCACCAGAAAAGGCGCCGGGTCGACCTGGGCCGTGGCCACATTCAGCGCCAGGGCATAGCGCCCCGATTGCACCAGGGCCAGGCAGCGTCGCCAGGGCAGCATCTCCACTTGGGCGGCAGGCAGGCCGGCCTCCTGCAGCAGGCGTGCCAGCAAGTCCACGGCCATGCCTATGGTGCGGTTATGCTGGCTATAGCTAAACGGCGGGAGTTGGGCATCGGCAGCACAGGCCAATAGTGGCGCGGGTGCTGCCATGGCAGGCGCTGCCAACAGCAGCAGGGCGATAAACAGAGATAGCAGGCGCGGCATGGCAAAACCCGGTGAGACGCTAGTTCGGTATAGCACCCCGCGCCCCTCCCCGCCCCGCAAACACAGGCGCCCAGGCTGACCGGGCGCTTGCGCCGCTCAGTCGCGGAAGGTCGGCTTTTCCTTCATCACATGTGCCATAGCGGCTGCCTCCAGGTCACGCGAGATCAGCATGGCCGCATTCCAGGTCGCCACATAGCGCAGGCCTTCGGCCACCGTATGGTCACGCGCATAGTTCAGGTTGTCCTTGATACCACGCGTGGTCAGCGGCGCCTTGGCAGCGATCGATTCGGCCACCGTCATCACCTCCATCAGCAGGCTGGCCCGGTCGGCCAGGCAGTTGCTGACCAGCCCCATCCTGGCGGCGTCCTTGCCGCTGACTTCACGGGCGGTGAAGGCCAGCTCGCGGGTACGGCCATCGCCTATGATCTTGGGCAGGCGCTGCAACACCCCCACGTCAGCCACGATGCCCAGGTCCACCTCTTTCAGGCAGAAGCTGGCATCGGCCGAGCAGTAGCGCAGATCGCAGGCGGCGATCAGATCCAGCCCGCCCCCCACACAACTGCCGTGGACAGCGGCAATGACCGGCTTGCTGCAGTGCTCTATGGCGGTCAGGCAATCCTGCAGGTCCAGGATAAAGCGCCGTAGCTTCTCCGCCTGCCTGCCCTGGCAGTCGTCCTGTATGCGGCCCTGCACGGCCATCAGCATGCCCAGGTCTATGCCCGAGCAGAAGTTGGCACCGTTTCCCGATAACACGGCCACCCGTGCAGCCGGCTCGCCATCGAGCCAGCGCATGGCATCGCGCAGCTCGCGCCACATGGGCTCGTTCATGGCATTGGCCCGGTCGGGTCGGTTCAGCGTGATCTGGGCAACATGGTTTTCCAGAGTAAGGGACAGGGTGGTATAGGTAGGCAGGCTCATGGATGGACAGGTATTCGCAGGCAGATACTTACAGGATAGTCAGTTCCTGCCGCACTACACGGCTGCGGCAGGATTATTTCTTTGCCCTCAAGCGACGGGCGTTCAGTTGCGCTTCTTCGGTATCCAGGCCCAGACCATTTCACAGATGATGGGTTCATTACCCGATTCATCGGTCACCGTCACCGGCACCAGTACATCGCCCTTCTCCAGGGTACGGACGCTGTTGATCTGCTCGGCCGTCAGGGCAGCCACAGCCTTGAGGTCGCCCTGGGCGCGCTTCTTGTACTCCACCTTCATGGACTTGAGCAGGGGCAGCTTGTCGTCCGGCAGGTTCATGCCCACGGCAAAGCCGGTGGCCGTCTCAGCCAGCAGCGCCATGGCGGCGGCGTGCACGCCCTTGATATGGTTCTGGTTCTTGCTGACATTGCGGATATGGCAGATCACCCTTGCGGTGCTGACTTCCTCGAAGTCGATACCGGCAGTGCCGGCAAACTTCACATAGCGGCCAAAAGCCTTGGAGCGCGCCCAGCGGCGCAAGGGGCCGGGGACCTTCTCAAACTTGGCGACGATACGGCTGAAGGCATTGCTGAAGGTCTGTTCCATCGTGTTTCCTTGGTGTGTCCCGTTATAGCCAGTGGCCGTTTTGCTCGAACGATACTGCGCGGGCACCGCTTTCAGCGGGCACCCAGGTCCAGCCTGAGCTGCTTCTTGACCGCATCCATCCAGGTCGGATCAAAGCGGGCAAGCTGCAAGGCACCTTGCAAGGTAGCCAGCAGGGTGGCCGCCTTGTCCTCGCAACTGCCAGCGAACTGAAAGTACCCGCCTGCTATGCCCTCGCGCAGCACCCCCAGGCACCATTGGTACAGCTCCTGCATAAAGGCGCGGGCTTCCTCCCGCACCGGCTCCGGCAGGGTAGCCCACTCAGCAGCCAGCATGCCGGTCGGGCACAGCCGTTCGCTGTCGGCATAGTCCATGGTCAGCAGGTCTACATACCATTCCAGTTTCAACCAGGGGTCCTGGGTGGTAGCGGCATGGTGCTCCGCCGTACGCCGTATCCGCCGCCGGTAGCGGCCCACCAACGCCAGGCCCAGATCGGTCTTGGTCGGGTAGTGGTAATGGATAGCCGCATTCTTCAATCCCAAGGGCTGCGCCAGATGGTGGTAGCTGAAGCCATTGAAGCCCCGCTCCAGCCAAAGTGCCTCCGCCAGATCGAGTATGCGTTTCGCGGTATCGTTCATGTGGCGCTCACTGTAACCAAGCAAGTGCTTGAAAGGCAACTAATCCTTACGATATAGCCGGGGCTGACGGCTCCCCTGCGACACGACCGCAGCGGTCGCCCTCGCCACCCTATAGCAGGCTGATACCCGGCAGGCTGCTGGCACAGGTGGCCCTGACAGTATCGACAAAGTCCTCCACATAGGCGAGGCCAGCGCGGCTGGGCGGCACTGCCGCGTACAGCTCGCCAAACAGGCCCTGCTCGCCTATGGGCCTGGCTGTCACATAGCGACGCTCCAGATACGGCGCCACCGCCCACTCCGGCAGGGCCGCCACACCACGCCGGCTGGCCACCAGCTGCAAGATGGCCACCGTCAGCTCACTGCTGCGGCGGCGCGGCTGCACGCCAGCCGGCCGCAATACCTGGCGTATCACATCCAGCATATCGTCCGGCACCGGGTAGGTGATCAGGGTTTCGTCGGCAAAATCCTCGGCCTGCAAGGCAGTACGCCCGGCCAGCTGATGATCATTGGCCAACAGGGCCACGATCTCGTAGCGGAACAGCGGAAAGTAATGCACCGGCTCAGCCTCATCGCGCTCCGAGACGATGCCCAGGTCGGCCTCGTTCTGATGGATCAAGCCCACCGGATCGGCATGAAAGCCAGAGACGATATCCAGCTCCACCTCGGGCCAGCGGGGGCGGAACTCGTCCATGGCCGGCATCAGCCAGTCAAAACAGGTATGGCACTCCACCGCAATACGCAGGCTGCCCGCCGCGCCATCGCGGATACGGCCGATATCACGCAAGGCGTCACCCACCTGGGGCAGCACCTGGTCGGACAGTGCCAGCAGGCGCTGGCCGGCTGGCGTCAGCTTGAGCGGCTGGGACTTGCGCTCGAACAGGCTGAGCCCGAACTGGTCCTCCAACTGCTTGAGCTGGTGCGACAGGGCCGACTGGGTCAGATTGAGCCGCTCGGCGGCGCGGGCCACCCCGCCGGTTTCCACCAGGGCGGCAATGGTACGGAGGTGGCGGAGTTCCAGTGCTGTGCTCATGAGTAATTTCGATAACAAACCGTAAAAAGATGCGTTTTGATCATAGACGGAGCACGCGCATCATGCAAAGCGTTCATTGATGCATTACTCCATCGAAAGGATTACTCATGTTAACCACCCATACCCTGGGCTTCCCCCGCATAGGCAGCCAACGCGAGCTGAAGTTTGCCGTCGAGCAATTCTGGCGCGGCGAGCTGGACGAGGCCGGCCTCAATGCCACCGGCCGCGAGCTACGCCTGCGCCACTGGCAATGGCAGCACGCCGCTGGCTTGCGCTTTGTCTCCGTCGGCGATTTCTCCTATTACGACCAGATACTGGATACCACCGTACTGCTGGGTGCCATCCCCAAGCGCTTTGGCTTTGATGCAGCCCAGCTCAGCCGCAGCCAGTATTTTGAACTGGCGCGTGGCAATGCCGCCCAACCGGCTTGCGAAATGACCAAGTGGTTCGACACCAACTACCATTTCCTCAAGCCCGAATTCGACCATGACACCCGCTTTGACGGCGGCCCGCAATGGCTGCTGGACGAGCTGCAGGAGGCCACCCAGGCCGGCTTCCAGGCCAAGGTGCAGTTGGTGGGGCCACTGACCCTACTCAAGCTGGCCCGAGTACAAGGCATAGACGCGCTGTCCCTGCTGCCGCGCCTGCTGCCTGCCTATGTACGCCTGCTCAGGCAGCTGGCAGCCGAAGGCTGCAACTGGGTGCAGCTGGACGAACCCATCCTGGGCCTGGATCTCGACAGCCCCTGGCTGAATGCTTACGCCCCGGTCTACCGCGAGCTGGCAGAAGCCCATCCCGGCATCCTGCTCACCACCTATTTCAGCAGTGTGGCCGAGCATGCCGAGCTGCTCAAGAGCCTGCCGGTAGCCGGCCTGCACCTGGACGCTGTGCGCGCCCCGCAACAGCTGGGCGCCTTTGGTGACTGGCCCGCCGGCAAGGTACTGTCGATCGGCATCGTCGATGGCCGCAATGTCTGGAAGACCGACTTGGATGCCGCGCTGGACAAGCTCACTCCGCTCTACCACCGCCTGGGCGACAATCTCTGGGTGGGTAGCAGTTGCTCCCTGCTGCATGTACCGGTCGATCTGGACCAGGAAACCCGCCTGGCCGAAGAGATCAAGGATGGCCTCAGCTTTGCCCGGCAGAAACTGGCAGAGTTAGCTACCCTGTCGCGCGCCCTGTGCCTGGGCCGCAGCGTCTGCTTCCAGGCGCTGGAGCAGAACCGGGCGGCACTGGCACGCTACCGCACGCTGCCTGCCCGCAACGATACCGCCGTCGCCCGCCGCCTGGCCAACCTGCCCGAGATTGAACGCGGGCTCAGCTACGGCGAACGCGCCCTGCTGCAGCGCGAGCGCTTGAAGCTGCCACTACTGCCCACCACGACCATAGGCTCCTTCCCGCAGACCAATGCCATACGCGCCCAGCGCGGCGCCTATAAGCGTGGCGAGCTGAGCCAGGCCGATTACACCCGCGCCATGCAGGCGGAGATCGCCCACGCCGTCAGCCGGCAGGAAGCCCTGGGGCTGGATGTGCTGGTGCATGGCGAAGCCGAGCGCAGCGATATGGTCGATTACTTTGCCGAGCAGCTGGCTGGCGTGGCGGTCTGCCAGCATGGCTGGGTGCAGAGCTACGGCTCGCGCTGCGTCAAGCCACCCATGATCTGGGGCGACGTCAGTCGGCCGCTGGCCATGACAGTGGAGTGGACCCGCTATGCGCAGTCCCTGACCCACCTGCCCATGAAGGGCATGCTGACCGGCCCGGTCACACTGGTGCAATGGGCTTTCGTACGCGATGACAAGCCGCGCGCTGAGGTGGCCTACCAGATGGCCCTGGCCCTGCGCGATGAAGTGGCCGAGCTGGACGCCGCCGGCATCGCCGCCATCCAGATAGACGAGCCGGCTTTCCGCGAAGGCCTGCCACTGAAGCGCGCCGACTGGCCGGCCTATCTGGACTGGGCGGTGACCGCCTTCAAGCTCAGCGCCGCTGGCAGCCGACCAGAAACCCAGGTGCACACCCATATGTGCTATTCGGAATTCGAGGACATCCTGCCTGCCATCGCCGCCATGGATGCCGACGTGATCACCATCGAGACCTCGCGCTCTGCCATGACCCTGCTGGATGCCTTTGGCGAGTTCCGCTACCCCAATGAAATCGGCCCCGGCGTCTACGATATCCACTCGCCGCGGGTGCCGCCCGTCGCGGAAATGACCACCTTGCTGGAAAAGGCTCTCAAGGTGATCCCGGCAGAGCGGCTGTGGGTGAACCCGGATTGCGGCCTCAAGACCCGCGCCTGGCCGGAGACCGAAGCAGCGCTGATCAATATGCTGGCAGCCACTCGCCAGTTGCGCCAACGCCTGGCCGCCGGCACGGCAGAAACCCTCGCGGCAGCCAGCGTAGCCACGGCAGCGCATGTGCATGAGGGCGAATGCTGCGGCCCACGCGGGGAGTAATCAGGCCACGGCCGGCTTGCGGGCCTTGGGCGCCTTGGCGGCCCGGGCCCGCGACCGGGCCCGCAACGCCACCTCCAGCGCGGCGCGCGCCCATTGCAGTAGCGCGCCGCGCTCCTCCAGCACCTCGTCCGGTATGCGGTAGTAGTTCATCTTCGACAGCTTGCCGTCCTTGCCGCTGTATTCAAACGGCCCACAACCCTGTGCCGTGTAGGCGGGTATGGTCTGCGCATCAGCCTTCAGGTAGGGCACCTCGTCCACCACGATGGCAAAGATCAGGCCATCGCAATACACGCTCCAGCCACCAAACATGGCCCGGCTGCTCATATGCCCCATGGGCGACAACTGCTCACACAGCCATTCGACAAACTCGTTACGCATCCAGATACCTTCTATGGGTTTGGCCTTTATACCCGGCACCAGCAGGCCCGCTGGACTGGGCTGGCAGCGAACCACCGGGTTCCCATTGGGTTCCCATCAGACTCCCGTCAATCCCCGGCCACCTTGGGCGGCCAGGCCTCGGCGATGCGCTGGTATTCGCCCCGCTGCAACAGCGCCACCATGCCCTGATCAAATAACCGCAGATAATGGGCCGCCTTGGGGTGACGCTTGCTGAACACCGCATAGACGGGGAAGCGCTCGAACACGCCATAGGGCACCACCTTGCCCGCCAAGCCGTGACGGGCAATCAGATAGCGGCCTATCTTCTCGTCCATCAGGGTCACGTCCACCCGGCCCAGGGCGATATTACGCAGGTTCACCGCATCGGAATCTGCTTCGACCTTGATGATATCGCGATCATTGGCAATGGCAGCAGGGTACTCATAGCCCTTGACCACGCCAAACTGGCGATGGCGCAAATCCGCATGCGCCAGACTGCCGCTGACCAGCCCCGGCCGCCCCCAAAGCACGCCCCGGACTTCCAGCAGGGGCTGTTTGGGCCACAGATAAGCAGGCTCGCGGTCTGCCGTCCTGGCCATGTTCAGGGTCAATACATACCTGCCCTGCTGGGTGAGCCGGATACAACGCTGATAGCTACCGCTCTCGAAGCGAGCCGTCACCCCGCCATGGGCAAAGGCCGCCCTGGCCAGCTCAACCGACAGGCCGACCGAGGTGCCGTTCCGTAGGGCGGCGTAGGGGTACCAATCATCCTCAGCGCAGATGGTCAGACTCTCGGCCCTGGCCGGCGCCGCCAGCAGCAAGGCCAACCCACACAGACCGATGGCAAGTCCCTGCGTCAGCAAGCGGTATCGCACCATGGCAGCCTCCTCCCCTCAGCATAGGTGATGGCTACCTCGGTACAGCAAAAACCGGCGCCTGGGCGCCGGTCGGTTGCACGGTGGAATCAGGTCGGCTGGTGGGGATCAATCAGGGGAGAGCCGCTGCTTGAGATGACTCACAGGGTAAGCACCCGGGTTTCCCGGGTGCTAGCACGACATGTCGCCCTGCCTTGCCGTATGAGGCAAACAAAAGGCGCCATCGAGCGTAGCGAGGTTCCCCGCCAGCGGGCGGGGCGGAGGGGTGGGGATCAATCAAGGGAGAGCCGCTGCTTGAGATGACTCACAGGGTAAGCACCCGGGTTTCCCGGGTGCCAGCGCGACATGTCGCCTTGCCTTGCCGCTTGAAGCAAACAACTAGGCTCTCAACCGTCGCTGTTGATCTTAGCCACCAGCTCCGCCAACACCGCCACCGCCTGGTCGTTCTCCACCTGACAGGTGCCGGCCGCGCCGTGGCCACCGCCGCCGTACTTGAGGCACAGCTCGCCGACATTGGTCACCGAACTGCGATCCAGTATGGACTTGCCGATGGCGAAGACCGTGTTCATTTTCTCCCTGCCCCACATCACATGGATGGAGATGTTGGTCTCCGGGAACAGGGCGTAGATCATGAAGCGATTGGTGGCGTAGATGGTTTCTTCATTGCGCAGATCGAACACCGCCAAGTTGCCATGTACGGTGGTGCAACGCAGTATCTGCTCCTTGGCCCTGGGCTCGTGGTCAAAGTACAGCTCCACCCGCTCACGTACATCAGGCAAGGTCAGGATGTCTTCTATGCCATGGGTGCGGCAGTAGTCGATCAGGTCCATCATCAGCTGGTAGTTGCTGACCCGGAAATCGCGGAAACGGCCCAGGCCGGTGCGGGCGTCCATCAGGTAGTTCAGCAGCACCCAGCCTTCCGGGCTCAGTATCTCGTCGGCGGTGAAGTCGGCTGAATCGCCCTTGTCCACCGCCTCCATCATATCCTCCCGCACCCGCGGGAAGGCCTTCTTGCCACCGTAATACTCATACACCACGCGCGCCGCCGAGGGGGCACTGGGGATGATGATGTGGTTGTCGCGCTTGTCGTTGCGCAGGGTTTCCGACAGATGGTGGTCGAACGCCAGATGTATGCCCGGCACAAAGGGCAGGTTGGTGCTGATGTCGCGGTCGGTGACCGCCACCTTGCCGTCCTGCATGTCCTTGGGGTGGACAAACAGGATGTCGTCTATCAGGTCGAGCTCCTTCAGCAGCACGGCGCATACCAGGCCGTCGAAGTCACTGCGGGTGATCAGGCGGTATTTCTGTTGTGACATGGGTGGCTCCTACGGGGTCTCGACGATGGCTTCGCCTGTATAGCGGTGGACGACTTCCTTCAGTTTCGGACTTGCTGCCAGTTTTTTCCAGGCCGCATTTAAACGCTGCAAGGTATCGGCAGGCAGATGCCGCGACACCAGCAGGTGGATATCGAGCTCACCCGCATCCAGCGGCTGCCAGCGCAGGCGGCTGCTGAGGCCGACGCGGTCGGCCGATATCTGCATGGCACTTTCCAGGCCAAAGGCAAACCGCCCACGCCCGGCCACCAGCTTCTGCAGCATCTGTTCCACATCCACCGGCGCGGCGTCCAACACCAGGCCGGTTTGCTTCAGCAGTAACGTATGCGCCGTGGTGCCTGGTATCACCAGCACGGCAGCCCGTTCACCATGCGTCGCCAGCGCGGCCAGGCTGTCTACCCGCAGCGGCTCATCGGCACGGCTCAGCAAGCGCAGCCTTACCCTATGGATGGCCGGTTCCAGTACATGGTAGCGGGCGCCCCGCTCCGGCGTTTTGCCACCGAGGGCCAGATCCAGCCTGCCGGCATTCATTTCTTCCACTACCCGTCGCGCGGTCAGAAAATTATCCAGCCCGACAAACTGCAGCCCAGGGTCCAGCCGCGCCATCTCGCGCAGCAGCTCAACCTCCATGCCGGCCGGCTTACCGTGCTCCAGATAGCTGTAGGGCGGGGTATTGCCCACCCCTACCCGCAGCGGCAGTATCTCGGCCTGGGCCACCAGGGCCACGGCCCAGGCCAGCAAGAGTGCCCTTAGGAACATGGTCAGCTGTTTTGCTGTTTCACCACGTTCATGGCCGTTGCCACCAAGCCGGCCACATCGGCGGCATTGGCCGGCAATATCATGGTGTTGCCTTCCTTGGCGATATTGCCAAAGGCCTCGATATAGCGCTCCGCCACCTTGAGATTGACCGCCTCATAGCCACCTGGCTGGCGTATGGTCTGCGCCACCATATGGATGGCTTCGGCCGTGGCACGGGCCACCAGCCGTATGGATTCCGCCTCACCCTCGGCCCGGTTGATGGCAGCCGCCTTGTCGCCCTCGGACTGATTGATCGATGCCTGCCGCTCGCCTTCGGACGCCTGGATGGCGGCCTCGCGCTGGCCGGTGGCGATATTGATCTGCTCCTGCTTGCGTCCTTCCGAGGCCGCGATCAACGCCCGCTTCTCGCGCTCGGCGGTAATCTGCGCCTGCATGGCATGCAGTATCTCCTTCGGCGGGGTCAGATCCTTGATCTCATAGCGGAGCACCTTCACCCCCCAGTTGGCGGCAGCCTCATCAAGTGCAGTCACCACCGTGTGGTTGATTTCATCACGCTCCTCGAAGGTCTTGTCCAGCTCCATCCGGCCTATCACCGAGCGGAGCGTGGTCTGGGCCAACTGGGTGATGGCCAGCTCGAAATTGCTGGAGCCATATGAAGCCTGCTGCGGATTGGTCACCTGGAAATACAGGATGCCATCCACCTGCAGCTGGGTATTGTCCTTGGTAATACAGATCTGGCTGGGTACATCAAGCGGCACTTCGCGCAGGTCGTGCTTGTAGGCGACCCGGTCAACGAGCGGCACCACGATTTTAAGGCCTGGTTCCAGCGTGCCGTGAAAACGCCCCAGGCGCTCCACAATCCAGGCATGCTGCTGAGGCACAATCTTGATTGCCTTCATGGCAAACACCAGCGCCACCACAAAAAAGACTATGGCAAATTCCATCTAACTACCCTCCTACGCGAGTTTTTATTAAAAGTGATGGTCATCAAGCGGCTGGTGGCTCAGCCGACACCACCCAGGTATTGCTCCGCTGGGCCACGATATAGAGAGAGGTCGGCCTATCTGGCAGGGGCGTCTGCAGGGGCACCAACAGCTCAGCATCCCAGCTAGTGCCGCGATAACGCACCCTTAAGTGGGTGTCCGTCTTCCAGCTTTCCACCTCTACACGCTGCCCTATATCCAGCGAATCGCTGCCCTTGTGCTTCGCGCTCACTGGATGCAAGCGCAACCAGACCGTACCGCTGACAGCCCCGAGCGCACCCACCACCAATTGCGGCACCACCGGCAGCCCAGCCCAGGCAGCAACGCCGCCCAGGGCGCACGCAAGGCCGTACACCAGCAGGTAAAAGGTGCCCACCAGCATCTCCAGCCCTATCAAGGCCGCAGCCAGTACAAACCAGATCAGATAATTTTCCATAAGTCCTTGCAAGATCACACAATCAGTCAGCCCCACGGCCAGGACAGCCCGGCCACTCCCAGTGGCAATCCGCCTTGTACACCCCCCGGGCAGCCCCTATGTTATAGCCTTGGCCAGCCCTGACGACCAGCCCCACACAGCCCCTGTGTGGGTTTTAACCTAGCGCATCAGCCGCAGTGCAGCATTTTGTCGTACAATACCGACCCTTTGCCTTTGATATTCAGGCACTTAACCAACAGGCACCCAATATGCTGTACCCCGAACGTTTCGATGTGATTGTGATCGGTGGTGGCCATGCCGGCACCGAGGCCGCGCTGGCTGCTGCCCGCATGGGCGTGCGCACCCTGCTGCTCAGCCACAATATCGAGACCTTGGGGCAGATGAGCTGCAATCCCTCCATAGGCGGCATAGGCAAGGGGCACCTGGTCAAGGAGGTTGATGCCCTGGGTGGCGCCATGGCGCTGGCCACCGATATGGGCGGTATCCAGTTCCGCACCCTCAATGGCTCCAAGGGCCCGGCCGTGCGTGCCACCCGTGCCCAGGCCGACCGGGTGCTGTACAAGGCAGCCATACGCAGCATGCTGGAGAATCAGCCCAACCTGACCCTGTTCCAGCAGGCTGTGGACGACATCGTGGTCGAGGGCGACCGGGTGGTAGGCGTGGTCACCCAGATAGGCATACGCTTCGAGGCACCAACGGTTGTCCTGACGGCGGGCACCTTTCTGGCCGGCAAAATCCATGTGGGGCTGGAGAACCATACCGGTGGCCGCGCTGGCGACCCCGCCTCAGTCACCCTGTCGTCCCGCCTGCGCGAACTGAACCTGCCAGTAGGCCGGCTCAAGACCGGTACGCCACCCCGTATCGATGGCCGCAGCATCGATTTCTCGGTGCTGGAGGCCCAGCCCGGCGACGACCCCACCCCGGTGTTCTCGGTACGCGGCAATCGCGGCATGCATCCGCAGCAACTGCCCTGCTGGATCACCCACACCAATGAGCGCACCCACGAGATCATCCGCTCGGGCTTTGATCGCTCCCCCATGTTTACCGGGGTCATCGAAGGCGTGGGGCCACGCTACTGTCCTTCCATCGAAGACAAGATCAACCGCTTTGCCGACAAGGATTCGCACCAGATCTTCCTGGAACCGGAAGGCCTGCAGACCCACGAGTTCTACCCCAACGGCATCAGCACCAGCCTGCCTTTCGATATCCAGCTGGCCGCCGTGCGATCCATACGCGGCCTGGAGCAGGCACATATCCTGCGCCCCGGCTACGCCATCGAGTACGATTACTTCGACCCCCGTGCGCTCAAGGCCAGCTTCGAGAGCAAGGCCATCAATGGCCTGTTCTTTGCCGGCCAGATCAATGGCACCACGGGTTACGAGGAAGCCGCTGCCCAAGGCCTGTTCGCCGGCCTCAATGCTGCCTTGCAGGTACAGGGCAAGCCCGCCTGGACCCCCACGCGCGACCAGGCCTACCTGGGCGTGCTGGTGGATGACCTGATCACCCGCGGCGTATCGGAACCCTATCGCATGTTCACCAGCCGGGCCGAATTCCGCCTGCAGCTGCGCGAGGATAATGCCGACCTGCGGCTGACCGAAGACGGCTACCGCCTGGGTGTAGTGAGCGAAGCGCAATGGGCACTGTTCAGCCGCAAGCGCGATGCAGTGGCCCGCGAGCTGGAGCGGCTCAAGTCCACCTGGGTCAACCCCCGCCTGGTCAGTCCCGAAGACGCCCAGCGCGTGCTGGGCCAGCAGATAGAACGCGAATACACGCTGGAACAACTGCTACGCCGACCCAATGTGGATTACGCCAGCCTGCTGACCCTGCCGGTGGCGGGTGAGGCCGTGGCCGACCCACTGGTGGCCGAGCAGGTGGAAATCCAGATCAAGTATGCCGGCTATGTCGAACGACAGAAGGACGAAGTCGCCCGCCGCAGCGACATCGAGGAAGTGCGCTTGCCCGCCGACCTGGATTACAGCAAAGTGCCGGGGCTATCGAAGGAAGTACAGCAGCGCCTCAATCAGCATAGGCCCGAGACACTGGGCCAGGCCTCCCGCTTGCAAGGCATGACCCCGGCCGCCATCGGCCTGCTGCTGGTACACCTGAAGCGCGGCTTCAAGGCCGCGTAAATAAAGAGAATTCACCCCAACCGGCACCCGCCGCCCCGCCTGGGGCGCGGCCGGAACGGGAATGCAACAAAGCTGGCGTAAACAGGCAGCAGGCATTGCCATACAGCCCTGTATCGCAAACACGACGAGGAATCAGCCGCATGATCGGCCAACAACAAGAAGCGCAATTGCGGGAAGGCCTGCAATCCCTGGGCCTGGCACTGGACGACGGCATCGTCGCCCGCCTGCTGGCCTACCTGGCCCTGCTGCTCAAGTGGAACAAGACCTACAGCCTCACCGCCATCACCGAGCCCGAGCGCATGGTGTCGCATCACCTGCTCGACAGCCTGGCGGCACTGCGCCCCATCGCCGGCCGCCAGCCCCAGCGCCTGCTGGACGTCGGCAGCGGCGGTGGCCAGCCCGGCATCCCTTTCGCCATCGTCCAGCCTGACTGGCAGATCACCCTGCTGGACAGCAACCACAAGAAAACCGCCTTTCTGCAGCAAGCGGTAATTGAGCTGGGCCTGCGCCAGGTCAGCGTGGTGTGCGACCGGGTCGAGGATGTGACCGCCGCACCCTATGACCTGATTACCTCCCGCGCCTTTGCCGACCTGGCCGACTTTGTCCGGCTCACCCGCCCGCTGCTGGCGCAAGGCGGCAGCTGGGCCGCACTCAAGGGCGTGCAGCCGTTCGAGGAAATCGCCGCCCTGCCCGCCGATATCGCCAGTCGCATTGAGCCTTTGACGGTGCCGGGCCTGGGCGCCGAGCGCTGCATCGTCTGGATGGAGCCCAAGGCATGAGCCGCGTACTCGCCATCACCAACCAGAAGGGTGGAGTAGGCAAGACCACCAGCGCGGTCAACCTGGCGGCCGGCCTCGCCCAGTTGGAAAAGAAAGTCCTGCTGATCGACCTGGACCCCCAGGGCAATGCCACCATGGGTTGCGGGGTGGACAAGCACTCGCTGGGCCGCAGCATCTACCATATGCTGCTGGGCCACGCCGAGCTGACCGATGTGCGCGTCAGCACCGAGTTTGGTTTCGACCTGCTGCCGGCCAACCGCGAACTGGGTGGCGCTGAAGTCGAACTGATCGAGATGGAGCACCGCGAGGTGCGCCTGCGGGTGGCACTGGAAGACGTACGCCGTGAGTACGACTTCATCCTGATCGACTGCCCACCCGCACTGAATATGCTGACCCTGAACGGCCTGGTGGCCGCCGATGGCGTCATCATCCCCATGCAGTGCGAGTACTACGCGCTGGAAGGCCTGACCGACCTGGTCAATACCTTGCGCAAGGTGCGGCTGGCGCTGAACCCGCGCATCGAGATCGATGGCCTGCTGCGCACCCTGTACGACCCTCGCTCCACCCTGGCGCAGAATGTGGTGGCCCAGTTGGCCCAGCATTTTGGCGACAAGGTGTTCAAGACCGTGATCCCGCGCAATATCCGCCTGGCCGAAGCCCCCAGCTACGGCCGGCCCATATTCGCCTACGACAAATCCTCGCGCGGTGCGCTGGCTTATCTTGAGCTGGCAACCGAGCTGAATCAGCGTTTCGGAAAATAAACCATGGCCAAGCTCAAAGGTCTCGGTCGCGGTCTTGATGCCCTGCTGGGCAGCGCCGCACCCGTGGAAGAAAAACTGCAGACCCTGCCCATCCATTATCTGCAGCCCGGCAAATACCAGCCCCGCACGCATATGGACGAGCACGCCCTGGCCGACCTGGCCGAGAGCATACGCACCCAGGGCGTGATCCAGCCAGTGCTGGTACGCGAGACCGGGGTAGACCGTTACGAAATCATCGCCGGCGAACGCCGCTGGCGGGCCGCCCAAAAGGCAGGCCTAACCGAATTGCCGGCGGTGGTGCGCAAGGTGTCCGACGAAGTCGTGCTGGTGATGGCGCTGATCGAGAACATCCAGCGCGAGAACCTCAACCCGCTGGAAGAAGCCGTCGGCCTGCAGCGGCTGATAGACGAATTCGGCATGACCCATGAAGCCTGCGCCCACGCCGTCGGCAAATCGCGCTCGGCCGTCACCAACCTGCTGCGCCTGCTCAATCTGGCCGAGCCGGTGCGCGAGCTGCTGATGCAAGGCGCCATCGATATGGGACATGCCCGCGCCCTGCTCACCCTGCCCGTCATCAAGCAGGTGGAACTGGCCCGCATGATTGCCGAGAAAGGCCTGTCGGTGCGCGAGACCGAAAAACTGGTGCAAGCCCTGCAGGCCGGCAAGCCAGCGCCAGCCGCCATCGCCGACAAGAAGGTGGACCCCGACCTGGCCCGCCTGCAGGAAGACCTGTCGGACAAGCTGGGTGCCAAGGTACAGATAGCTGCCAATCGCCAGGGTCGTGGCAAGGTCACCATAGAATATGGCTCGCTGGACCAGCTAGACAGCCTGCTGAACCTGCTGCGCAACTAAGGCAGCAGGACCGCTGGCAGGCCCCGCCTGCCCCCCCAAGCAACTGTCCCGGCAGGCCCGCAACCGGCCTGCCAGCAGGTGCACCGAGAAATTCGCCAGAAAAAACAGGCGATTACGCCCTGTTGCGGGGCGCGTGGCTTGACCAATGCACCAACAAAACGCTAATATCCGCGAGTTTTCCGGCCCCCTCTGCCCGGCAGAGAAACTGAGAAAACAGATTCGTGCAGTGCTGATCGCGATGTCGGCCCTTACCGGGGTTGTTGCCGCGGCAGCATTTTTTATCGCCGATACCAAAGCGATGCTCGCCGCCCTGATGGGTGGCTTGAGCCAGATCGCAGCGGTAGTGGCATACGGCCGAGTCAGCCGATTCAATGGAATTCCGGCCCCGAAGGCGATGCTGGCACAGTTCTTACTGGCCGAAATCGTCAAGGTGGTAGTTGCGCTGATCCTTTTGATCGCCGGCTATCTCTTCTTCGGGGCGAATGCACCGTGGTTTGCCGGTGCATTCGTGGCCGCACTGGCGGCCTATTTGCTGGTACTGATTCTCAAATAAATCACAAGATCAACACTATGTCGGCTGAACATCACGCACCCGCCAACGCAACGGAATACATTCAGCATCACCTGCTGAACCTGCGCGCCAATCCCGCCCTGGATCCCGTCGATCCTAGCAACATCCACCTGGACACCTTCTGGATCTCGCTGGTCCTGGGTTTTGTCTTCCTCTTCGTGTTCGGCATGGTGGCCCGCCGCGCATCGGTGGACAAGCCTTCCAAGTTCCAGCTGTTTATCGAGCTGATCGTTGAGCTGGTCGACAGCAATGTGAAGGAAATCTTCCACGGCAAGAGCAAGCTGGTTGCACCGCTGGCCCTGACGGTCTTCGTCTGGGTGGTGCTGATGAACGCCATGGACTTCCTGCCGGTTGACCTGCTGCCCAAGATCGCCACCATGTTTGGCGTCGAGTACCTGAAGGTCGTGCCTACCGCTGACATCAACCAGGGCCTGGCCATGTCGCTGTCGGTCGTGCTGCTGTCGGTGCTGCTGGGCATACAGGCCAAGGGTCTGGTCGGCTTTGTGGTCGAATTCTTCACCGCCCCCTTCCATGCCGAAGGCCTGCTGATGAAGATCATCCTGATCCCCGTCAACGGTGCCATGCAATGTATCGAATACGGCTCGCGCGGCCTGTCGCTGGCCCTGCGTCTGGTCGGCAACATGTTCGCCGGCGAACTGGTGTTCATGCTGATCGCCCTGCTGGGCATGGGCTGGACCGGTGCCAACCCCGGCTCCATCCTGGGTGCGCTGGGTCAGGTGGTAGCAGGCTCCGCCTGGGCCATCTTCCACATCCTGATCGTGATACTGCAGGCCTATATCTTCATGATGCTGACCATCGTTTACTGTGGTCTGGCCGTCGAAGAGCACTAAGCCGCAACTGATTTCGCTGTACCTGGTTCTAACGTTTCACTTTTTTCTTTACATCACCATCCTCACTAGGAGTAACACATGGAACACGCAGTCCTGATCGCTAACGTTCAGCAATTCACCGCTATCGCCATCGGCCTGATGATTGGTCTGGCAGGCGTTGGCGCCGCTATCGGCGTGGCTCTGGTGGGTGCCAAGTTCCTGGAAGGCGCAGCTCGCCAGCCGGAATCCGCCGCTGCCCTGCAACCCAAGCTGTTCGTTATTGCTGGTCTGGTTGACGCCATCTTCATTATTACTGTTGCTGTTGCCCTGATGTTCGCCTTCGGCAACCCGCTCGTCGCCCTGATCAGAACCGCCGCCTAATTTAACCCTCTACAATTCAAGGGGTTAACTCATGAATATTAACGCCTCCCTGTTTCTGCAGGCGTTGGTCTTCGCGGTGCTGGTGCTGGTCACCTGGAAGTTCATCTGGCCGCCGCTGATGGCCACGCTGGATGAACGTGCCAAGCGCATTTCTGATGGCCTTACCGCCGCAGACCGCGCCAAGCATGACCTCGAGCTCGCTGAAAAGCGCGCTGCAGAGGAACTGCGCAAGGCCAAAGCACAAGCGTCCGAGATCATCGCCCAAGCCGAGAAGCGCGCTACCCAGATCGTTGACGAAGCCAAGGACGCAGCACGCGTCGAAGGCGACCGTCTGATCGCCGGTGCCAAGTCGGAAGTCGACCAGCAAGTCCACCACGCCAAGGAAGAACTGCGTCAGCAGGTTTCCGCCCTGGCCGTGGCCGGTGCAGAGAAGATCCTGCGCAAGGAAATCGACGCTGCTCGTCACGCCGATCTGCTCGCTACCCTTAAAGCGGAGCTGTAAACGCTCATGGCTGAACTCATTACCGTCGCAAGACCCTACGCCGAGGCCGTATTCCGGTTGGCGCAGGAAGCGAACAGCCTGCCGGCCTGGTCGGAGGCGCTGGCTGTACTGGCCGCCGCCGCGCAAGACCCGCTGGCAGTCGAGTTCGCCGCCAATCCGAAGTTCTCCGCGAGCCAGGTACATGCGCTCCTGACCGAACTGCTGGGCGCGCGCGCCAACCCGCAGGTCAGCAACTTTGTTGCTACCGTGCTGGAAAGCCGCCGCTTTGTCCTGCTGCCCCATATTGCCGACCTGTTCGAGCAACTGAAGGCCGCAGCAGAAGGTTCGGTTACAGCGCACATCGAGTCGGCTTTCGAACTCAACGCAGCCCAGCTGGAAGAACTCAAGTCCATCCTGGCCCGCCGCGTTGGCAAGAAGATCGACACCACGGTTGCCGTCACCCCCGAGTTGATCGGTGGTGTGCGGATGACCCTTGGTGATGACGTCATTGACGCCTCGGTGCGTGGCAAGCTGGCGGCCCTCTCGGCCCGCCTCACCAGTTAGGAGTGCAAACAATGCAATTGAATCCGTCCGAGATCAGCGACCTGATCAAGAGCAAGATTCAGAACCTGTCCGCTGGCACAGAAAGCCGCACCACCGGCACCGTGATTTCGGTGTCCGACGGCATCGTCCGTGTGCACGGCCTGTCTGACGTCATGCAGGGCGAAATGCTCGAATTCGTGGGCAACACCTTTGGCCTGGCACTGAACCTGGAGCGCGACTCGGTCGGCGCCGTGGTTCTGGGCGACTACGAACACATTTCCGAAGGTACGGAAGTCAAGTGTACCGGTCGCATTCTGGAAGTGCCGGTTGGTCCCGAGCTGCGTGGCCGTGTGGTCAACGCCCTGGGTCAGCCCATCGACGGCAAGGGCCCGATCAACGCCAAGCTGTCCAGCCCGATCGAAAAGATCGCCCCTGGCGTTATCGCCCGTCAGTCCGTGTCGCAACCGCTGCAAACCGGTATCAAGGCGATTGACGCCATGGTGCCCGTCGGCCGTGGCCAGCGCGAACTGATCATTGGTGACCGCCAGACCGGCAAGACCGCCGTGGCCCTGGATGCCATCATCAACCAGAAGGGTAACGGCGTTACCTGTATCTATGTTGCTATCGGCCAGAAGGCTTCGTCGATCGCCAACGTGGTACGCAAGCTGGAAGAGCACGGCGCCCTGGATCACACCATCGTTGTAGCCGCCTCGGCCTCCGAATCGGCCGCCATGCAATACCTGTCGCCGTACGCAGGTTGCGCCATGGGCGAATACTTCCGCGACATCGGTGAAGATGCCCTGATCGTATACGACGACTTGTCCAAGCAAGCCGTGGCTTACCGTCAGATCTCGCTGCTGCTGCGTCGTCCGCCGGGCCGCGAAGCCTACCCAGGCGATGTGTTCTACATCCACTCGCGTCTGCTGGAACGTGCATCGCGCGTCAACGAAGACTACATCGAGAAGATCACCAATGGCGCCGTGAAGGGCAAGACCGGTTCGCTGACCGCCCTGCCTATCATCGAAACCCAGGCTGGTGACGTCTCCGCCTTCGTGCCGACCAACGTGATCTCGATTACCGACGGCCAGATCTTCCTGGAATCAGACCTGTTCAACGCTGGTATCCGCCCCGCCATCAACGCCGGTATCTCGGTGTCGCGCGTCGGTGGTGCAGCCCAGACCAAGGTCGTCAAGAAGCTCGCCGGTGGTATCCGTACCGCCCTGGCCCAGTACCGTGAACTCGCCGCTTTCGCCCAGTTCGCCTCCGACCTCGACGAAGCGACCCGCAAGCAGCTGGATCGCGGCCGTCTGGTGACCGAACTGCTGAAGCAAGGCCAATACGCTCCGTTCAAGGTGTCGCAGCTGTCCGTGACCCTGTACGCAGTGGAAAAAGGCCTGGCCGATGACGTGCCGGTTGAAAAGGCACTGGCTTTCGAAGCTGCCCTGTATGCCTACGTCAAAGCCAACCACGCCGATATCATCGCTGAGATGGACGGCAAGGGTGAGCTGTCTGGCGACAACGACAAGAAGCTGGCGGAAGCCATCAAGTCGTTCAAGGCCAACGGCGCTTTCTGATTTGATCTAACGATAGAAAGGTCAAGTCATGGCAGGCGGCAAAGAAATTCGCAACAAGATCAAGAGCGTGCAGAACACGCGCAAGATCACCCGCGCCATGGAAATGGTAGCCGCATCCAAGATGCGCAAGGCCCAAGCCCGGATGAAGGCGGCTCGTCCTTACGGTGAAAAAATCCGTAATGTGACCGCCCACCTGGCCCAAGCCCTGCTGGACTACGCTCACCCCTTCCTGACCAAGCGTGCGCAAGTGAAGCGCGTCGGCATTATCGTGGTAACCACCGACAAGGGTCTGTGCGGCGGCCTCAACACCAACGTGTTGCGTACCGCAGTCAACCAGATGAAGGCCTGGCAACAGGCCGGCATCGATGTCGATGTCACTGCCATCGGTAATAAAGGCTTTGGCTTCATGCAGCGTACTGGCGGCCGTGTGGTCTCGCACGTTGTGCAACTCGGTGATACGCCGCACCTCGACAAACTGATCGGCCCGGTCAAGGTCATGCTCGATGCATACCAGGCCGGCCAGATCGACGAACTGCATATCGTCTACACCCGCTTCATCAACACGATGAAGCAGGAACCGGTGATGGAACAGCTCCTGCCGGTACCGGCCGACCGCATGAAACCGGTCAGCGACCACCCGTTCGAGTACATCTACGAACCGGCGCCGGAAGTGGTGATTGACGATCTGTTGGTTCGCTATATCGAGGCGCTGGTGTACCAGGCAGTGTCCGAGAACATCGCTTCCGAACAAAGCGCCCGGATGGTGGCCATGAAGGCCGCATCCGACAACGCCGGAACGGTGATTGATGAGCTCAAGCTGGTCTACAACAAGACCCGTCAGGCAGCCATCACCAAGGAACTGTCGGAAATCGTCGCCGGTGCAGCAGCGGTTTGATCGCAGCGCGGAACAGTATTTAACATTAAGGAATGCAACGATGAGCCAAGGTAAAATCGTGCAAATCATTGGCCCGGTGGTTGACGTGGAATTCCCACGCGACGCCATGCCGAAGGTATTTGACGCGCTGACGCTGGCCAACCCCGAACTGACGCTGGAAGTTCAGCAGCAGCTGGGTGATGGCGTGGTCCGTGCAATCGCCATGGGTTCGACCGATGGCGTGAAGCGTGGCCAGGCTGTGCTGAACACCGGCAACCCGATTTCGGTGCCGGTCGGCAAGGCCACGCTGGGCCGTATCATGGACGTGCTGGGCAACCCCGTGGATGAAGTCGGTCCCGTGGTCGCTGAAGAGCGTTGGTCCATCCACCGCAAGGCCCCCAAGTTCGACGAACTGTCGAGCTCGGTGGACCTGCTGGAAACCGGTATCAAGGTGATCGACCTGATCTGCCCGTTCGCCAAGGGCGGCAAGGTGGGTCTGTTCGGTGGCGCCGGTGTGGGCAAGACCGTGAACATGCTGGAACTCATCAACAACATCGCCAAGGCTCACTCGGGTCTGTCGGTGTTTGCCGGTGTGGGCGAGCGGACTCGTGAAGGTAACGACTTCTATCACGAAATGGCCGACTCGGGCGTGATCAAGCTGGACAACCTGGCCGAATCGAAAGTGGCCATGGTTTACGGCCAGATGAACGAGCCTCCCGGCAACCGTCTGCGCGCAGCGCTGACCGGTCTGACCATGGCCGAGTACTTCCGCGACGAGAAGGACGAAAACGGCAAGGGCCGTGACGTGCTGTTCTTCGTGGATAACATCTACCGCTACACCCTGGCTGGTACCGAAGTATCCGCGCTGCTGGGCCGTATGCCGTCCGCCGTGGGCTACCAGCCCACCCTGGCCGACGAAATGGGCCGCCTGCAAGAGCGTATCACCTCGACCAAGACCGGTTCGATCACCTCCATCCAGGCCGTTTACGTGCCTGCCGATGACTTGACCGACCCGTCGCCTGCCACGACCTTCGCCCACTTGGACGCAACCGTCGTGCTGTCGCGTGATATCGCCTCGCTGGGTATCTACCCCGCCGTGGATCCGCTCGACTCGACCTCGCGTCAGCTGGACCCGCAAGTGGTTGGTGAAGAGCATTACCAAGTAGCCCGTGGCGTGCAACAAACGCTGCAGCGCTACAAGGAACTGCGCGACATCATCGCGATTCTGGGTATGGATGAACTGTCGCCGGAAGACAAGCTGGTCGTGGCTCGCGCCCGTAAGATCCAGCGTTTCCTGTCGCAGCCCTTCCACGTCGCCGAAGTGTTCACCGGCGCACCTGGCAAGTACGTGTCCCTGAAGGAAACCCTGCGTGGCTTCCGTGGCATTCTGAACGGTGAGTACGATCACCTGCCGGAGCAGGCCTTCTATATGGTCGGCGGCATCGACGAAGCTGTCGAAAAAGCCAAGACCCTGCAATAAGGGGTAGGAAATGGCCATGACCATGCATGTGGACGTAGTCAGCGCTGAAGAGCAGATCTACTCGGGTACGGCCGAATTCCTGGCCGCCCCCGGCGAGATGGGCGAAATCGGCGTGCTGCCGCGCCACGCTCCGCTGCTCACCCGTATCAAAGCGGGCGCGCTGCGCATCAAGGTCGCCAACAGCAACGACGAGGAAGTGCTGGTCTATGTATCCGGCGGCATCCTCGAAGTGCAACCGCATGTGGTGACGGTACTTGCCGACACCGCTATCCGCGGTAGCGACCTCGATGAGGCGAAAGCGTTGGAAGCCAAGAAACTGGCCGAAGAAGCCCTGGCCAACCGCTCGGGTTCGATGGATTACGCCTCGGCGCAAGCCGAACTGGCGCAAGCCGTCGCCCAGCTGGCCGCGATCAAGAAACTCCGCAATCGCGCCTGACCCGTGGCTTAGCAGTACCAAGCAAAAGGGCAACCCCATGGGTTGCCCTTTTGCTTTGGCATGGTTTACCGTAATGGGCCGCCATCAACAGCAGTGCCCTTTATGAAAATGTACATCCTGGTCCGCGACGATATCCCCCTGGGCTTTGCCATGGTCGCCGTCGCCCATGCCTCCTTGGCCGGCTATCTGGCTTACAAGGACACGCCGGAAGTTGCCCAGTGGCTGGACGGCCCCTTCTTCAAGGCCGTCTGCAAGGTCAACGCCAAGGAATTCGAGAACGCCAAGGCCGTGGCCGACCACGTTGTCCTGACCGAGTCCGCCCTCGATGGCCGCGAAGTCGCCATCGTCTTCAAGCCTCGCGAGGCAGAGGCCTGGCCCAAGATGTTCCGCTTTCTCAAGCTGTATCGGGATTAGGCACGCCATCAGCGCTTGGGCAGCCCCTACCAGACCAAGACGCCACAAACAGCTGGTTCGACCTACGATGTAGCCGCCTATCTATCGCAGCGGCGGGGATTCCGCTTTCCCCCCAAGCCCGCGATAATCTCCCCTCCCATCCACCGCCGGACCGCACACCATGTCCCTTAATGTCATCATCCTCGCTGCCGGCCAAGGCAAGCGCATGAACTCCAGGCTGCCCAAGGTATTGCAACCCTTGGCCGGCAAACCCATGCTGGGCCATGTGCTGGATGCCGGCAGGGCCTTGGCGGCCGAGCGCTTGGTGGTGGTGTATGGCCATGGTGGCGAGCAGGTGCAGGCGGCCTTTCATGGCCAGGTCGATGTACGCTGGGCGCACCAGGCCCAGCAGCTGGGAACCGGCCATGCGGTGGCCCAGGCGCTGCCGGAGTGCAGCGAGGGCGTGGCCCTCATTCTGTACGGCGACTGCCCGCTGATCACGCCGGCCACCCTGCAAGGCCTGCTGGACACGGCGGGTAGCGACAAGCTGGCCGTGCTCACCGCCATCATGGACAACCCCAGCGGCTATGGCCGCATTGTGCGCAACGAGGCCGGCCAGGTGGTCAGCATCGTCGAGCAGAAGGACGCCAGCCCAGCCCAGCTGGCCATACGCGAGATCAACACCGGCTTTATCGCCGCGCCGCTGGCCCGCCTGCGCGAATGGCTGCCACAACTCAAAAACGCCAATGCTCAGGGCGAGTACTACCTGACCGATGTCATCGCCATGGCCGTAGCCCATGGTGTGGAAGTCGCCGGCCTAGTTGCGGCCGACGCCTGGGAGGCAGCCGGCGTCAATGACAAGCGCCAGCTGGCCGAGCTGGAACGGGTTTACCAAAGGCAGCAGGCCGACAAGCTGCTGGCCGCTGGCGTCACCTTGATCGACCCTGCCCGTTTCGACCTGCGCGGCACCATCAGCCACGGCCAGGATGTGGAGATCGATATCAATGTCGTGCTGGAAGGGCAAATACGCCTGGGTGATGGCGTCAAACTCGGCCCCAATGTCTATCTCAAGAACGTCACCCTGGGGAATGGCGTCATCGTCAAAGCCAATACGGTGATCGAGGACAGCACGGTCGGCGCCGGCTCGGACATCGGCCCCTTTGCCCGCATCCGGCCCGATTCGGTGTTGGGCGAGAAGGTGCATATAGGCAACTTCGTGGAGCTCAAGAAGGCTAGGCTGGGCAGTGGCACCAAGGCCGGGCATCTGGCCTACCTGGGCGATGCCGTCATCGGTGAGCGGGTCAATGTCTCGGCCGGTGTTATCACCTGCAACTACGATGGCGCCAACAAATTCGTCACCACCATAGGCGACGATGCCTTTATCGGCACCGACACCCAGTTGGTGGCACCGGTCACCATCGCCGAGCGTGCCTATATCGCCGCAGGCTCCACCATCACCCTGGATGCCCCCGCCGACGCCCTAACCATCTGCCGTGCACGCGGGCAGAAATCCCTGCCTGGCTGGAAACGACCAAGCAAGAACAAATAGACAAGGCCACGCCTACGAAGGCAAGATAAACCCATGAACCAGACCATGCGCCACCCGTGCCAATACCCTAGCCCCTCGGCCCCACCTGCCTAGCGGTCGCACGCGCGCATCTCTACCCCTCATCACGCGGCCGCTCCCAGAGCGGCCGTTTTTATTTGCCTGGTTGTTAGTACCTATCCCCATGGAGCAAGGCATGGTCGAGCAAATCACATTTCCCAACCGTCGCGGCCTACGCCTGGTGGCCGACCACTACCCGGCCCAGACCGACACCGTGGTGGTCATGGCCCACGGCTACACCAGCCACAAGCGCTGGGCTGGCCGCTTTCCCTATATTGCCGCGCAGCTCAACCAGCACGGCTATGCTGCCTTGGCCTTTGATTTTGCCGGTTGTGGCGATAGCGACGACGACAGCCTGCGTGCCGACAAGCTGGCGCAGGATGTCCACGCCGCCGTGGACCAGGCCAGGGCCATGGGTTATCAGCGCATTGCCCTGTGGGGCCACAGCCTGGGCGCGCGGCTATGCCTGATGGCAAAACCGTTATGGGCCACCACCATGGTGCTGAGTGGCGCGGGCACCACCCCCATGCACTACCATTGGCCCGACTACTACAGCGCCGAAGAACTGGCAGAACTGGCCGCCACCGGCCGCATGACTATCGAAGCCGCCCCCGGCTGCCGCCGCCAGACCCAGGTGGTCGAAGCCCAGATGCTGCGTGACTTTGTCGAGTTCGAACAAGCCGCCCTGCTGCACGACCTGCCCTGCCCCGTACTCATCATCAACGGCAACCATCCTGACGATGCCGAGGAGTGCGCCCTGCTGGCCGGCAACCGCCAAGGGCTGCACCTGCTGCCCACCGGCTCCCGTCACACCGTAATCGAAGGCGCGCGCCACAACTTTGCCGACCACCTGCCACAACTGGCCGAGCTGGGCGTAGCCTGGATACGCGAAAGAATGCCCCAATGACACTGAGTTATTCTTTCGTCATATTCATTTCATATATTGCAATGACGAAAACATACTCCCATCATGCGCGACTTTGCCTAGACTTCTAGTCACCCGCTGAAACCGCCCCAGGCGGACTCAGGCACTGACCCAAGTGCAGCAACCCAACACACGGAGAGATACCCTATGTGCGGCATAGTCGGCGCAATCGCGCAGCGTGATGTAGTAGCCCATCTGATTGACGGCCTGAAGCGGCTGGAATACCGGGGTTACGACTCCTCTGGCATCGCCGTGCTCAACGGCGGCATAGAGCGCGTGCGCCGCGTTGGCCGCGTGGCCGAGATGGAATCCGCCGCACAGGCCCAGGGCACCCACGGCAAGCTGGGCATAGGCCACACCCGCTGGGCCACCCATGGCGGCGTGACCGAACCCAACGCCCACCCGCATATCTCCGGCGGTGTGGCCGTGGTACACAACGGCATCATCGAGAACCACGACGAGCAGCGCGAACGCCTCAAGGCCCTGGGCTATGTGTTCGAATCGCAGACCGATACCGAAGTCATCGCCCACCTGGTCGAGCACTACTTGAAGCAGACCGGCGAGCTGTTCACCGCCGTGCAGCAAGCCGTGCGTGAACTGCATGGCGCCTACGCCATTGGCGTGATGTCGCAAACCCAGCCCGACCTGCTGGTCTGCGCCCGCATGGGCTGCCCGCTGCTGATAGGCCTGGGCGAGTCCGAGAATTTCATCGCCTCCGATGTCTCGGCCGTTTTGTCCGCCACCCGCCGCGTCATTTTCCTGGAAGAAGGCGACGTCGCCGCCCTCACCACCAGCAGCGTCACCATACTCGATAAGACCGGCGCCGCCGCCGAGCGTACAGTACACCTCTCCGATGTCTCGCTGGCCTCGCTGGAACTGGGCCCGTACAACCACTTCATGCAGAAGGAAATCCACGAGCAGCCCAAGGCCCTGGCCGACACCATAGAACAGGTGCTGGAAGAAGGCTTCAGCCCCACCCTGTTTGGCGATGCCGACGGCGAGCTGCTGCGCCAGGTAGAAGGCGTGCAGATCCTGGCCTGCGGCACCAGCTTCTATGCCGGCTCCGTCGCCAAGTACTGGATAGAGAGCATCGCCAAGCTGCCCTGCACGGTCGAAATCGCCAGCGAATATCGCTACCGCGAAGCCGTGGCCAACCCCAAGTACCTCATCGTCACCATCTCGCAATCGGGCGAGACGCTGGACACCATGGAAGCGCTGAAATACGCCCAATCCCTGGGCCATGATCTCAGCCTGTCCATCTGCAACGTACGCGAATCCGCCATCCCCCGCGCCAGCCGCCTGGTGTTCTACACCCGTGCCGGCGCCGAAATCGGCGTGGCCTCCACCAAGGCCTTCACCACCCAGCTGGTCGCCCTGTTCACCCTGGCCGCCACCCTAGCCAAGCTGGGCGGCAAGCTCAATAGCGACAGCGAAGCCCACCACCTGGACGCCCTGCGCCAGCTACCCGGCAGCGTACAGCATGCCCTCAACCTCGAACCCCAGATCAAACCCTGGGCCGACCGCTTCTCACCCAAGCACCACGCCCTCTACCTGGGCCGTGGCGTGCACTACCCCATCGCCATGGAAGGCGCGCTCAAGCTCAAAGAAATCACCTACATCCACGCAGAAGCCTACGCCGCTGGCGAACTCAAACACGGCCCCCTCGCCCTGGTGGACGAAGCCATGCCCGTGGTGGTGATCGCCCCCAACGACAGCCTGCTGGAGAAAGTGAAATCCAATATGCAGGAAGTCCGTGCCCGTGGCGGCGAACTGTTCGTCTTCGCCGACCTGGACAGCCACTTCGGCGAATCCGACGGCGTCCACGTCATCCGCACACCCCGCCACGTCGGCGTCCTCTCCCCCATCCTGCACGCCATCCCGGTGCAGCTACTGGCTTACCACACAGCACTGGCCAAGGGGACGGACGTCGATAAGCCGAGGAATTTGGCGAAATCGGTGACGGTGGAGTAGGTATGAGCATCGAATTACCGTCTTTCCGCTACCACCCAAACCCAATAGATACAGGTGCCGTCGTCGAGAGCGACGGTACCTGCCAATGCTGCGGCCAAGATCGCGGCTTCATGTATACGGGATCGATTTACTCAACTGCAGATCTGGATGACATCTGTCCTTGGTGCATCGCCGACGGAAGCGCCTCAGCGAAGTTTGACGCCTCATTCGCCGACGACTACCCGCTCATCGCTGCAGGTATCCAGATGCATGTCGTAGAAGAGGTCGCGTGCCGAACGCCAGGCTACGTCTCATGGCAGCAAGATTCCTGGTTAGTGCATTGTGGTGACGCGTGCGAGTACCACGGCGATGCTTCCAGGGAGGACATCTGCAACGTGTCGGAGAACACGAAGGCAGCCTGGATGGCCGAGTACAAGCTGGACGACGAAGACTGGCATCAGATCACCGACAGCTACACACCAGGTGGCGACCCCGCGATCTACAAGTTCGTTTGCCGCCATTGTCGGCAGATCCTGTTCGGCTGGGACTGCTCGTGATTAGGATCAGCGCCGCCTGAGCCAGCCGAAAGTGTTGAGCTGGCGGCAGACATGCCCATCAAACGGACTTGACGAACAAGGAAATCGTCGCAAATCAATACATTGCACAATCACACCAATTATTTTTGGTGGCATACGCTCAGGTCAATGATATTGACTGCAGCCATCTACCGTGAATCGCACTGAATCTCCCTGGGGAATTCCTTCGTCGATTCGGAAACAGCCTTTGTTGATCGTAAAACTCATGGTTGTCTCCTTCTTATGGATAGAGTGAATGCTAAGCGTTGAATTCAGCGGCCGCCGTAGGCGGTCCGCTGGACTGAACGGTTACACGGCTGGGCAGCGTCCTCTCGATGGAAGGGTTAGGCCGCACGCACACCAATGCCGCCTCAGAACCAGTAGTCAGCGACGCATCGACCATCGCGAGGCAGGTCATCGAATGTATCCAGGCCGTCGAAGTGATCGATGGGAATGTGGGCGACGGCCACAGGTTCAGCCAATCGCAGGTTGACGGCGATTCTCCTGCGGCCTTGTTCATCTAGGTGCTTGCCCCGCCAGAAAGCCACACAGCCACAGGTGGGACAAAAGTGAAACTCAAGTGCGTTGCCTCTCGAGAACGGGTAAGTCGTACCCGAGACCTTGATTCCTTCGTTCTCGTAGTCATACGCCCAGAGAACGCCATATCGTCGGCACGCAGTGCAATTGCAAGCTGTGGCGCCATCGGGCTCACCTTCAAACGTCCAGCGGGCGGCACCACAGAGGCAGGATCCTTCAAGCATGGTTTTGTCCTCGTAACGTAGGGCGGATAGTCCTGTGCTGCCTAATGTTTTACATGAGGGGCCGTAAAGGGCACCAGACCTTGGCCGCCCCCCCTCAATGAAAGGGCTAGGCACTGGGCGCCGTGGCCAGTGATCGCAAACCTAATCAGATCATTTTTTTTGCAGAAGCAACTTGACCTTCTGTTGAATGTCTTCGCAATTTCTCTTGTACGCATCGGATTCTGGATCCGCATACCTGACAAAGCCTTTTGCTGTTTCAATGCCGCTTCTGAAGTCCGCTTTGAAGTGCTCGGGCGTATAGTGCGGCACTTTAGTTTGCGCTAGCTCACGGGTTGCAGCGAACTTGAGATCGAAGAGGTTCTTGATTTCTTCCGTCGACAACTTGCAAGCTTGGGCAAAGCCAAAGAGTGTTCCGTCTGCCCTTACTTTTGCGACCAGCTCAGACTCGTCGTCTTGATGCGGTTGGGCTAAAGCCAGACTATTTGCGAAGAGAGTAAGCGCGACTGCCGCGACCTTGTATCGGTAGTTGGAACGTAGGTTTGTCTTCATGGTGTAAATGGCTCAAAGAACGAGTGATATGAAGCGCGTCTTGCCGCTGCTTTGCGGCATCAATGGCGCCAGTTCGCAGCGGATGCGCCTTGCTTCCTCCCAAGTTACTTCTTCAGTCATCCTTGCGGTGTCCATGCTCTCCAGCCCAGTGATAGGGCTGATGCGAGGCGTTCGGACGTTCCCCTCCATCTGCTGCGGTAAGTAGCCGGCGCGCGCAAACTTCTTTGCTCCATCGATAGCCAGGTGTACCGGGAAAAGCAGGGTGCGTTCAGTCCCGCTGCCGCCCAGAAAGGACACGCTCAGTGATCCACCGTCTCGGTAGGTGTCGAGACCGGTGGGTGAGACGACTGCCATGCGCGGCAAGCCTACCGAGAACAGGCGCTTGATCGAACGAATGGGCACTGAACTGACTCCGCTTGATGGAAGGCACCATGAGGCATGTGAAGCGTATGTCATTGCGCCACCGCACCAGTTGATGCTTGAAATCTACGCAGGGTAACCGCTGCCGCGCCGAAAGCGCCAGTGTGGCAAGCAGGGGTGGGCCTGACGTAGGCTGCATGCGCTATTCGAAGCCTACGCGCACCATGCTGCTAACACGCGGCACTAAACAGCGCCGTCCGCTCCAGCTGGCGCCGCAGCGTCCACAAGGTTGGGCTGCCCACATCAAACACCTTTACTTGCAATAATCGCCGACTAAGCTCAATGCACACGCAGCGCGTGTCGTGCTTTTGACCATATCCACTTTCTTGCGTCTGCGGCGCTAGTCGCTAGCGTAAGGTAGACCGTCAGCGATGCAGCTAGAGGCGCGTTTCTGCTTGCCTTTGGCAGGTGCGTCTATTCGGTTCGGCATCGTGTTGCCGGTACCCAATGGGCGTGATGTTTTCGCATCGGGGTTCGGGCTTGGCGGATAGTTCGGTTGCAAGTGACAGCAGTTTTCGGCCCACACTTTTATTATGGAGCTAAGTTCCCCATGAGATCTCTGCACACCCGCCCAACCCCCAGTATGCGACTGCGCCCGCTCACCCTGGCCTTGGTCATGATGCTGTCCACATCGGTGTTCGCTGTACCCATGTTCAGCAAGACGACCACCACGCCAAACCGCGCAGTTGGCGCCAATGTCACGCAAACGCTAACGCTGACGCCCACCGCCCTGAATGACGCCGGCATGATGGCACAAGCTCAGGTGGAAACGGTAACCATCAATGGGACGGTTACGGATGGCGACACCTTCAGCATTACCCTGCCCGGCACGGCGACGACCATTACAACCACAGTAGCCGCCACAGACACTCCGGCCAGTATGGCGACGGAACTCCACGGGCTCATCACTGCCCATGCCGACTATCTCAGCAATACCACCTACCAGGTGACTGACAACACCACAGGTACCTTGACCTTCACGGCCACCACACCGGGTACGTCGTTTGCGATGTCCTTCCCTACCGATGCGGGCAGCCTAGCCACAAACTCATCGACGGCGACCATAGACGGCGCGGAGACACAAGCGAATGTGCCGGCCGTACCGGCGCAGAGCCAGATCGACACGCTGACCATCGGCGGCAGTGTGGATATCGGGGATGTCTTTAGCATTGCCCTGCCAGGGTCGGGAACAGTCAGCTTTACTGCCACCACCACCAGCACGGCCGATGTGGCTACCGGCCTGAATGCCGCCATCCAGGCCGACCCCGGCGTAGCCTATGCAGCGCAGGACTACACCACCAGCGTCACCGGCAGCGATATCGTGTTCACGGCCAAGAGTGCCGGCACCGGTTGGACCCTGGGCGCGACGGGGAGCACCAACGCGACTGCCGTGGCACAGGTTGATACGCTGACGCCGTCATCCATCGTGGCTGGCAACACGTTTGCCGTGACGCTCAATGGCACTACCTATACCTTTGTGGCGACCACAACCTCGGCCACGGATGTAGTGAACGGCCTCATCGCCGCCATACCCAGCACCACGGTGACCCCTACGCTGAACACCGGTACGCTGGTGCTGACCGCCAACACCCCCGGCACCGCCTTTACCTCCGTAGCAGCCGCTGTCGACGTCGCCACGGCGGCCCAATCGACCTTGACCGTCGGCACCCCCAGCCTGATTACGGCAGGCACCACGTCGGCCATACTGACGCTGAAGGATGCCAGTAGCACCAGCCTGTTCAATGTCAGTGCCAGCGGCGCCACCATTACCAGCAATAGCGCCAGTTGCACGGTAGGCAGCCTAACGCGCAGCACGACCGATGGTACCGTCACCGCCACCATTACCGCCGTCAGCCCAGGTAGCTGCATTATTGGTGCAACCTTGAATGGCAGCACCGCTGTGACGGCCACCCAAGCCGTTACGGTGACTGCTTCTAATACCACGATCACTGGCGGCACCGGCACCATTGACGGTACGGGTACAGTGACAGGATCGGCGAATGTCACAGTGACTGCGGGTAGCACGGTAGATGTGTCGGCGACCGGCGCCAGCGGCAGCACCCTGACCGTCGATGCCTCCACTAGGCCGGTCAACCTCAATCTGGGCGGTACTAGCTCAACAATTGCGGTCTCTACCAACTCCGGTGGCGGTGTGCTGAGTGTGAAGCCTTCTTCCAGCAGCGGCCAGAATGTGTTGGCGCTTACCAACGGCACCATGTCTTTGTCCATAGGCGGTAGCGGTTCTCTCCTGGCCGTGGGTGACAGCAGTCCTGCGCAAGTGGTTCTCACTTCGGGTAGTGGCGGTGCGTCCATCAATGCATCGGCAATCACTGGAGGCGGCACGACGGTGAAGGTGAATTCGGGCACGGTAACCACGCCCCGTAACTGCGGGGCACGACCAACCGCACCGGTCTCACCGCCGCCGGGGAGCAAGTCCAGTGCATGGACTAATTACTTCGCCAGCGTATCGACCTATCAGAGAGCCCTGTTGTCTTACTCGCTGTGCCTCTCCGATGTCGCGGCGGTAAGCGTAAGAAGCGCGTTGACCAGCGGCCGTGCCAACATACTGTCGTCGTCCTCCTTGCTTCTGTTCGCGGGTGAAACCATCACTTATGACAGCGAAGGGAATGAACAAGGCATCATCCTTGCCGATGGTGGCGCTGGTGTGGCACAAACCCTTAGTGCCATCCCTGCCGGCATGACGCTGGAGAGCATACCGGTGTCCATAGACGGCACCCCTGCCCGCTTGAATGGGTCGGCGCTGGGCAGCAGCATCATCACCAACCTGAGCCAGCAGCTTGGTATCCAGCTCACACGCGGCAGCAATAGCGTTATCGGTGGCATGACCATGTCTGCACCAGACGGCACCTGGATAGCCGGCGTTCCTGTTGGATCGCTACGGGTTGCGCCCGGCATAGCCAGCGGGCTGCAGAGCAATGGGCTGATGCGTGTTGTGGTGAAGGGCGCGATGGTGGAGCTGGCCCCCAGCCTGGTCAGCCCCAGCAGCTTCGCCACGCAGCTCATGAGCCTGGATAGCCAGGCCACCGGGATGATCACGGCCAACGGCTTGATCAAGGCAACGTTGGGTGGTGCGAAATACGTGGCCCGGCCGGCATGGACTGCTACACCCAGCAGCCTGAATGGCTTCTCGTACGACGGTGCCGGCCATCTGATCCATGGCGATGGCAGTATGCAGCAGACGCTCTACCCAGCATTTGCCAACATTGATGTTGTGGCGGCTGCACTCAGCGGCATCATAGGGGCAACTGGGCCAACCATTGGCGTTGATGGTGCCGTTACCACCAAGATAGGGAATGTCGACTACACACTGCGTGCGGGTTACATGCTCATCAACACCCCGGAAGCCCATGCTACCGATACCTGGTGGCAAGACGGTAACACCTTCTATATCAACAATCAGGATGGTACCGCGCAGTCGTTCTCGGTTGAGTAAACCGTATTACCCAAGCAGCTAGTCTCAAGGCGCAACACTCGCATGGGTGTTGCGCCTTTTTACATAAGTGATGGCCTATAGAAGCTGCGCCCACACGCAGCCCGGCGCTAGCTTTGCATCAGGCTTGCCAGCCTCGCCGCCCGGCCAGCCGCTGGCCGGCCTGCCGCAATATCTTCTCGGTGGTCGGCCAGCTCACGCAGGCATCCGTCACCGAGCAGCCATAGCGCAGATCGCCCAGGTCGGCGGGTATAGGCTGGTTACCCGCCTCGATAAAGCTTTCTATCATCACCCCCCGGATCGATTGGCTGCCTTCGCGTATCTGGTTCACCACATCGGCCAGCACACCAGGCTGCAAGGCATGCTGCTTCCAGGAATTGGCGTGGGCACAGTCGACAATGATATTGGTCGGGATATGGTGCTTCTCAAGCGCCTTCTCGGCGAGGTGGATGCTGACCGTATCGTAGTTGGGCCGCCCGCCGCCGCCGCGCATGACCAAGTGGCAGTAACGGTTGCCCTGCGTGCGGACAATGGCCGGCCTGCCTTCCTGGTCCATGCCCATGAAGGCATGGGGGCAGGCTGCCGACAGGATGGCATTGACGGCCGTCTCGACGCTGCCGTCGGTACCGTTCTTGAACCCCACGGGCGTGGCCAGGCCCGATGACAGCTCCCGGTGTACCTGCGATTCGGTAGTGCGCGCACCGATCGCCGTCCAGCTGATCAGGTCGCCCAAATAGTGGGGTGATAACGGGTCCAGTGCCTCGGTAGCAACCGGCAGGCCCAGCGCATTGACCGCCAGCAGAAACTGCCGGGCGCGCGCCATACCCTCGCCTATCCGGCAGGAGTCATCCATATGCGGGTCATTGACCAAGCCCTTCCAGCCCACCGTGGTACGCGGTTTCTCAAAATACGCCCGCATCACCACATACAGGGTATCTGAGAGCTCGTCGGCCAAGGCCGCCAGCCGCTGCGCATAGTCCAGGCCTGCTTCGGTATCGTGGATGGAGCATGGCCCGACCACCACCAGCAAGCGGTCGTCCTTGCGGTCCAGGATGTCGCGGACCGCCTGCCGCCCGGCCTGTACGGTCGCAGCAACCCGCTCAGACGCCGGCATCAGCCGATACATCTCCGCCGGTGCGGGCACCTGCTCGAAGACGGCATCGGGCATGCCGCCCGGCCCTCTCGGATACACCGCTCCCGTCCGGCCCATTGCTGTCAAGGCTGTTGTCATGCTTCCTCCGGTATACGCGTGGTCGTGGGCCTGGGGCTTGCCTGTCTGCCCTCGCACAGGCCGCAAGGCCCGCACCTGTATGCACCCCGCCCGTGACCCACTGGGTTTCTTGCAAGCATCATGCAGCTATAAATAATGAGAGTCAATCTCATTTGCATTTAGATTTTTTTACCGTTACGATGCTTCGCCTATCCGGCGCCTGGCTCGCGTACTCAGTTGCAAACCATGCCACCGCGACGCCATCGCTCCGCTACCGGGCACCAACAAGAATAGCCATCCCGCCCGGCGCAAAGCACGCCTGCCGCAGCTGATATCCAGCCGCAGCAGCGGTATTGGTCTTTCATGAGGAGCCACTATGCAACCATCCCAGCACGATTCCGGCTTGACTACCCCCAAAGCCACCGACCTGCTCCGCCTCTACCCCAACGGCGGCTCGCTGTTCACCTCGCCACGCCGCACGGTACTGACGCTGGGCCGCCATGCCACGCTCACGCACGGCCCGGCCGACACCCTGGCACAACGTGCTGCCCAGCTGCTGCGGCAGGCGCAGGCGGAAGGCTTGGTACAGCCCATCCTGCTGGGTGCCATCCCGTTCAATGCCCAGGCACCGGCGCATCTGTTCATCCCGGAGAGCACCGTGCAAGGGCGGGGTGCCGGTGAAGCCGGGCTGCCGACCCAAGCGGAAAGCAAAACCCTGCGCGACATCAGCAGTGAGGCACTGCCCCACCCCGACCGATACCGCGACAATGTGGCGCAGGCCCTGAGCCAGATAGACGAGGGCGGGCTGGACAAGGTGGTGCTATCGCGCTCGATCAAGGTCGATGCGAACATTGCCGTGCCCTCACTGCTACAGCGCCTGGCCAACCGCAATACCAACGGCTATACCTTCGCCATCGACCTGCCGGCACCCGACGGCGAGCGCCGTACGCTGGTCGGCGCCAGCCCCGAGCTGCTGCTGTCGCGCCGTGGCAAGCAGGTGGTGTCGCACCCGCTGGCAGGCTCCATTCCCCGCAGCAGCGACCCGGCAGAAGATGCACGGCGCGCCGAGCACCTGTTCGGCTCAGCCAAGGACAGGCACGAGCACCAGTTGGTGGTCGATGCTGTGGTAGCCGCGCTGCGCCCCTATTGCGATGCGGTACATGTACCCAGCGGACCCTCGCTGGTCTCCACGCCCAGCATGTGGCACCTGGCCACCGAGATACACGGCGACTTGGCAGACGAGGCATGCAGCGCGCTGGAACTGGCGCTGGCCTTGCATCCCACCCCCGCCGTCTGCGGCCACCCCACGGCGGCAGCGCGCTCATTCATCGAGACGGTAGAAGGCTTCGACCGTGGCTTCTTCACCGGCCTGGTGGGCTGGTGCGATGCCAGCGGCGATGGCGAGTGGGCCGTCACCATACGTTGTGCCGAAGTGGGTGAGCACACTGCGACGCTCTATGCCGGAGCCGGTATCGTGGCTGGCTCAGAGCCACATCTGGAACTGGCGGAGACCAGCGCCAAGCTGCGCACCATGCTCAGTGCCATGGCCTTGGAGAGCGTGCTGGAGGGAGCGGCATGAGCCATCTGACCGGTTTTACCCCCTGGCCCGAGCAGGACGCGCAGCACTACCGCGAGTTGGGCTACTGGACTGGCGAAACGCTGGGCGCCATGCTGCAACGCAAGGCCGGTGAACACCCCGACCGTATCGCCATCGTCTGCGGTAAACGGCGGTGGTCCTATGCCGAACTGGATGCGAGGGCAGACCAATTGGCCGCTGGCTTCGCCCGCCTGGGCATAGGTGCGCAGGATCGTGTGGTGGTGCAACTACCCAATGTGGCCGAGTTCTTCTCGGTCTGCTTCGGCCTGTTTCGCCTTGGCGCCCTGCCCGTCTTCGCCCTGCCGGCGCACCGCCGGGCAGAGGTCAGCCACTTCTGCCGCTTTGCCGATGCCAAGGCCTATGTCATTGCCGACATGGACGGTGGCTTTGACTACCGGACGCTGGCGCGGGAAGTGCAGGCAGAAGTCCCGGCCTTGCGCCATGTCGTGGTGGTTGGCGATGCCGCCGAGTTCACCGCGCTGGCAGACCTGCACGACACACCCATTCCCTTGGCCGGCCCCATGGCCGGCGAGGTGGCCTTCCTCCAGCTATCTGGCGGCAGCACGGGCCTGCCCAAGCTGATTCCGCGCACCCATGACGACTACCTCTACAGCGTACGCGCCAGCGCCGATATCTGCGGGCTGGACCAGGATGCCGTCTACCTGTGCGCCCTGCCGGTGGCGCACAACTTCCCGCTCAGCTCACCCGGCACCCTGGGTGTGCTGCATGCCGGCGGACGCATCGTGCTGGCGCGTCGACCCAGCCCCGATGAGGCATTCCCCCTGATCGGGACGGAAGGCGTGACCATCACCGCCCTGGTGCCGCCGCTGGCCATGGTGTGGCTGGAATCGGCCCGGCAGCGCCGGCCGGAACTGAGGACACTGAAGCTGCTACAGGTAGGCGGAGCCAAGTTCGGTGCCGAGGTGGCCTGCCGCGTGCTGCCGGAACTGGGCTGTCGCCTGCAGCAGGTCTTCGGTATGGCCGAAGGGCTGGTCAACTACACCCGGCCTGAGGACAACGACGAGCTGCTGCACCATACCCAGGGCCGCGCCATCTCGCCGCACGATGAAGTCCGCGTGGTGGACGACGAGGATCGTGACCTGCCCGATGGCGAGCTGGGCCATCTGCTGACCCGTGGCCCCTACACCATACGCGGCTACTACCTTGCCGATGAACACAACGCACGCGCATTCACCGCCGACGGCTACTACCGCACCGGCGACCTGGTGCGCCGGCTACCCAGCGGGCACCTGACGGTGGAGGGCCGCGCCAAGGATCAGATCAACCGTGGCGGCGACAAAGTTGCGGCAGAAGAGGTAGAGAACCATCTACTGGCCCACCCGGCCGTGCACGACGCCGCTCTGGTTGCCATGCCAGACGCCTACCTGGGCGAGCGCAGCTGCGCCTTCATCGTCACGCGCGGCGTAACCCTGCGCCCTGTCGAGCTGATGCGCTTTCTGCGCGAGCGCGGTGTTGCCCAGTACAAGATACCCGACCGCATCGAATTTCTGGCCGAGTTTCCCAAGACCGGTGTGGGCAAGGTCAATAAGCGGGCGCTGCGCGAGCGGATTGCCGAGCTGATCGCGGCCACCAGCTAAGCCATGAGCCGGTGCAGGACAGCGCCACGCCCGCCGGGTGGCGCGTAGGTACCGGCTCCCCATCATCCTCTTCGATCGCCCTGTTTACACAAAATGACCATACCCCGGATTGCCACCTATCCCATGCCCACCACCCTGCCGGAAAACCGGGTGGATTGGCTGCCAGAACCCAGCCGCGCTGTGCTGCTGATCCACGATATGCAGCAGTATTTCCTCGATTTCTACGACAACGCGGCGGCGCCCATACCCTCGCTGATCGCCCATATCCAGGCAATACGCCAGGCCTGCGACGCGGTGGGCATACCGGTGGTGTACACCGCCCAACCGGGTGAGCAAGCGCCCGAGGAACGGGGCCTGCTGACCGAATGGTGGGGGCCGGGCATTACCGCGCAGCCGCAGCTTGCCCCAGTAGTAGCCGCCCTGGCACCGCGCGAGCAGGATGTGGTGCTGACCAAATGGCGCTACAGCGCATTTGCCCGCAGCGACCTTGAATCGCGTATGCGCGCGCAGGGCCGCGACCAGCTGATCATCTGCGGCATCTATGCCCATATTGGCTGCCAGGTGACGGCCGCAGATGCCTTCATGCGCGACATCCGCCCCATCTATGTGGGCGATGCGGTTGCCGATTTCTCGGCCGAGGAGCACGCCGGCGCGCTGGCCTATGTCTCGCGGCGCTGTGGTGCGGTGCGCAGCACCCAAGAGGTGCTGGCAGCGCTCCGCCCCCAGGGCAAGCTGCCGGCCGACCAGGCGGCGCTGCTGGCCGAGGTGGCCAGGATGCTGCAGATGCAGCCGTCGGATCTGTATGCCGACGACAACCTGATCCACGCCGGGCTGGACTCCATCCGCCTGATGAGCCTGGTCGAAGGCTGGCGGGCGGCGGGGGCCCAGGTCGGCTTCGCCGAAATGGCCGAGCAGCCCACCATCGCGCAGTGGTGGGCCTTGCTCAGCCGGCAGGACAGCTAGCCATGGAGTTCGCGGGCAGGATTGCATTGGTAACCGGCGCGGCACAGGGCATAGGGCTGGCGGTGGCAACCATGCTGGCAAGCCGTGGCGCACGCGTGGCCGTGCTGGATAGACAGGCCGATCGCATTGCCACCGTGGCAGCCACCCTACCCGGCCAGGGCCACCTGGCCCTGGCGGTTGACCTGACCGATGCCGCTGCCATCGACGCCGCCGTGGCACAAACCGAGCGCGAGCTGGGCGAGATCGATCTGCTCGCCAGCGTGGCCGGCGTGCTGCATCTGGCCAGCACGCAGGGCACGACTGACGCACAGTGGCAGCAGACGTTCACCGTCAACACGACTGCGGTGTTCCAGCTCTGCCGGGCCGTGGCGGGACGGATGCAGGCGCGCCGCCGTGGTGCCATCGTGGTTGTCGGCTCCAATGCGGCCAGCACACCACGCTTGAACATGGCCGCCTATGCCGCCTCCAAGGCCGCAACGGCACAGCTGCTGCGCTGCCTGGCACTGGAGCTGGCGCCGCACGGCATACGCTGCAATATCGTGTCGCCCGGCTCCACCGAGACCGATATGCAGCGCCAGCTATGGACCAGTCCGGACAGCGTGCAATCCATCATCGCCGGCTCGGCCGAAGGCTACAGGCTCGGCATCCCCCTGGGGCGCATCGCACAGCCAGAGGATATTGCTGAAGCGGTCTGTTACCTGGCGTCAGACCGGGCCCGCCATATCACGCTGCACGACCTGCGGGTGGATGGCGGCGCGACGCTGGATGCTTGAGGGCCTGGTGTGAGTTTGCAGGTGGAGAAGGGTAGTCAAGGCTTGCACAGGCACCAGGGGAGCCCTGGTGCTTACCGCTCGCTAAGCTCAAACAGCGACCCTCCCTTGATTGCGTCCTTCCCCCTCCGCGTGGAGCGTCGTCAATTCTCGATCACGCAAACGCCTAGGCAGCCTTAAGGGATAGTCCTTTAGGTCTGGTTCATATCCAGCGCCAAGGCGGCGCTGACGCCTGCCATACCCAGGTCGAGGCGCTTGAGCTGAATGGCACGGGCAGGCTGGTCATGCCAGTGCAGCAGGTATTCCGGCACGGCTTGTGGCAGCACCGTGACGCTGGCCAGGTGGTCGGCCACGCCGACTCCCCAGGCCTTGAGCAAGGCCTCCTTGCCGCACCAGATATCGAAGAATGCCGCCACGTCCTCCCCCGCTCGGCAGCAGGCCTGTTCCATAGGGGTATAGGCCTCCGCCAGCAGGGCCAGCGGGTGCCGGGTGCCGTGCACTTCCACGTCCACGCCTACCGGATGGGTATCCGAAATCGCGATCAGGGCGTGTTGCCCCGCGTGGCTGACGTTGAACTGAGGGCCCGCCATCCGCAGCACCGGTTTGCCGTGCGGGCCTGCTTGTATCTGCAGGCTGCTACCGGGTTGATCCAGATACACGCCCAGCAACTGCCGTAGCGTCGCGCGGGTGATGGCATAACGCAGGCGGTCGGCAGGCTGCCGATAGCGCAGGCAGGCAGCCTGCTCGGCCTCGCTCAGTTCGGCCCATGCGGCAGGTGGGAGCGGTGCTGCCAGATCCAGCAGCAGGTGCCAGACCGCCACCCCGCTGAAACCCAGCGGCTGGATATCCAGTTGCCGACACTGCACCCTCCCGCCATCCAAGCTCATTCACGCCCTCCTGTTCAGGCTGATCAGGCCACCATGGCCTTGGCCACAGGCTGGCGCCAGTGGCGTAATCGAGCGGCCAAGCCATGCGTCAGCAGATAGGCCAGCGGCACAAAGAAAATCGCCAGCAAGGTCGCCGTCACTACCCCACCCAGCACGCCGGTGCCGACCGCATGCTGGCTGGCCGAGCCCGGCCCTGTAGCCAGCACCAAGGGCACGACGCCCGCGCCAAAGGCCAGCGAGGTCATCAGGATAGGCCGCAGGCGCAGGCTGGCACCCTGCAGTACGCCGTCCAGCGCGGTGGCACCATTGCGTACGGCAGCCTCGGCGAACTCGATGATCAGGATGGCATTCTTGGCGGACAGGCCTACCGTGGTCAACAGCCCCACCTGGAAGTAGATGTCGCTGGGCAGGCCTCGGATGCTGACAGCCAGCATGGCCCCGACCACGCCGAGCGGTATGACCATCAGTACGGCTACCGGTACCGACCAGCTCTCGTACAGCGCCGCGAGGCACAGGAAGACGAACAGTATGGAGGCGGCATACAGCATGGGGGCCTGGCCGCTGGACAGCTTGTCCTGGTAGGAAAGGCCGCTCCACTCATAGCTGGTGCCGGGCAGGCGTGCCGCCAGTTGTTCGATAGCCGCCATGGCATCACCGGAGCTGACGCCTGGCGCGGCAGAACCGAACACCTGGGTGGCCATCATGCCATTGTAGCGGCGCAGCTGTGCCGGGCCTTCCTCCCAGCGTGTCTGGGCGAAGGCGCTGAATGGGGTCATCTGGCCGCCGCCGCCACGTACCGCCCACAGCCCGATATCCTCGGGACGTGAACGGTACGGTGCATCCGCCTGCACTATGACCTTCTTGACCCGGCCCTGGTGGATGAAGTCGTTGACGTAGCTGCCGCCCCAGGCCGTACCCAGGGTGCTGTTCACATCAGCGAGGTCCAGGCCCAGTACGGCGGCCTTGACCTGATCCACCTCCACCCGTAGTTGCGGCATGCTGTCGTTGCCGTTGGCTCGCACCGCCATCAGGCGCGGGTCGCGCTGGGCCTTGGCAACCAGTTGCTCCCTGGCCAGGGCCAGGCTGGCCTGCCCCTGGCCGCTGATATCCTGCAGCCAGAAATCAAAGCCATTGGTCTGGCCCAGGCCTTCGATGGGGGGCAGTACCATGCTGAACACATCGGCATCGCGCAACTGGCTCAAGGCCTGGTTGGCACGCTCGGCAATCGCCAGCGCGCTGTTTGCTTCGCCCTGGCGCTCGGACCAATCCTTGAGTGAGATAAAGGCCATGCCGGCATTCTGTCCAGGCCCGCCAAAGCTGAAACCGGCCAGGGTGTAGATGGCATCAACGTTGGCTTGCTCGGTCTCCAGAAAATGCCGTTCCACCGCCTCCACCACCTTGGCCGTGCGAGGGTAGGTGGCACCGCTGGGCAGGGTGAACTGCACCATGACCGTACCCTGGTCATCGTCGGGTATGAAGGCCGTAGGCAGGCGGTAATGCAAGACCCCCATCAACCCGACGATGGCCAGGTAGACCAGGCCGTAGCGCACCGGCCGTGCCAGCAAGGCACCCAGCCAGCCGCCATAGCGCCGTTGCGCGGCATCGAAGCCGCGATTGAAGCGCCCCAGCAAGCCGCCCTGCCGCACAGCGTGGCCAGGCTTGAGGAAGGTGGCGCACAGCGCGGGCGTAATGCACACCGCCACCAGCACCGACAGCGCCATAGCCGCCACAATGGTGACCGAGAACTGGCGGTAGATCACACCGACCGAACCGCCGAAGAAAGCCATGGGCAGAAAGACCGCCCCCAGCACCATGGCGATGCCGACCAGGGCACCGGTGATCTCCCGCATGGAGGCCAGGGTGGCCGCCCGCGCATCGAGGCCGCGCTCCAGCATGATGCGCTCGACGTTCTCGACCACCACGATAGCGTCGTCCACCAGCAGGCCGATGGCCAGTACCATGGCAAACAAGGTCAGGGTGTTGATGGAGTAGCCCGCCACGGCCAGCACGCCAAAGGTGCCCAGCAGCACGATGGGCACGGTGATGGCGGGAATCAGCGTGGCGCGCCAGTTCTGCAGGAAGAGGTACATCACCAGCACGACCAACGCCACGGCCTCCAGCAGCGTCTTGCAGACCTCGCGTATGGAGAGCTTGACGAAGCGCGAGGTATCTTCAGGGAAGGACACCTCCATGCCCGGCGGGAAAGCCTTGCGCAGCTCGGCCACCTTGTCCTTGATCGCCTGGGCTGTGACCAGGGCATTGGCGTCTGGCGCCAGCATGAAGGCCAGCCCGGAGGCAGGGTAGCCGTTCAAGCGCGAGGTACTGCCATAGTCCTCGCTGCCCAGCTCAACCCGGGCGACATCGCCCAAGCGCACCACCGCGCCATAGGGGCTGGTCTTGATGACGATATTGCGGAACTGCTCGGGCGTCTTCAGGCGCGACAGTGCCGTCACCGTCGCGTTGAGCTGCTGGGTATCGGCCGATGGCCGTGCCCCCATCTCGCCTACCGAGACTTCGGTATTCTGCTTGGCAATGGCGTCAGTCACATCCAAGGGCATCAGACCATGGCTGCGCAGCTTGTGTGGGTCCAGCCAGATACGCATGGCATAGGGCGCGCCGAAATTCTGCACCCGGCCCACGCCCTCCACCCGGCTCAATGGGTCTTGCAAGGTGCTGGCCAGCCAGTCCGAGATATCGGTGTCGCTGCGCTGGCGCGTGGTGTCGTAGAAGGCCGCTATCATCAGGAAGCCGCTCTGCAGCTTGGTGACAGTCAGCCCGTTCTGCTGCACCGGCCCCGGCAAGCGGCTGGCCACCTGGCTGGCCTTGTTCTGTACCTGTACCTGGGCGACGTCAGGATCGGTGCCCTGCTTGAACGTCAGCATGATTTCGGCACGCCCGGCGCCGCTGCTGTTCGAGCTGAAGTACATAAGGTTGTCGAGGCCTTTCAGCTCCTGCTCAAGCACCTGGGTAACGCTGTTTTCCACCACCTGGGCCGATGCACCAGGGTAGCTGGCGCTGATCATCACCGATGGCGGGGCGATGTCGGGATACTGCGAGACAGACAGGCGGCTGACCGCCACGGTGCCGGCCAGCATGGTCATGATCGCCAACACCCAGGCAAACACCGGGCGCTCGATGAAGAAGCGAGCCAGCATGGATCAGCCCCCCTTTCCGCGCCCGGGCGCGGGCGCATCGGCACCTGCCACAGCCTGTACGGCCTCGACCGGCTGTCCCGGCCGCACCCGCTGCAAGCCGTCGACAATCAGCCGGTCGCCGCTGCGCAAGCCGGCGGTGACCACCCAGTGATTGCCCAGGCTGCCGTGCACGGCCAGTTGCCGCGCTTCGGCCTGGTTGCGGGCATTGACCACCAGCGCCGTGGGCTCGCCCCTGGCGCTGTAGGCCACGCCTTGCTGCGGCACCAGGAAAACCCGCCGCTGTACCGCCTGCTCGACCTCCGCCCGCACATACATGCCGGGCAGCAGCAGGCCATCTGGGTTGGGAAATTCCGCCCGCAGCGTCACCGCACCGGTTGCCGGGTCCACCCCCACCTCGGCGAACTTCAGCACACCCACGTGCGGGTAGCGCTGGCCGTCCTCCAGCCGCAGCGTGACCTTGGCACCCGCCGTGCGCAGCCCACCCTGGGGAAAGGTTCGCTTGAGACCAAGCAGCGCCTGGCTGGACTGGACGATATCGACATAGATGGGATCAAGCTGCTGTATGGTCGCCATCGCCCCACCTTGCCCAGCGGAGACCAACGCGCCCTCGGTCACCTCGGAGCGACCTATGCGCCCGCTGATCGGCGCCGTAATCCGGGTCCGCTCCAGCTCCACCTGGGTGGCCTTGGTGCTGGCGCGCCGCGCCGCAGCGGCCGCTACGCCCTGCTGATAGGCAGACTTCATGTCGTCCAGCGCCTGTGGGCTGACGAAATTGAGCTTGCTCAGCTCCTCATAGCGGCGCACCTTGCCTTGCAGGCTGGCCAGGTTGGCCTCGGCATCGGCCAGGTTAGCCTGCGCCTGGTCGTGCGCCGCCTGGTAGCTGCCCGAGTCGATCTGGTACAGCACCTGGCCGGCGCGGACCAGGGCACCCTCCTCGAACAGCCTGCGCTGCACGATGCCCGATACCTGTGGCCGGACTTCCGACACACGATACGCCGCCGTACGCCCGGCCAGCTCGGTCAGCACCGGTGCGTCCTGGGCCGCCAGTGTCAAGACGCCGACCTTGGGTGCCATGGCGGGCGGGCCTTCGGCTGCCGGGTCGCCTGCGGGGGCCTTGCTACAACCCAGCAGGCCTAGCGGCAGCAACAGGGCAAGACTTTTCTTCAGCATGGTCGATAGCCTGCCGTCAGCAGCTGCGCTTGCGCGGGCTGCCATGGGCAAGCGACTCCTTGTTCACAGTGGGGAAATGGATCTGGAAAGCCGGTCGGGCATCTACTCTGGACCCGTGCGCGGCAGTAAGCCGCGTTGCCATGATTTTAATGATAATACTTATCATTCGTAATAGAATTGCGCATGCAGGCTGCCGCTGTCAATCGCTGGCGCCGCCCCCCTTCCCCTCAAGACCCTGGAAAACATGCGTATCACCAGCCTATTCAAGCGAGAAGCGGTTTCTTACTCCACGGCAGCCTGGCTGGCCGCCTGCCTGCTGCTCGCCCTGCTGGGTGGCTGCGGCCAGCAGGCCGAGGCCCCCGTCACCACCCAATCCAGCCCTGCCAACGGCTGGCCCCGCAGCATCATGACTGCCAAGGGTGAAGTCGTCATTGAACGCCCGCCACAGCGCATCGTCTCCACCAGCGTCACGCTGACCGGCACCCTGCTCACCATCAACGCACCTATCGTGGCCAGCGGCGCCACCCAGGGCGGCACCGCCATCACCGACGAGCAGGGCTTCTTCACCCAGTGGTCTGACGTTGCCGAGGCTCGCAAGCTGCAACCGCTCTATCGCGGTGAGCCGAACGCCGAAGCCATCATCGCGGCCAATCCTGACCTCATCATCGTGGCCGGCACCGGTGGCGACTCGGCGCTCAAGCTGTATGAGCAGCTGAACCTGGTGGCCCCAACCCTGGTGGTTAACTACGACGACAAGAGCTGGCAGGAGCTGGCCACACTGTTCGGCCGCGCCACCGGCCACGAGGCCGATGCCGCCGCTGCCATCCAGCGCTTCGACAGCCTGGCGGCCGCCACCCGCGCCAGCCTGGTGCTGCCGCCGCAACCCACCACGGCCCTGGTCTACTACGAAGACGATTCCGGCGCCAATGTCTGGACCGGCGCCTCGGCCCAGGGCAAGCTGCTGACGGATCTGGGCTTCACGCTCGCCACCGTGCCGGACTCGGTCAAGGGCGACAAGAGCATGGGCGTACGCAAGGACATCATCCAGCTGTCGGGCGAGAAGTTCGCCGACGGCCTGCAGGGCCAGACCCTGCTGCTGTTCTCCGGCAACGCGCAGACCGCCGCGCAGGTGAAGCGCAATCGTTTCCTGGCGGGCAGCCCGGCCATCAAGGCCGGTCACGTCTACCCCATGGGGCTGGACACCTTCCGCCTCGACTACTACAGCGCCACCCAACTGCTGCGGCATATGCAGACGCTGTTCCACGGCAACCAGGCGGTCAGCGGTGAACAGGACAAAACAGCAAGCAACCCTGCCAACCAGGGATAGGCAGCAACGACACGCCTGATGAGGGGTTGCGCCATGGACAGGCTCATGCGCTGCACCCGATACCTGGCGAACCTAGGCCTCGCCTGCTGGCGAGGCCTAATCAGATAAATAGGCTAGCGTTACCAGCTGGCACCGGCTGGTGCGTGACAGCAAGCCACGCTCCCGCCAGACGCTCTTACTCCGCAGCAGCGGCCGCAGGCAGCGGTGCCGGCGCAATCGGCGCCTGGCCGCCCAGCCGGCGCAGGGTGCCAAAGCCCAGCCCCATCAGCACGACCAGGCCGGCAGCGATGCCCCCCAGCGTGGCGGCGGCACCCAGGGGTGCCACGACGCGTGCCAGCGCGCCCACACCCACCGCCCCAGCCGCATCGCCTACCACGTCCTGCGCGTTCCACAGGCTGTTGATACGGCCCAGCAGGTGATCGGGGGTATGGCTTTGCACCAGGGTGAACTGCAGCAGCGAGGCGATGGAACCCAGGTAGCCGATGATGGCCAACGCCATCAGCGCCGGCAGGATATGGCCCACCAAGCCCAGGACAGACACCGCCAGGGAAGAGCCCAGCACAGCACCCAGCATCACCCGGCCAGGCCGGCGCAGGCCGCCCACCCAGCCACTCGTAAAAGCCCCCAGCATGGCGCCAAGGGGCACGGCGCCATACATCAGGCCCACTTCAAACGCGCCGCCGCCGTAACCGTCCTCCGCCAAGGCAGGGAACAGCACGCGCACGGCACTCAACAGCGCCTGTAAAGTACCCACCGCCACCACGGCGCCTACCACCTTGTTCTGCCACAGGAACTGCACTCCCTCGCGCAGCGCCTGCAGCGGGTGCTCCGGCTCGCCCCCTTGCGGCAGCAGGGTGGGCAGGCGAGTCAGCGGCAGCAGCGTGCACAGGGTGCCGACACCGGCCAGCAGGTAGTTCCAGCTGACGCCCGCACTCACGATCAGCACCCCGCCTATGGCCGGGGCCAGCACCGCGCCAAAGCGCACGATCAGCATGCTCAAGGCGCCGGCGGCTGGCAGGTTCTCACGCCCCACCAGCGCAGGCGTGGCCGCCATCAGCGCCGTAATGCCCATGGCCCCGAAAAAGCCATCCCATAGCGATACCAGATAAAGCGCCGTCAACGACGGCGCGGCTATAAAGCTGTTGGCGGCCAAGGCCAGGAAGCCGATGCCGCACAGCCCCCGCGCCAGCAAGATCAAGCTGCGCCGGTCGTACCGGTCTGCCAGCACGCCGCCGCACATCAGGCCCACGAACATGCCGATACCATCCAGCGCCATGGCAAGGCCAACCTGCAGTGTGGAGCCGGTCAGCTGGTGGATCTGCACCGGCACGGCCACCATCAGGATGCCGAGTGCCAGCACCGACATCATGCGGGCCACGAACACAGCCCGGAAATGGGCGTTCTGCTTGAGCAGGCTGAAATCCAGGAAAATGCTGGGGCGACTCATAGGCGGGCGATCCGATGGGCTGAGAGAATGGCGGCAAGGCGAGGCGCTTGCCGGGCTTTTGCCGGCCCGGCATGTTAACATGGTCAAATCTAAATACGAATGATTTGCATTTGTTAATGCATAAAGCTCCCCTGCCCACCACCTTACCTGCCGCCAACCGGCTGGCCTGGCTGGTGCTTTGCCTAGGACTGCTTGCGGTGCTGGTCCTGCTCAGCCTGACCCTGGGCGCCAAGCCCATCGCCCTGGCGGTCGTGGCCGACAGCCTGTTCGGATCTGGCCTGCACCCCGACGCCATCATCATCACCCAAGGCCGCCTGCCACGTACCCTGCTGGGCCTGTTGGCCGGTGCTGCGCTGGGTCTCTCCGGCGCCATCATCCAGGCGCTCACCCGCAACCCGCTGGCCGATCCCGGCATACTGGGCGTCAACGCTGGCGCCAGCTTTGCCGTGGTATTGGGTGCCGGCGTCTTCGGTATTACTTCGGCAGCGGGCTACCTGGCCTTCGCCTTTACCGGCGCGCTGGCCACCACCTTGCTGGTCTATCTGGTCGGCGCCTATGGCACAGCCAGGCTGGAACCCATGCGCTTCGTCCTGGCCGGCGTGGCCATCAGCGCGGTGATGATGGGCTTTGCCTCCAGCATCACCTTGCTCAACCCCTGGGCCTTCGACCGCGTACGCTTCTGGAGTGCCGGCTCGCTCGACGTACGCGATCTGGCCCTGGTGCTGCAGGTGGCACCCGCCCTGCTGCTGGGCATCGTCATCGCCCTGCTGCTGGCACGCCCGCTCAATGTACTGGGCATGGGCGAGGACCTGGCCGTCTCGCTGGGCAGCCGGCCCAGGCTGATCCATGCCACGGCAGTACTGGCCATCACCCTGCTGTGCGGTGCCAGCACGGCCATCGCCGGCCCCATAGGCTTTGTCGGCCTGATGATTCCGCACATTGCCCGCTGGATGATGGGCACCGACCAGCGCTGGATCATGGCCTGCACGCTGCTGCTGGCACCGGTACTGCTGCTGGCCTCCGACATCATCGGCCGGCTGCTGGTACCGGGCGAACTGCGTGTGTCCATCGTCACAGCCTTCGTCGGCGCCCCGGTGCTGATCTGGCTGGCGCGACGGGCGCAACTCAGCGGGGGCCGCGCATGAGGCCATCCGATTACCTCTACCTGGGCCGGCCCACGGGGCCGGTCTACCTGCGCGTGCGAGCCCAGGGCCTCTGGGTAGGCATGCTGCTGGCCCTGGCGGCCTTGATGCTGGCCGGGCTCGCCCTCGGTGCCGGTGCGCTGGAACTGAGTCACGCCCAGGTCTGGCAGGCGCTGCTGGGCGAAGGCCCTGCACGGCTGGCCGCCGTGGTGCGTGAATGGCGGCTGCCGCGCGTGGTGATGGCGCTGGTAGTGGGCGGTGCACTGGGCATGAGCGGCGCCATCTTCCAGTCGCTGATACGCAACCCGCTGGGCAGCCCGGATGTCATCGGCTTCAACACCGGTGCCTATACCGGCGCCCTGGTCACCATCATCCTGCTGCAGGGCTCTTACTTCGAGATCGCCACGGGCGCCCTGGCGGGTGGCCTGGCTGCCGCCCTGCTGGTCTATCTGCTGGCTTATCGACGTGGCATCCAGGGCTTTCGCCTGATCATCGTGGGTATCGCCATCAGTGCCATGCTGGCGGCTTTCAATACTTGGCTGATGATCAGCGCCAGCCTGGAATCGGCCATGACAGCCGCACTCTGGGGCGCCGGCTCACTCAACGGCATCACCTGGGACAAGGCCCTGCCTTCCGCGCTGTTCAGCCTGGTCGCCATGGTGCTGACGCTGCTGCTCAGTCGCCGAATGGCACTGCTGGAAATGGGCGATGACAGCGCCAGTGCGCTGGGCGTGCCTGCCGAACGCACGCGCCTGCAGCTGATGAGCCTGGGCGTGGTGCTCACGGCCGCCGCCACCGCCGCCGCCGGCCCCATCTCCTTTATTGCCCTGGCCGCACCGCAGATCGCACAACGGCTCAGCCGCAGCCATGGCACGGCACTGCTCTGCGCCTTCTGGGTCGGTGCCCTGCTGCTGTTGCTGGCCGACTATTGCGCCCAGCACCTGTTCGCCCCACGCCAGCTACCGGTCGGCATCGTTACCGTCAGCATCGGCGGCCTCTACCTGGTATGGCTGCTGTTCCGTCAATCCCGCCTGGCCTCATCATGACCTCTGCCCGCCTATCCGTCGTCCACCCGGTCCCTGACGAAGCCACACCGCAACATACCGCGCCCGCTCCTGCCCGGCTGCGCGGCCAGCACCTGCGGCTGGGCTACGGCGACCGGGTGATCTGCCCGCAGCTGGATGTGCGCATCCCCGACGGCTCCTTCACCGTCATCGTCGGCCCCAATGGCTGCGGCAAATCCACCCTGCTGCGCAGCCTGTGCCGCCTGATCACGCCGCAGGCCGGCCAGGTCTACCTGGACGGCAAGCAGATACGCGACTATCCGGCGCGCAGCGTTGCCCAGCAGTTGGGCCTGCTGCCACAGAGCGCCACGGCGCCCGACGGCATCAGCGTGCTCGATCTGGTATCGCGTGGCCGCTACCCCCACCAAAGCCTGTTGCGGCAGTGGAGCCCGCAGGACGAGGCTGCGGTACAGACCGCCATGCAAGCCACCGGCGTAGCCGACCTGGCCGGCCGTGCGGTGGACGAGCTATCGGGCGGCCAGCGCCAGCGCGTCTGGGTCGCCATGGCCCTGGCGCAGGAAACACCCCTGCTGCTACTGGACGAACCCACCACCTACCTGGACATCGCCCACCAGATCGAGCTGCTGGAACTGTTCCGCCATCTCAACCGCCACACCGGCCGCACCCTGATCGCCGTGCTGCACGACCTGAACCATGCCTGCCGCTACGCCACCCACCTGATCGCCATGCGCGAAGGCCGCATCGTGGCCGAGGGCGCACCCGGCGAAGTGGTGACGGCCGACATGGTGGAACAGGTATTCGGCCTGCCCTGCCTGGTGATGGCCGACCCGATAAGCCACACGCCCATGGTGATCCCGCGGGGCAAGCCGCATCTGGCCTAAACCTGCATCGACTACAGACATGGCCGTCGTCAGTTCAAACGCCACCAGCAACGCAGTACCGGCTGGGCATGCACCCGTGGGCGCCGTGCAAGGGACAGTAGGCGGGCTGTAGTAGTGGCCAGAACCTGAGCGATTGCCACCTGGCACCGGGGTCGAAGCTGCCGTCATGACATCGACCTATCCACTTTCCTCGCTCCCAGCGCCCGGCTTGTGCGGCCCTGGCGGAGTCCGACGCACTTCTGACGTTTCCGCGCACAGTTGCTCAATAACTACTGCCGGTACAGCATAGGTGCTTGGTACAGGCGCCCCATACTAGTCACACTGGTTTACCCGTTGCCTGATTCCCAAGCACCTAAACTGCCACCGCCCACAGCCGCCGGCCTCAGAACACCTTGTCGCTATCGCGCTAGCCCCGCATCAACCCAAGCTATCAATCCCCCCCAGCAATTGCGCCAGACACGGCCCTAGTGCCTCCAGCGAGGCCGGCGAGACGATGTCCTCGTGTGCGCAGTCGAATTCATGCACTTGCAGGCCGGCCACGAACGGTGCCCAGGTCTGCTGCACATCCATGCCCTGCGGCAGGGTCCGCTTGGCGACGAACAGTACCGCCTCCCCCTCGAACCGCTGGGTGCTGGCCTGCGACAACAAACGAACGGCGTCCTGGTAGTTGGCCACGATATGACCGAACATCTCGGTCTTCTCGCGCAGCATGAATTCATCGGCCGCCTCTTCGGTCGCCGCCATGAACTGTGCCTGCTCGCGCGCCACCTCGGATTTGGCCTCCTCCTCCGTCGGGCCGCTCCAATCCTGGCCCTCGGGTGGATAGGTATCGAGCAGCCCCAGGAAGGCCACCGTCTCGCCTTCTGCCTGCAGCCGCGCTGCCAGCCCCTGCGCCACGGTGCCGCCCAGCGAATAGCCGATCAGGTGATAGGGGCCTTGTGGCTGTATGCGCCGCAGATTGGCCAAGTGTTGTTCCACCATGGCCGGCATGTCGGCACTGGCCGCGATCGCACCTTGCGGCCGTGGCGATTGCAGCCCGACCATGCCCAGGCCCTCGGGCAGATAGCGGGAGAGCCCGCTGTACTGCCAGGCAAAGCCCGACGCCGGGTGGACGCAGAACAGGGGCTTGCCCTGGCCAGGCCGCAGGTGCAGCACTTCGCCGAAGCCGGCATTGGCCGGGTCGGCTGCCGGCCTGCTGTCGCCCAGTACAGCGGCCAACTTGGCTACCGTAGGCGAGACCATGATCTGGCCGACCGACACGCCCTGGCGCAATTCGCGGCGCAGCTCCGCCGCCAATCGCATGGCCAACAGTGAATGACCACCCAGGGCAAAGAAATCGTCCTCCGCCAGTACGGCCGGCAGCGCCAGGATACGGGCAAAGGCGGCCGCCACCTGGCTCTCCAGGCCTGGCCGCGGCAACCGGCCGCCAGCCGTACCCGCGCCGGATGGCTCGGGTAGGGCCTTGCGGTCCAGCTTGCCGTTGGCGCTGAGCGGAAAACTGGCCAGGCTGACGATGGCCACCGGCACCATATGTGCTGGCAAACGGGCCGCCAGCGCCGTGCGCAAAGCTGTCGTGTCCATGTCCGCCGCTGGATCGCCAGGAATCACATAGCCCACCAGTTGCCTGGCGTCGGCACCTGCCATGCCCGGCTGGTTGCCCAGGGTGCGGGCATGCACCACCGCCCGTGCCACACCGGGCTGCGCCAGCAGTGCCGCCTCGATCTCGCCCAGCTCGATACGCTGTCCGCGTATCTTGAGCTGGTCATCGCTGCGGCCCAGGTATTCCACATCGCCGGTCGGCAGCCAGCGCGCCACGTCGCCGGTACGGTACATGCGCTCGCCATCGCCCCAGGGGTCGGCCACAAAGCGAGTCGCCGTCAGGTCGGGCCTGCCCAGGTAGCCATGGGCCAGCTGTATGCCCGCCAGGTACAGCTCACCCGGCACGCCCACCGGCACTGGCCGCAGGTAGTTGTCGAGGATGCGCATCTGGGTGTTCCAGACCGGGCGACCGATAGGCACGCTGGCCGCCAGCCGGGTGCCGGCGTCGTCATCCGCCGCCGGCTTGTAGCTGACATCCACCGCCGCCTCGGTGGGGCCGTATAGATTATGCAGCGGGGCCACCAGCAGCACGGCATACAGGTTGGCCAGCTCGCGCGAGAGGGCTTCGCCGCTGCAGAACACCCGCCGCAAGCTGCTGCAATGGCCTGCCTGCGCGGCCGGCAGCCCCTGCAGATGGCCCACGAAGGCCGCCAGCATCGAGGGTACGAAGTGCGCCGTGGTAATACCCTGCTCGTCGATCAAGCGCAGCAGGGCCTCCGGGTCGCGGTGCGACTCGGGTGGTGCCATATAGAGACGAGCACCGTACATCAATGGCCAGAAGAACTCCCAGACCGATACATCGAAGCTGCAGGGTGTCTTCTGCAGCACCACGTCCTCGGCGCTCAGGCCATACTCATGCTGCATCCAGGCCAGCCGGTTGACGATGGCCTGGTGCGATACCAGCACTCCCTTGGGCCGGCCCGTCGAGCCGGAGGTATAGAGGAGGTAAGCCGGATGCTCAGGCGTGAGCCCGTCTGCCACACAGGCCGGCAGGGCCTGGCCGGCGTCCGGCTCCAGCGCATCGATCAGGAACAGCGTGCCCAGGTGGGCAAAGCGGGCTGACAGTGCATTGGTGGTCACGATCACGGCAGGCTTGGCGTCGCCGACCATATAGGCCAGGCGGTCGTCAGGGTAGCCGGTATCCAGCGGCAGGTAGGCCGCCCCAGCCTCTATCGCCGCCATCAGCGCCAGGCTCAGCAGCACCGAGCGCGGCAATGCCACGGCGACAATGTCGCCCAGCCCCACCCCGGCCGCCTGCATGCGGGCACCCAGCAGCGCCACCTGTCTGCGCGTCTGCCGGTAGTCCAACTGGTGAGCCTCGTCCAGCAGTGCTGGCCACTCGGGCGTGCGCTCGGCCTGTTCTGCCAGCATGGCGCGCAAGGTCGTGCTCGGCACCTGGGCCTGGGTGGCGTTGATACGCGCCACCAGCTGCAGCTCGGCGGGTGTCGGTGCCAGATAGGCGCCCCATGGCAGCTCGGGCCTGTAGGCCAGATAGTCCAGCAGCATGCGCAGCCGCTCCGCCAGCAACGCCGGCTCGCGCACCAGATTGCGATACTCGATCAACAGTCTTAGCTGCTCGCCCGGCAGTACCAGGATGGTGAGCGGGTAATGGGTATGGCCACGGTTGCGCAACGCGCCCAGCTGCGCTCCCTGGTAGTCCCGGGCATGCAGATCATCCTGGTCCGGGTAGTTCTCGACCACCAGCAGGGTATCGAACAGATTGGTCTGCCCCGCCAGGCGTTGTATCTCGCCCAGGCCCAGGCCGTCGTTCTCCAGCAGCTGTATCTGCTGCGCCTGCACAGCAGCCAGTTGTGCCAGCAAGGGTTGCTGCGGCTTGAGGCGGATACGTACCGGAATGGTGTTGCTGAACAGGCCGATATGCTCGTCTATGCCATCCACCGGGCTGAACCGGCCCGATACCGGGGAGCCGAATACCACGTCATCGCGGCCGGTGAGAATGGACAGCAATGCCGCCCACGCGCCCTGCATCAGGGTATTGAGCGTCACCCCCTGCTCACGGCAGCGGGCCGTCAGTGCCTGCTCCAGCTCGGCGGGGACGATCATCTCCAGCTCGTGTACTGCCGGTTCGGCTGTCTCGCCGCCGTACAGCAAGGTGGGTTTGGCATCCGCCAGTACCTCGCGCCATAGCGTGCGCGCCGTGGCCAGGTCGCGCCGCGACAGGGCCTGCACCACGGTGGCGTAGTCCACCCGCGTAGGCTGCAGGCTAGCGGGGCCGTCGCCATAGGCCTGCAGCAGGTCGCGCAACAGGATGGGGGTAGACCAGCCGTCCACCACCAGGTGGTGGGCGGTAATGAACAGGCTATGCACGGCGTCGCCATGGTGAGCCAACAGCGCATGCAACAAAGGTGCCTTGCCGGCCGTGCCGATGACGAAATCGCGCTCCAGCTCGGCGCGCTCCAGCTCCCGCAAGGCTGCCGGCTGTGCATCGCGTGGCAGGCTAGCCAGATCCACTTCCTGCCAGGGCCAGCGGCGCCCTGCCTGCAGGGGCGGCAAGGGCAGCACCTGCAGTGCTTCCTGCCGCAACTCGTCATCAAACCGCGCCCCCAGCTGGGGATGGCGCCGCAGCACAGCCTCCAGCGCATCGCGCAGGCCGGCCACGTCGATCGGCCCGGTGAAATCAAGCCGGGTGATGGAGTTGTACTTGCTGGCGGTCTCGCCCAGTTGTGCGTGGAACAGCAGCCCTTCCTGCAGCGGCAGGACGGGTAGCACCGCCGCCAGGGGGCCGTGCCGCTCGCGCAAGGCTGCCAGCTCGGCGGCACTCAGCGTCAGCCCCGGCGCCAGCAGGGTCTGGGCCGCCACCAGGGTGTCGCCAGCAGCATCGGCATGCTGCTGCGCATACGCCGCCAGCTCGCCAGCATGCTGGGCCACCGCCTGATGCAGATGGGCGATGGTGGCCTCGTCGTGGATGGCCGGCGCCCAGGTCCAGTTCAGCGCCAGGCGCGGCCTGCCAGCCCCCCCTTCAACAAAGGCATTGAGTTCCAGCCCGTACAACATCGCCATGTCCGGGTCCATATCCACGGCAAAGGCATCGGCGAAGCAGCCGCCGGCCCGCTGCGGCATCCAGTCGCCCTCGCTGGCGCCGAAGCGACCCAGGTAATTGAACAACATGGCCGGCCTGTGCAGCGCCTCCAGCGCAGCCATGGCCGGCCCATGGTCATCGTCGAGATAGCGCAGCACGCCATAGCCCAGGCCCCGGTCAGGAATCTGCCGCAAGCCCTGCTTGATGGCACGCACCGCCTCCACCGGCGTCGCCACGGCACGCAGATCGAGCCCCACCGGATACTCGGCCGTCAGCCAACCCACGGTACGCCCCAGGTCCACACGCTCGTCGTCGCTCTGCCGCCCGTGCGATTCCATGGCCAGGCGCAGTTGGGCCGCGCCGAAAACGGTCTTGCAGGCCAGGCTCACCGCTGTCAGCAGTATTTCCTCGACATTGGCGCGGTAGGCGGCCGGCAGACTCAGCAGCAAGGCATCGGTCAGGTCGGCGTCGAGCAGCGTGCGCTGCTGTCTGGCCGTGCCATAGTGATCGTGAGTGGCATTGAGCGGGCGCCTGCCCCAGGCAGGGAGCGGCTCGGCCAGCATGCTGCGCCACATGGCCAGCTCGGCGCGGCGGCCGGGCACACTGGCGGCCAGGCTGCGCGACCATTCTGGCAGCGCCGTCTCCTCACGCGGCAGCATGGGCGTCACACCGGCCATGGTGGCCTCGCAGGCAAGGGCCAATTCGGACAGCAGGATGCGCCAGGACACGCCATCGACCGCCAGATGGTGGATCACCCACAGCAGCGAGGCCTCGCCTGCGCTGCTGCTCAGGCGGATCGCCTGCATCATCAGGCCTTGCGATGGCGCCAGGCGCGCAGCGGCCTGCCGGAACAGCATGTCCAGCTCGCCATCGGCCAGCGCCGCTTCATGCAGGATGCGGCTATCGAGTTCGGCATGGGCCTGGCCAAGTACCAGGCCATCGCCTTCCACCTTGCTGCGCAAGGCCGGGTGCGCGCGCTGCAGGGCCAGCAGCGCCTGCGCCAGGTGGTGCTTGGCCACGCCTGCTGGCAGCTTCAGCAGCACCGCCTGGGCGTAGCGCCTATCCAGCCCGTAATGCTGGTGGAACCAGCTGACTATGGGCAACCGGCCTACCTGGCCAACCGCGTCGCCCACAGCCGACACGACGCCGGTGAGCGCCTGCATGGCCCCAGCCATGCGCGACGGTGTGCGCAAGGCAAAGATATCGCGTGGGCGCAGCAGAAAACCGGCACGGCGCAGTTCGCTCCCCAGGCCCATGGCCGAGATGCTGTCGCCCCCCAGGCTGAAGAAATCATCGTCCGCCCCCACAGCAGCAAGGCCCAGCACCTTGGCCACCCCCTGGCAGACCAGCCGCTCGCCCTCGGTCGCCGCTTCGCGCTGTGTGGCCGCAGCCTGCGGCACAATGGCGGGCAGTGCCTTGCGATCTATCTTGCCATTGACCGTCAAGGGCCACGCCGGCAGCAGCATCAAGGCGGCCGGCACCATGTACTCCGGCAGTCGGCCGGCCAGCTCGGCCAGCAGGGCGTGTTCGTGGCCGGCTTCTGCCGCCAGGCCATCCGCCAGCACACAGTAGGCGACCAGGCGGTGGCTGCTGCCCACGGCCTGTGCCAGCACCACCGCACCCGTCACGCCCGGCAGCGCGGCCAGTGCATGCTCTATCTCGCCCAACTCGATGCGGAAGCCGCGTATCTTGACCTGCTGGTCACCTCGGCCCATGAATTCCAGCTGCCCGTCGGCACGCCAGCGCACCAGGTCGCCAGTGCGGTACATCAGTCCGCCGTCGGCCCAGGGGTCGGCCACGAAGCGGCTGGCCGTCATTGCTGGCCGCCCCAGATAGCCCCGCGCCAGTCCCGGTCCGGCCACATACAGCTCGCCCACCATGCCGGTTGCCACCGGGCGCAGCTGGGCGTCGAGCACATGGACACGGGTATTGGCCACCGGCCGCCCCACCACGGGTTCCTCGCTCAGCGCGACATCGGCACTCAGGGTATCGACGGTGTATTCGGTGGGGCCATAGAAATTGTGCACCCGCAGGCCGGGGTACTGCCGCACCGTCCGCCACAGTGCTGGCGAGACCGCCTCGCTGCCCACCAAGGCCAGGCAGGGCTGGTGCCAGCCTGCCGCCATCAGGCCGCAGTCGAGCATCTGTTGCAACAGCGAGGGTGGCATGTCGATGGCGTCTATGGCCTGGCTGCGTACAAGTTCCACCAGCGCTTGGGCGTCGCGCCTTAGCGTCTCGTCGCACAGGTGCAGCTCCTGCCCCAGCACCAGCCAGAACAGCTGCTCCCACGAGGCATCAAAGGCGAAAGAGGTGCTGTGCATGGCCCGTAAACGGCGCCCGGCCAGGGCGGCAAGGGTGTCGCCATAGAGGCCATGGCGGTGCGATGCCAGCAGGTTGTTCAAGCCGCCTCGGCAGACCATCACCCCCTTGGGTGCGCCAGTAGAGCCCGAGGTATAAATCAGGTAGGCAAGATGCGCCGCCTGCAATGGCTGGCGCAGTTCGGCCTCGGCTATCGGCGCACCCGAACGCGCCGCTATGCGCAGCATCACCACGGTGTCGTCCAGGCACAGCACGCTAGCCAGGGCCGGCAGCCGGCCGCGCAAGGTCGTCGTGGTCAGCAGCAGTGCCGGCCGGGCGTCCTCGCACATCAAGGCCAGACGCTCATCGGGGTAATCCAGCTCCAGTGGCAGATAGGCGGCGCCGGCTGCCAGTACGGCCAGGATGGCCACTACCGCCTGCGCCCCCCGCGGTAATGCAATGGCGACCACATCGTCCGCCCCCAGGCCCTGTGCCAGCAACTCACGGCCCAGTTGAGCCACCTGCCCGGCCAGCGTAGCGAAGTCCAGCGCCAGGCCATTGCACACCAGGGCGCGCTCCGCCGCCTGGGCCTCGGCCTGCTGCCAGAACACCGCCATGACATCGGCCGCATCTTCTACCCTTGCCCCCTGCGACCAAGCCGCCAGCCGGGCCAGCTCGGCCTGCCCCGGCAGTGCCGGTGCCGATAGCAGTATCTGCTCGCTGGCCAGCAGGCCGCGCAGCAGGGTATCGAGTCGTTCAGCATGCAAAGCCAGCTCATCGGCGCGGTAACGGGCGGGATTGGCCGCCAGCTCCAGCGTCAGCGCGCCGCCTTCCAGCCACAGGCCGAACTCCAGGTCCTCCACCGGGCCGGCAGCCAGCAGATGGGTCATGCCGCTGGCACCTTCCAGCGCCAGCTGCTGGTCGTAGATCTTGAGGTTGAGCGTCGGGCCATACAGGGCGCGGCGGGAGCCCACCAGGCCCATATCGCGCTGCAGCTGTTCGGCATCATAGCGCTCGTGCCGGCGTACCTGGCGCAGCTCGGCCACCATACGCTGCGCCAGCTGGGGCAAGGTCTCCTCGGCCCGCACCGTCACCTGCAAGGGCAAGACATTCACCACCGGCCCGCAAGCGCGAACCGCCACCGAACCCAGGCGCCGCATAAAGGGCACGCCCACCACGATCTCGGCCTGTCCGCTCAGGCGATGGAGGTAGGCCACCACCGCCGCCATGGCCAGCTCGGCCGGACTCAGGCGGCCGGACTCGCCCAGCCGGGCCAGTTGGGCGACCTGTTGCGCCGGCCATTGCAGCCGCTGCCGCAGGACATCGACATTGGCGACACTGGCCGGGCCGGCGTCGCGGCTGGACAAGCTGACCGGCAGGGCCAGGCGGCCCGCGTAGTCCTGCCAGAAGGCCTTGTCGCGCTGCCAGGCTTCGCCCTGGCGATACGCCTGGCTCTCTTCCACCACGCGGCCGAAGGAAACAAAGGGGCTGGCAGTCGGCACCTCGCCACGGCGCAGCGCGTTGTAGATTTCAACCATGCGGCGGGTCAGCGCGGCAAAGCTGTAGCCATCGACACAGGCATGATGGTAGCGCTGATACCAGAACCAGCGATCCTCCCCCAGGCGGAACAGCCTATGGCAGAACAAGGGCGCCTCACCGTCGGCAGGCAGCGCGTGCTCCAGGTCCAGCCGCATCAGCTGCAGCGCCGCCGCAGCCGGATCGGGCTCGGCAGCCAGGTCCACGCACGCCGGTCCGGGCATGGCTGCCGGCGGCCTGTGCTGCGGCAGGTACTGTACCGGCCCCGCAGCCGTCTCGATAAAGCGGGCATGCAGCGTATCTGCCTCGCTCAGCCCCTGTCGTATCGCCTGGGAGAGCAGGTCTGCATCCACCTGGCCAGTCAGTTCGGCATAGTGGGCCACGGTATACAGATTCTTCCGGTCGGCAATCTGATCAGCCAGCCAGATACCCAGCTGCGCGCCGAGCAAGGGCAATTCCAGCAGGTCGTCAGCAGGCGACTGCGATTTTGCGGTATTCAACACGTCGTAGTTCCCTTGGCCTGGGCCAGCCCACCTGGTAGGCAGGCCGCCATGGCGATAGACAGCGGCCGGTTCAGGCGCCGCGCAGTTGGCGGGGGCGGATATCGGCCCAGTTGGTATCGAGGTAGGCCATGCAGGCTGCACGACTTTCAGGGCCCAGCACGCTATGCCAGCCGGCGGGCACGGCCGCCAGCGTGGGCCACAGGCTGTACTGCGCCTGCGCATTGGTCAGCACCAGAAAAGTCTGGCTTTCATCGTCAAAGGGATTGGGGCTGTCGGTCTGCATAATTTTCTCCTTCAGGTCGCCACCCCGCCAGGGCTGGCTTATGTTTATTAAGGGGGTAGCGCGGTGCACCCGCGCTAGCGGGCCTGGTCGGCCATAGGCAGATCGGTGTCTGTGTGCATACCGCCCGGTGGGGCCAGTAAGCAGGCCAGCCCATCGAGCAGGCCACCGCGCCAGCAAAGCCAGTCGTGGCCGCCCTCGAACTGCTGGTAGATCACGGTATGGCCAGCCTGGCGCAAGCCCTCATACACACTGTCGTTCAGGTCTATCATCACGTCCTCGCGGCTGCCCACCTCCAGAAAGACCCGCAAATGGCCAGGCGGCAGGGTGCCATCTGTGAGCAATTCGGCCAGCCGGCCACGGCTGCCTGGCTTGCGTGGACAAGCCTCGCCCGGCGGCGCCTGCAGGAGTTCGACATAAGGCCACCAGAACGAGCCCGACTGACTCAACACCGCACCAAAGCGCTGCGGATGGTGCAGCCCGGCATAGAGGGCAGCCAGGCCGCCCAGGCTCTGGCCCGCCACCACGGTGCGGGCCGGCTTGGAGCTGCTGGGCACGAGGCCAGCGACCCAGGGCAGCAATTCATGCTGTACGGCCTGCCAGAACAGGGGATTGCAAGACAACTCCGCCTGGCGGCAACCGCCGTCGATAACATCGATAAGGACATAGACTGCGGCAGGCAGATCGCCCGCCTCGGTGCGGGCCGCCAGTGCTGAAAAGATGGGCATGCGCTCAGCCCAGTGCTGCCCGTCCAGCAGCAGCACCAAGGGCCGCGCCAGCTGCTCGGCAGGTGTCTCGGCCTGGCCGCAGGCATAAACCCAGACAGCGCGCTGGTTGCCCAGCAAGTCACTCTGCCAGTGCAGCTTCTTCAGGTGCTGCGCAGCCTGGGCTTCGCCACGGTCATGCTCGTGCCAGGCCGATTGGTCGGGTGCACCGGGCAGATGTAGCGCGGACAGCATGCCGGCCCAGCCGCTGGCATGGGGTGGCAGTGGGTTCAGGGCGTCGGCCTGCGCCAACCCCATGATCGATCGCCACCATTGCCGGTGCCGGTCGCGTCTATCCTCCAGCTTTCCCTCGGCCACCGGCGGCAACTGGCTGGCATCGACCGGAATAAAGGCATAGCTGCCCCGCCAACTGGCGGGCAGCAGCACCTGCCAGTACCACACATCGGTGCCAGCGATACGCTGCAGCGATTCGGGGTCGAAGGCATGATGGTTGGTTACCGAATTCACATCGATATAGACCCGCTGGGTGCCAGAGCGGGATTCATCCCCCGCCGGATCGCGCCAGAGAAAAGTGATGCAATAGCTATCCTCGGCCACAGGCTCGCACAGCGGCGCCCCCAGCTTGGCGACAGCCTGCCACCAGCGCTCACTGCCTACCTCTACTGCTTGCAGCCAGGCTGCCGTCTCGGGTGCTACAGGGTTCAAATCCAGGCTCCTCCAGAATGCCCCGCACCGCAACTACGCCAGAGGCCTAGCCTGCGCAGGGCAAAATATCCCGCAACACCTACGTCACACCGCAAGGCGGCGTAGTACCCATCTAGGCTATCTGCGGTCATTCATGTAATAATGAGAAATATTATCATTTGTATTCTTAATTGAGAATACGCCGTGACGCTGCACCAATAACCACCAGGGAAAGAAATCACGATGGACAGAGGTAGAACGACCCACCGCCATGCCTTGCTGCTGGCGAGCAAACTGACACTCGCCTGCATGGGCGCCATGGCCACCATGGGCAGCGGCTGGGCGGCAGAAACCACTGCCGCGCAGCAGCAGTACCAGATCCCCGCTGGCGCGCTGGTCAGCCAGCTCAAGCTGTTCATCCGGCAATCGGGTGTGCAGGTAACGGTGGACGAATCCCTGCTCACCAACCTGAATGGTCAGGCGGTACAGGGCAGCCACACACCGCAAGCCGCCCTGACCGCCCTGCTGGCGGGTACTGGCCTGCATGTGGCGGCCCATGGCAATGGCCGCTTCACGCTGTACACGGCCGAAGGTGAGCTGGCCACCATCACGGTGACCGGCGAGAAGATCAACCGCTCGCTGCAGGAGACCACCACGGCGGTAACGGTGCTGCGCGGCCGCGATGTCGACCAGGGTGGCTCACGCTCGGTCTACGATGTCGTCAACCGTGCGCCCAATGTGAGCTTCAACGGTGCTGGCATCCCCAATATGCGCGGTGTTTCCGGCACTGGCCCCTCGACCGGCGTGTTCTCCTTTGTCTCCGGCGCCCGCCCCCGTGTCAGCACCTCGGTCGACGGCGTCTCCGAGAGCTGGTCCGGCCAGCGCTATGTCGATGCAGGCCTGTGGGATATCGCCCAGATTGAAGTCATGGCCGGCCCGCAATCCACCACCCAGGGCCGCAATACCATAGGCGGCGCCATTGTCGTCAACACCAAGGACCCGAGCTTCCAGTGGGAAGGTGCGGCGCGCATCGGCTACGAGAACCAGGATGGCAAGACCCTGCTGGCCGGCGTGGTATCCGGCCCCCTGGTCGAGGATGAACTGGCTTTCCGTGTCGCCGCCGAAGGGTTGCGGGGTCACGGATTTATCGACTATCCCGGCACTTGGTCGTGGGATCCCTCCGAGATACGCCGTAACAATGTACGCGCCAAACTGCTGTGGCTACCCAAGGGCGTGCCAGCCCTATCTGCCAAGCTCACCGTATCCCATCGCGCGAACAAGGGCGAGTACCTCAATACCGTCGATGGCAACTTCTTCGACTACCAGTTCCGTGGCATCGCCTCGAACACCCGCTACCAGGATTCCGCCAATACCACCGTCAGTACCGACCTCAGCTACGAGTTCTCGCCCGCACTGACCGGCCACTTCCTCTACAGCCGTGGCAACTACGATGCCAACTTCCAGGAATCCGGTCCCGATCGCTTCTCGCTCAAGCTGGACGAAGACAGCAATACCCTGGAATCGCGCCTGGTCTACGACGCCAGGGACAGCGGCGTCCGTGGCGTGATCGGCCTGTTCTACTACGATCGCCACCAGGATCTCTACGCCGGCCCCGATGGCTTCGAGGGGGAAGACAAGGTCAAGACGATGGCGCTGTACGGTGAATCTACCATCGCGCTGGGCAGCAAGCTGGATCTGATACTGGGCGGCCGTATCGAACGCGAGGAACAGGACCGCGACGTCATGGCCTGGCCGGGACGCCCCTGGGCCGGCCATATCCGCACCGATATCGGCGAAACCATGCTGCTGCCCAAGCTGGGGCTCAGCTACCGGCTGTCGCCCGAAACCACCCTGGGCTTCACCGTCCGCAAAGGCTATAACCCCGGCGCCGGCAGCATAGACTGGATCACCAGCGAGTTCTACGAGTACGGCAAGGAAGAGGTCAGCACCTATGAGCTGAGCACCCGTTCGGTCTGGCTGGATAAACGCCTGAACCTCAACACCAACCTTTTCTTCAACCGCTACGACGACTACCAAGCCCTCTTGAACCGCCGCTTCGTCAACATCCCCAAGGGCCGCAGCTACGGCCTGGAGATCGGCCTGAACGGCATGGCCACCCGCAGCCTGGAGCTGTTCGGCTCGGTGGGCCTGCTCAACACCAAGGTCACCGGCGCACCTGCCGGCAGCCCGGCCATCCTCGGCAATCACTTCAACTATGCCCCTAGGCTGACCGCCAACCTGGGCTTCAAGCAACGCTTCGACAGTGGCTGGTTTGTCGGTGCCGATCTCAACCGCACCGGTGACTACTACTCGGAGATCGACAACAACCCGGCATTCAAGGCTGGCGGCTACACCGTCGTCAACCTCCATGCCGGCTACGCGGCCAGCAGCTACACGGTACGGGCCTACATGAAGAACGCGACCGACGAAGACGTGCTCTATCACGTCAATACCGGCCGCAGCTCCAATATCGGCACCGTGGGCCAACCAAGAACCGCCGGCATCACGCTGGACTACCGCTACTGATCCCCAGCCAGGCCATCGCCGCCCCTGCGGTGGTGGCCTGGCTCAGCATCGCCAGGTAGCGCAACCACGCCCTCAAACAGGAGTCCTCGCATGGAACTATCCGCACCACTGACCGTAGAACGCCTGCGCCATCCCCTGAAGTTCAGGCTGCTGCAGGTGCGCCGGGTCGTTCGCCTTTCGCCCTATATGGTGTGCATCACCTTTACCGGCGACGACTTGGCCGATTTCGTCTCGGCCTCGTTCGACGATCACCTCAAGGTTTTACTGCCTCACCCTGGCGAAACCGCACCCGCCCTGCCGACCCTGGGCCCGGATGGCCCGGTCTACCCCCAGGGCCGCAACAAACCCATCACCCGCGACTACACCCCACGGCGCTACGACGCCGCGACTGGCGAACTGGACATTGAATTCGTGCTACACGATGCGGGACCGGCAACCCTATGGGCCGCGCAAGCCCAGCCCGGGCAATGCATAGGCATAGGCGGGCCACGTGGTTCCTTCATCATTCCCACAGGCTATGACTGGCACCTGCTGGTCGGCGACGAAAGCGCCCTGCCCGCCATTGCCCGCCGGCTGGAGGAGCTGCCCGCCAGTAGCCAGGCCCATGCCGTCCTGTCCGTCAGCCACGAGGCAGCTCGGCTCACGCTGCAGAGCGCCGCCCAGCTGCACCTCACCTGGGTGACGGCAGACAGTCCCCATGGACAGGCAGACAGCATGCTCGCCGCCCTGCAGCAATGGGCCACCCCTGCAGGCCAGGGCTATGCCTGGGTAGCCGGCGAGCTGTCCATGGTCAGGGCCGTACGCAGCCTGCTGCTGACGGAGCGGGGCTTGGACAAGGCACGGGTGCGCGCCGCCAGCTACTGGAAACAGGGCGAGATTGCCTCGCACGAGACGCTGGACGACTGATACCGCCTGGGCAGGGCCATTCAACCGCTGACCAGGCGCCGCGAGCAGCTCGGGCTCATATGGACTTTGTCCGGCACAAACGCTGCGATTGGGCAGGCAAAGCTGGTAAAGACGGTATCCGGCTGGATGAAATCGAAGCTGATCTCACAGGCCCTGCCTGCCCCAAGATAAACCGACAGGGTCTCCTGCAGCACCAGGGTGAGCCGCCCTTGCTGGACGTCCAGGCAGGAGAGATGGGCTGCGTCGAAATCAAAGAAGCGGCCTACTTGGCGGAATGCGCCTTTGAACAGGCTTTCCTTGGCAGAAAACACAATGGTGAGCAAGGTAGCCAAGGGCAGTTCGCTGGTCAGGGTTTCCAGGTAGCGCAGTTCTGCGGCAGAGACGGCGGTGGCAAGCAGCGCGGGCTGCATGTCTGCGCTTACCGTACGCTCAATGTCGATACCCACGCCGCCATAGCGGCGTCCATCCAGCACCATTGCGGCAGCATACTCGTCGTTGTGCGAGATGCTGCCTACCACGCCCAGCGGCCACAATGGTTCACGCGATGGCCCTATGGGGATAGGTGCAGGATCCACCCCTTGTGCGGCAAGGGCATGCGCTGCCGCCAGCCGGCCAAAAAAGAACTCGGCCTGGCGCTTGCGCACACTGGCCGCGATGCTAGGCGGGCAGTCTATGCCATGGGTGGCAAATGCCATGCCATCAAACTGCTGGGGCTCAAACTGCACCAGGCTGGCCGAAAGCCAGCGGCCGTCCGCCATACGCACCCGTAGTCGGCGGACACAGCCGGCGGCCGGTTCAGCTCGCAGCAACACACCCGGCGCAGCCTGTGCAGTTTGTAAACGCATGGCGGTTCGTATCATGATGCCATCAGCCCCCGTCAGCTACGCCACAGCGTCTGCTACTGCCCCGAAAACCCCGCCCAGCGGGCCACCCACTGCTTTGCAGTAGCGGCGAAAGGCCAGGGGGAACTGGGGATTGCTATTGATGAAGAAGTGTTTGCCCGGCATGGACAGGCACTGGGCCTGATCGAACATCTCTCGCCAGGCAAAAACGTCTGCAACCGCCATATCATCCTGCTCGCCGGCCAGTATCAGTGCCGGTATCTGCCTGATGTGGGGATGCAAGGACTCTGCTACATGGTTCTCGCCCAAGGCAAAGTCGGCGCGTATGGCAGGGGCGAACAGGCGCATGATCTCCGGGTCGGCCAGCAGTTCCGGGGGGGTGCCATCCAGGCTTCTGAGCTTTTCCAGGAACTGCGCCTCGGGCAGTTGGCTCATGGGGGCACGGGTACGGTCGCGGCCCGGCGCAGGTTTGGCCGAGAGTATGATGGCTTCAGGCGGCCGTGCACCTGCATGCAGCAGACGGTTAAGCATGAAAAATGCCATCAGTGCGCCATTGCTGTGCCCATACAGGACGTAGGGGCGATCAAGCATGGGCAGCAAGGCGGGCAGCAGCTGCGTAGCCACGGTCGCCAAGTCCCCGATCAGGGGCTCGGCCATACGCATGCCGCGCCCCGGTAGCTGTATGCCATAGAGTTCGGCTTCGGCAGGCAGCCATTGCCCCCAGGTGGCATAGGCGCCTGCACTACCACCAGAGAAAGGGAAGGCAAACAGCCTTACCGAGGCATAGGGCAGGCCGCTCAGTCGAACAAGCCAAGGTGTGGTTTTCATTTGCATGTCATCCTCCAAAGGCGGGCCACCATCCACTGCAACAGCAAACGGCAGCCCTGCCGAGATCAGAAGCGATAGCGCATCTTCATCAGGATCTGGTCTGAATCACGCAGCCGCAGTGCCTCATCAAACAGGTCGCCGGTTCTGATCTCGCTGCGGTCCAGCTCGCTGCTGCCGCCGCGCGAATAAGCCAGGAAAAGATCGGACTGCGGCCCAAGCGAGTAGCGATAACGTAGCTGCAGGCCAAACTTGTTGATGTCGAAATCGGCCTTGGCCTGACCGGTGGCCGTGAGCCTGCCGGTCGGCTGCAACTGATAGCCCTGCCCGTTCGAGGCCCGCATGGCTATCCATTCGGACTTGAGCCGGAGCTCATGCTTGCTGCCGGGAAACCAGTTGAGGCTCAGGCTGCCAAAATCAGCCTTGCGCTGGTAAACGCCAAAGTTACGGCCGCCATCCCACACCAGCCATTCACGGGTCCACTCCGGGGTGAATTCGAACTCGGCGTTGAAGGTATCGCTGGGATACCAGCTCAGTGTCATGCCGGCCATGCGCGACAGCTTGTCCGACATGCCGCGTGGGATCAGGCTCACCAGGCCGCTGAAAGCCCAATCGCCATAGCGTCGGCTCAGGAACTGCGCCTCGTAGTTCTGCCTGCTGGGGCGACGCCACAGTCCATTACCCCGCGATATCGTGTCATCCCAACCCGAGCTACTGGCGCTGGCCTGCAGGAACAGCAGCTCGCCGCTGCGGAAGTTGAGGTAGCTGTTGAGCACGGCAACACCGGGCAGGCGATCACCGCGATCATTGGAGCGAGCCTGGGTTTCCAGTTGCCAACGGCTGCTGCGCAAGAGCGACTGCTTGTCGTCATTGCGATGTATGTATTGGGCCGAGGCTTCCAGCTCATTCAGGCTGGCACGGCGCTGGTAGCCCAGGTCGTTGAAATTGAGCTGGTTGCCGAAATGCGCCGCCTCCAGCTCATAACTCCAATTGCTCGATGGATTCCAACCCAGCACCAGGCGTGCGCCGCTGTCATTGGTGGTTTCGCCACGCTGCTTGATAAAGCTGCCCAGCACCTGGGCATCGACCGAGATTGCCGAGTCGGGCTTCCAGCTGAGGTCGACGGCCTGGACATTGGCGGTTCGATCAAGATGGGGACGATCAGTCAGGCTGCCGAGCCAGCCCAGGCTGAGCTTAGGCGAAAGCGGGTACTGCAGGCGCGCCACATAGAAATCCCGCCCGGCCTTGCCGTCTTCCGTCGCCACAAGCACACCGTAGTTCATGCCACCTTGCGAGCCATTGAGCTTGATGGCGGCATTGATATCGCTGGCGCCCGTGCCATCATCGGCATCACCACCGATACGTCGGGTGTGTATCAACTTGCCGGAATCTGCCGTATTCATGCTGAATATGCTTTGATTCTCGGTAAAAAATGGTCGTTTGTCGCCGAAAAATGTCTCTACAGCATCGAAATTGATCACCAGGCTATCAGACTCGACCTGGCCAAAATCGGGGTTGACCGTGGCACTGAGCTGGAAGTTGGGCGAGGGCTTCCAGAATACATCCACGCCACTGCGATAGCGCGTCTTGTCGTTGAGCAGATCACGGTTGGCCGTCAGGTAGGGCCAGTAGTGGAACAAAGCAGTACGGTACTGGGGGATTTCTATGCGTTCAAACCCCGAGAGAAAGCGGCCGCGCTCGATCGCGATGGCCGGCTGTGCCTGCAACACGCCGTTGTGGCCCAGGCTGCGGCCGAAATAGACACCCACGGTGCGCTGTGGGCTGGCCGGTCCACGCATCGGTGCGACCGTCCAGGGAATCAGCATTTCCACCTGCCACCCGGCATCGGTTTCTGTCACGGCGGAACTCCAGTCGGTGTCCCAATCCAGATTCAGCTCGGTTTCGTTGGTGACCACGCCATCGCTGATGGCGCCGGACAGACCTACGCTAAAGCTATATGCCGACAGCCCATCACCATCGAAATCGATGACGACGTTGACCTTGTCCGACTTCTTGGTCTGATCACGTTGCAGACGCGGCTTGACGCGGGGTACGCCCGGCGCTTGCTCCAACTTGAAGGCCACCACGATGCCAGCAGGGGTAGAGAGCAGATAGGCCAGGGTCGCCGTGCCGCTATCCGGGTCGGTCAGGCTGTAAGGCTCGGTGATCTTGAAGTTGGAAAATTGCTGGGCCTGCGCCCACTCAGGCTCATTGATCTTGCCATCAATCACGATCGCTGCCTCGGCCTTGCCAGACAGGCCCGTCGTCAGGGCAAACAGTGTCGCCACAGACGACGCAAGCAAGCCTCGTTTCATAGCATTCCTCATAGATTCGGTGGATATCTGGTTTATTCGGCCCCGCTCCGGGCAGCAGTCGGCCTTCCGATGCAACATCCCTTTCGGGGTAGTGCTATCGGCCTGCGTCAGTCGCGTGGATAGAGATTGGGGCTTGGCTGATCCGGCGCCCAAAGCGCGCCGGATTCAGACGGTATCGGCTACCAGGTCGGCCTGGTGCCGTAGTGCGCTATTTGCCAGTCAACGATTCTGGTTTGGCCCCCGCACCCAACAGGAACTGACGGGTGCCGGCATCCTTGGCCTGGTTCAATGGGGTACGCCAGCGATTGCCATCAGCCATTACGCCCAGATTGACATCGGCGCCCTTGGCAACCAGATACTGCACGGTTTTCAAGTGGCCGCCCCGTGACGCATTGATCAAGGCAGTCTCGTCGTACGGGCCGGCAGCATTGATGTCGGCACCGGCTCGCAACAACCTCTCCACCACCGCCAAATGTCCCTTTGCGCTGGCGGCAGTCAGGGGTAGGCCGTCGCTACGCCAGGCTAGATTGACCTTGGCCTGCCGGGCCAGCAGCTCTTCAACCACCTGCAGCTTGCCTGCGCGGGCTGAGGCAATCAGGGCGGTACCGTCGCCATCCACGCCTGCGTCGATGGCCACTCCGCGCTCCAGCCACTGCCGTACTTCATCCAACCGGCCAGCCTTGGCAGCCTCCACCAGTTCAATCACACCGGGCGCAGCCTCGGCCACTTGCGTGGCATCGCCGACGGTTGCCTGGATGCGCGGCGTAGCAGCCCATACCAGTGTCGCCGCTGCGCCCAGCAGTGATACGCAGGCCAAGCGGGTCCAGGTTTGTCTGACCTTCAGTTGTTTTTTATCCATGCTTAATAGTTCCTCCACACGTTGAGTTAGCCCGTGGCGGGAACTGAACATCCCGCTTGCGAGCAGATGATGGGTTTGGTGCCTGGCCACGCTTTCCATGCTGGTCAACAACGACCTAGCGTAAGCCTTGCCCTGTCCAGCCGCCTTGGCGGCCTGTGCATCGCAGGCCATCTCCCGCGATAGTTCCAGCTGTGTACAGATGGCGCGCAAAGCTGGGCTCCACCAGTAAACAGCCATGATCAGCCGCTGCAGCACCAAGCTCCATAGGTCGCGTCGACGGACATGGGCAATCTCATGGTTGAGCACGTCCCGCAGCACGGCATCGGGTAGGTCGGCCTGGAGCTGACTGGGCATCAGAATGCAGGGCTTCATCAGGCCCACCACCATAGGGCCGGGCAGGTTCTCCACTGCCATGATGGCGGTGCCGGCAGGCAACTGCTGTTGCATCATGCGTTGCAACTGGGGAGCAAGCCGCGCACTCCGCCTTAGCTGCAGCGATACCCACCAGCCCCGTGCCAGCCGCGCTAGCTGCCACAGGCTGCCAGCCAGCCAGACCGTCAGCACCGCCGCGATCAACCAGGCTGGCAACTCCCAGGTACTGGCAGGCAACCCAGGCTGCGCCACCAGGCTGAGGTCCACGCTGACGGTCGTGGCAACCGCCGGTTGGGCGGCCACTTGGTTTACCGCCAGCAAGGTTTGCGGCACTGCCGCCATGGCCATTGCTGGCGTGGGCACCGGCGCGGGCACTGGCGTGGGCAGCGGCACGGGCAGGGTAGCCAAGGCAAGCCCAGGCGCAAACATGGCCAGCGGGGCCAGCGCGGCCAATACCAGCATGCCCAGCCATACCCAGGATCGTTCAGTGACACCGAACACCCGCATCCGCACAACCACCGCCGCCAGCAGCAGCAGCGCCGTGCTCTGCCACAGATGCTGCATGACAAACATCTGCAGCAGCGTCACCCATTGCGTATTCATTGTGTTCCATCCTCTTCGGCGTCCGGCGCCTCTGCCACCAGGCGTTTCAGCGCATCCAGCTCGTCGGGGCTCATTTCATGCTGCTCGATAAGGTGCTGTGCCAACACCTGGGGAGAGCCATTGAAGAACTGCTTGAGCAGGCGCTCCAGCGCACTCTTCCGCGCCTCTCCCCGACTGATGGTGGGGGTGTAGATAAAGGCCCGGCCTTCTTGGTGATAGGTAACCAGCCCCTTCTTCTCCAGCACCTTGAACATGGTCAACACCGTGGTGTAGGCAACCGACTTCTTCTTGGCTATCTCGTCCGTTACTTCACGCACCGAGGCCTGCTTCTTGCGCCACAGCACTTCCAGCAGTTCGCGCTCGGCATCGGTCAGTGCAGCTGCAGTCGGTCTTGTCATGGTCGGTTCCTTCCGTTCTATGGCAATCATTAAACAGGTCGCCATGCACTTCGTCAACTAAAAGATTAGTTGTAATAAATTAGTTGTAAAGCTTTAGTTGAAACCGTACTCCCCCGACTACAGCCTGTTCATGCCATCAGGCCCGGCTATTCCCAAACAACCTGGCCAAAGACTGTATGCCTTGCGGCGAGGCCAACGAACCGAGGGCTGAGCAACGCTCCTGGAACTCCTGCAAGCCCTGCTCGAACAAGCGATCGGGGCTCAGGGCCAGGGTAGGTTGGCGCCAGGGTACGTCGTAGAACTGCGGCACGCTTTCGAACAGGAAGGTAAACACATCCCGCCAGGACAGCAGCTTGACCTGAAAGACCAGGTGCAGGCTCTCGTCTATGTTCTCGGTGGTGTGCCAATAACCCCTGGGCAGGAACATCACTGAGCCGGGTTCCATTTCGATGGTGTCCCAGGACTTGGGCGACTCCACCGGCCGCTGGGGGTCTTTCAGCTGCATGCGGATATCAGGTCGCTTTTCCGCGCCGGCCTGGCCGCTCTTGGTGGGCCAATCTATGTAGTCGTTGGGGGCCACATGCCAAACCTTGCGTCCCTTCAGCTGCAGGATGAACAGCTCCTGCGGATCCCAGTGCCACGACAGGCCACGCCCTGGCATCGAGGCAAAGGCATTGACCTGGGTAGTGCCCGGCAGCAGTCCGAGCGCGCCATCGAGCTCCCGGGTCCATTGCAATATCGGTTCGCTGGCCAGCCGCGTCATGTAGATGGTGCAGGCAGCGCGATACAGCTCGATGGCCCGGTCCGGCGTGATGTCCTCTTCGCTACGCTTATCTTCTCGCGTGTAATCGGCCCGTATCGAACCTTGCAAGGGGCTGCGCAGCAGCGACTCTACACCGGCGAAATCGGGATGCTCGACGATCTCAGCAAAGCGTGACATGGGACCGGTGATATGGACGAATTCCTTGGGCCATTTGCCCGCCAGGAAATCCGCCGGGGTGAACGGGTGTACCAGCGAGGCAAACCTCGCAGAATCGGCCAAGGTAGGGGCTGACACGGTCTGGGCATTCATGCGTAACTCCATAGTGAAGCGCTAGCGATCTTGTTTACAGGATAGGGATGCCATTGATGCGGCCATCGGCATCGATTCAGGCACTGACGGTGGCGTAATCGGGCGTGGCCACCGTATGGCCGGTACGGCTGGGGAAACGGTTGCTCTCTAGCCTGATCCGGCCAGCTTCAAAATCGACACGACGATCAGCGATGGGGAAATACCGGTCATCGTGAGTCACAGCGACCACCGTGCGGCCACTCTGCTGCAGCCAAGGAATAATTTCCTCGTAGAAGGTACGGCGGTATTGCGGGTCCTGATCGGCCGCCCACTCATCCAGGACGTAGATATCCCGCTCGCGCGATATGGCCGATACCAGTGCCAGACGCTTGCGCTGACCCTGTGACAACCGCACCGTATCGAACACGCCGCCCAGAACCTTGACCACGCTGGCCATCTTGAAGCGTTCCAGCAAGGAGACGACTTGCGCATCGGCCGCCGCCTTGCCGCTGCCATCCAGTACCTGGCCAAACAGGTAGAAATCCGACAGCACCATGGAGAACAAGGCGCGGTAGCCTTCCTTATCCGCCCACGACTGCTTGACGCCATCAATGTAGATGCTGCCTGCGCTCGGCTCGTGCAGCCCCAGCAGCAGCTTGATGAAGGTGGACTTGCCGCTGCCATTGCCGCCGGTGATGAAGATGACTTCACCCTTGCGTATCTCGAGATCCAGTGGCCCAAGCACAAAGGGGGCTTCGGCGCCTTCCTGCCGATAGGTGAACTCGATCTGGGAGAACTGGATGGTGCTCCAGGCCGGCGCACTGGCCACCGGTGCGGCGAGCGACTTGTCCGCGTCGATCTGCAGGCTGTCGATCTTGCTGAGGGAGACGCGCGCGTGGGCAAACTGCTGCAGCAAATTCATGACCATGCCGAACGGCCCGGCACAGTAGGTGATGATGAGCGCGTAACTCATCACCAAGCCCTGGTCGCCCAGGCGGCGTCCCGCCTCCGTAACCACCCCCAACAACAGGAATACCAGCGCCACGGTGACGCCACGGTTGAGATCCCACATCATCCGGAATCCGCGCTCATGCTTGCGCAACTGCTCGGCCCGCCGCTGCAGATCATGCTCGTAGTAGTGCTGCTTGCGTGCTGCATCCACCGCCAGTTGGGCGCTGCCCTCCAGCATGCCCTTGTAGCCATCCATCATGGCGTCCTGGCTATCGCGCATTTCGCGGCTACGCCGGGCAAGCTTGCCTATCAAGGTGCGCGACACCACGAAGGAGATACCTATCGCCACCGCCAGCACACCGAACAGCATGGGTGAAAGATAGGCCAGGTAGGAGAGGCAGCTGACCAGCAAGATCAGATTGAAGATAAAGGTGGGCAACTCGGAGAACGCATTGGAAATGCTGGTCACGTCGCTGATCAGTACATTGTAGAGCCGGGACGAACCCGCCTGTTCCAGCTTGTCATAGGCCGTGCCCAATATCCGCCGAATCAGCGAAACGCGGATCTGGAATACCGCATCGGCACTCAAACGCGACAGCAGTGTGGAGGTACCTATCGTCATGAGCAGCCAGATACCCCAGACTGCGCCGTAGTACAGCGGGCTGTATGGCAGGGAAGCCCCGCCCTTGGTCTGCGAGATCATGCTGAACAGGCTAAGTGCCAGCAAGGCGGAGATACCGCTGCTCACCGTGGCGAGTAGCAGAAGTTTCCCGAGTTTCCTGATGAAGTAAGAAAGCATGAGTTATCGTCCGAATTCAGGATAGGCTAGCCAGCACATGGCCAGTGAGGTTGCAAAGCGACTGTGTGTAGGTCGCGAAGAAGTCCGGCAAGCCAAAAGCCAGGCCCCGATCCAGTTGCAGCAGGCAGGAAACGCCGCCATCCGGTTCGACGCCCAGCGTGATGCCGAGGGGGAAGCCAAAGTTATCCAGCGCGTAGGTGCCGGTGATGGCTGCATTACCCTCACCCAGATCTTCGTTATGGAAATTGACGAAGTTGAAGCTGGCCCCGATACGCTGCGCAGGCTCGCCCAGGGCTTCGATACATGGCAGCGGGAAGCGGGCATAGGGCTCCAGCCCCATCAATTGCGCCTGCACCCAGATGCTGCGATCTACGCCCTCGCCTTCGGGCAGACGCGTACCGAATGGCATCAGGTTCCAGTACAGGCCCATGGCCTGGAACGGATCCGACAACTGCTCGCTGCGACCATTGCTGACAACACCGATGACGGGATTTAGCCCCCGCGCTTGGAGTGCTTGCATATAGGCGGTCAGAAAGATCGCCTTGGCCGTGAGGTTGTGAGCCTGCCCCAGTTGGTTGACGGCCTGCACCAAGCCCGTATCAATGGCTTGGGTCTGGGCCGCATAGCGCGGCCCGGCCACCGCAGCGGTGATGGGATAGCTGGCGGACATCCCTGCCATCCGCTGCCGCCAGAAAGCCGTCTGTTCCGGGTCTTGCACCAGTGCATGCTGTATCAGTGCGTATTCCTTACATACATTGACTGGCGCCAATGCGACCGTCTCCACGCCCTGCACAGCATCACGGTAGTGCCGCGATACCCGGTTCAGGAACACCACATTACCCCAGCCATCCTGAATGGCATGATGGTTGGAGAACACCACCTCGGCCTGGTCGGCGGCCAGCTGCATGATTGCGGCACGTGCCAGCGGTGCGGAGAGATCGAATGGATCAAAGCCGTTTTGCCGGTCTTCCTCCAGCCATCGCTGTACTGCCTCGCCTTGCGCTACCGCATCCAGTGCTCGCAAGTCGCGCTGGACGACCATCACGCCCGATGCGGGCAGTTGCACCTGAAAGCAGGCACTGCCGTGAGCGACAAAACGGGTCTTGAAGTTGGGGGCATCGCTGGCTGCAACAATAGCCTCTGCCAGTGCCCCGATATCCAGCCCAGGCATGTGGATGCGTAGGGCCTGCTGGGCATGGAAGATGCCGTGCCGGGCGCTATCCTCGGCATATCTCGCTATCATGTAGCGCTGCATCTCGGTAGCCGGATAGACATCCTCATAAAGCTGCCGCAATCCGTTCGGCACAGGATCGCCCGCAGGGATGGTGTGCTGGGCCGTCTTGGCCACACCGCCACTGGCCAGGTAGCTGGCCAGCGCACGGATGGTCTGGAACTTGAAAATATCCATGACCGTGAGTGCCAGCCCTTGCTGACTAGCCTCATAGACGACCTGGATGCTGCGGATGGAATCGCCGCCGACGGCGAAGAATCGGTCAGTGACACTGATCTCGGTGCGCCGCAACACCTGCTGCCAGATCTGCAGCAGCACCTGCTCCAGGCGTGTCTGCGGCAGCTCCAGGGTAGTCCGCTCCTCCGCAGCTTCGGCCAGCTTCACCATTGCAGCACGGTCCAGCTTGCCATTGGGCAAGTGCGGAAACTGCTCAATGGCCAGGGTGCGCGACGGCACCATGTAAGCGGGCAGGAACTGGCTCGCATGGGCTAGCAGTTGCGCCTGGGTAGTCGTCGCCTGGCATTGCACCAGGGCCACCAATTGCGCCCCCTCGGCCACGACTGTGATGGCCCGCTGCACGCCGGGTGCAGTGCTCAGTACAGCGTCGATTTCCGTCAGCTCGATCCGCTGGCCATGCAGCTTCACCTGCTGATCCATCCGTCCCAGGTAGCGAAGCGCTCCATCAGGCAGCAACCGGGCGAGATCCCCAGTCCGGTAGAACAGCTGGTCCAGGCCATCTGGCATGAAGCATTTTTCATCGGTCAGATCCTGACGGTTCAGGTAGCCCGAAAACAGGCCTGCCCCCCCTATGCACAGCTCGCCAGCGATACCGATGCCTGCCAGGCGCCCCTGCGCATCCACCACGATGATCTGGGTATTGTCGATGGGGCTGCCTATGTCGGCAGCCTCGCCATCATCGGGGCTACATAGCTGATAGGTAGCGTCGATGCAGGCCTCTGTAGGGCCATACAGATTGCAGAGGCTGGCCGACAGCCTGGCGAAGCATTTCTGCCGCAGGCGTCGGGTAAGTGCTTCGCCGCCGGCAAACACTTGCTTCAGCGCAGGCAGTGCCGTAAACGCCGGGTAATCCACCAGGGTATCCAGCAGCGAAGGCACGAATTGCGCTACCGTCACCTCGCGCTGCGCCATCAGATCCATCAGGTAGGCCAGGTCGTAGGCATTGTCCTGCCTGGCTATGACCATCGTGCCGCCTACCAGCAGCGGCGCCCAGAACTCCCAGACCGATGCATCGAAGCTGGACGAGGTACGCTGCAGAAAGACATCGTCAGCGGAGAAATCGAAACGCCCTATCATCCAGCGCATATGGTTGAACAGGGCACGGTGCGGAATCATCACCCCCTTGGGCGTGCCGGTGGAGCCCGAGGTGTACAGCACATAGGCCAGATCTTCGCCCGCTATCGCCACACCAAGCGGTGTGTCCTGCTGCGTTGCAGCGGTCCTTTCCAGTTCGGCCAAGGCAACGAACCGGGCATTGCCAGCATAGGCCCCGGACAGCTGCGGCTGGGTATCTCCCTCAACGAGAACCAGGCTGCTACCCGCGTTGTCCAGCATATAGGCCAGGCGTTCGCTCGGGTAATCCCTATCCAGCGGCATATAGGCCGCCCCAGCCTTGAGCACCGCCAGCATCGCCACGACGTAGCCTACCGAGCGGCGCTGATACAGGCCGACCAGCTGTCCCTTGCCTATACCCTCCTGTCGGAGTTGCCGGGCCAGTCGATTGGCACGTGCGTCGATCTCCACAAGCGCGCTGCGATGCGCATCGTCCATCACCGCCCCGTGGCCAGTGCCAGCCAGGGCAGACTCGAACCAGGCCACCACATTGGCGTCAGCCTCGAGTGGCACGACCGCACCCTGGCCCAGCGCCAGTACCTGCGCCTGCAAGGCAGGCGTCAACCGCAGGCCCAACTCGGCATCAGCTTCCGTGTCAGCCAGCCCCGCCAGCAGGCAGCACCACTGTTCCACCAGGCAATCGACAGTAGCCTGCGAATAGCTGTCTACGCCCGCCTCCACCATAAGGCAGCCATACCCCTGCTGCAGCCAGACCGAGCCCATTGCCCGGCAAGCGCCGCGGCCTACAGACAGCGCGTCTAGACTTGCTACCTGGCCAGCCAGGTTCAGCATGCGGAAGGCGTAGTGGGTAGCGTCGCCGCCGCCTTCCACCACGAAGCAATCCTGTTGCGCTCGCATTTCGGCGCTGGCATGGGCCACCGCCAGGAAGCTGGCGGGCGTGCGCAGATCACAGCCCTCGGGCAATACAAATGGCAGCGCCCGCTCCAGCGGCCCCAGGCTGTACGCCAACTCTGGCAGGCTGACGCCATCCAGGATGCGTGACACTGCCGGCAAGGCCTGGTCTACACTCAAGGTCTGCAATAGCCACAGCCAGCTGCCGAAGTACAAATCCTCCACCGGTAGTCCCCAGCGCTCGGCCTGCCTTGCCAGCGCCAGGCAGAGCGCCTCCGGCAGGGCGCGGCGTGCCTGCGGCAGCCCAGTGTGTTCGGCCTTCGCGGCCGTATCGAAAACCAGCCCTTTGCCGGTGGGCGCTGCCTGCTGGCTACGCCAAAAACGCCGCCCAGCCTCACTCTCGTCAGCCTGTGCCACCTCCTCCAGCCATGCCGACAGGTCGGCATACTGGATAGGCTCGACGTTTTCCGGCAACGCAGCCCCCCCCAGCAACTGCAGCAGCTGGACCAACGTACGGGCATCTGCCGCCAGCGGGGCAACAGCCAGTATCAGGTACTGCCTACCATCGGGCAGCAAGGCGGCCAGCGCGGCAATACCGGTTTCCACCCGCATCATTCCGTTGGCTTCTTCCCAACGCAAAGCCTTCATCTGCGCCACCGTGGCCTCATCCAGGTGACGCCAATCCTCTTCGCGCAAGCTCAGCATCTCGGCCGAATAGGCCAGCGGTACCTGTATGGGCTCACGCAGGCCAGCTTGCCGCGCGAAGCGGGTTCGGAGTATCTCGTGTTCGGCCAGCATGGCCAGCAAGCGGTGCCGCAGTTGCGTACTATCCAGTGCGCGGCCCAGGTGGCCGGCAATCGCGTGGCAATGGACTGGTCTATCCTCGCGGGAGCGTAGCGTCCACAGGTTGCGCTGCTGGGGTGAAAGGGCAAAGCCGTCCTGTGTGGCGACGACGGGTTCGGTAAGGTTGTTCACTGTGTTCTATCCCAGGTTGGGTGGGCGGCCTGAGCCGGCACATAGGGCTGGCCCATGGCAACCACAATGGCGCGAGGGCCTTGGAAGGGAAGACGGCCATGGGCAATCAGCATGTTGTCCAGCAGCACCATGTCGCCTTGCTGCCAGGGCGTCACGAGCGTGGCCTGCCGATAGGCGGCATGGATATGGGCAATGATGCCGTCGTCTATCTGCTGCCCGTCGCCCCAGCAGGTGGCGTAGGGCAGCGCTTCATGGTCGAACTGAGCCAACAGCCCCTGCCGCACCGGTTCGGGCAGGCTGCTGGGGTGCCAGAATGCAATATGGTTGAACCAGACATGCTCGGCGCTGATGGGGTGCTGCCGTATCGCTGGCCGCACCTGCCGAGTACGGATGTGCTCCTCGTCAAATATTTCGAGGTCAATGTCTGACTGTGCGCAGTAACGCCGCACCTCATCCAGGTCATCGGTATTGAAGGCCTTGCGCCAGCTCGGCCCCAGACCATTGCCGTAGTTGCGGATCAGCATCCAGCCACGCTCGGTAAATTGCTGCACGATGGCTGGATCCAGGTTCCCCAGCACCCGCCGGACATCCGTCAGCGGCGTCTCGCCACCTTGCGCCGGTGCGGTTCGACAGGCGAAACAGATCTTCATCGGCCAGCGCATGACATAGGACAACTCGTTGTGCTGGGCGATAGTCTGATCGTGCGGAAACTCAGTGGAGGTGTAGACGCCATCACCCAACTGGGTGCGCGGGGTAGCCCCTTCCATATACGGCTGGATATCCGGAATAGTGGCTTTGACCAGGTCCTGGAACAAGCCATTGCCATCGCCGCCAAAGCCCCGGAACACAATGCCACCATACTGCAGCAGCGCTGCCTCCACTTCGGGACGGTTCTGCTGCAGCCAGCCGATCAGGTCGACTGCAGCATGCGCCGGCTCAAGCAACCGCAAGCGGGTCTGTCCGCCTTGCAGCTCGCCACGCCGGATCAGGTCGGTCACTGCAACTGACTTACGCACCGCACTCAGGCGCGGTAGACGCGCCGCAACATCGATAGCCGTCATGGCAAAACTCCTTCGTGGGAGGAAACCGAGGGGATGGGCTTACGCAGGCGGTTGGCGCCCGTCAGGCGCTGGCGCAGGCTGTCGATCCCATCGCGCTGCCGCTGGGAAAAGGTGTTGCGTACTGCGGCCAGGGCGCTGCCCGGCTGTGCAGCGATCTGCCGTGCCATGCTCAGCAGATTGGCTTCCAGGGCGCGGATCGTATGCGGCTTGAAGTAATCGGCATTGAACTCCCACTCCCCCCGCAGCCCACCGTCTGCTTCAGCCAAGGTCAGCATCAGGTCTAGCTTGCAGCTACGGCTGCCCAGCACCAGCCGTTGCAAGGTGATCTCCGGCATGGCAGCTTCGCCAGATGCCGGGAAGTTCTGGAACACCAGCTTGGTCTGAAACAACGGATGCTGGGAGAGGCCGCGCTCCAGCCCCAAGGCGGAAACGATCTGCTCAACGGGCACATGCTTGTAGCCGTAAGCCTCCAGCGTATTGGTCCGGGTACGCTGCAGCAGCTGGGGGAAATCGCTGCAATCACGCAGGTCGGTGGCGATGGCGAGCTGGTGCACGAACAAGCCGACCAGGCGCTCTGTCTCCGCATGGTCGCGACCTGCCATGTCGGTACCCACCACGACTCTGTCCTGTTTGCTGTAGTCGGCGATGACCAGGTTGTAGATGGCCAGCAGCACCACAAACAGCGAGGTATCGTACTCAACCGCAATACGCTTGAGCGCCGCTGTCGTGTCGGCATCCATGGCGAAGCTGGACTCACCCAATGGATAGCTCGCCGCGGCATGTCGTGGGCCGTCGGTAGGCAGCAGCGGCAGCTCGCGCAAGAAAGCCAACGCCTCCACCCAGTAGGCCAGGCCGTGTGTCGCCGTATCGTCCTGAGCCTGGGCACGCTGCCAGACAGCAAAGTCGGTGTACTGTATGGGGAGCGGCGGCATGGCCGTGTCTGTCTCATGCTGCACCCGTTCCCGGTAAAACCCCACCAGCTCCGCCGAGATGACTTGCATGGACCACCCATCGGCAACGATATGATGCATGTTCAGCAGCAGCACATGCTCGTTGTCAGCCAAGCGAAACAGCGTCGCCGTGAATACCGGGCCTTGCTCCAGATCGAAGGGCTGCAGTACCTCGCGCTGCAGCGCCAGCATGCACACAGCCATGGGCTGGGCATGGCTGCTCAAGTCCACCTGCACCATGGACCAAGCGGAAAGCGGCGCGATCTGCTGGCGGCCAATGCCTTGCCTGCTGACGTAGCGGCTGCGAAGTATCTGATGGCGGGAGACCAGTGCTTGCAGCGCTGCGGCCAGCGCTCCGGTGTCCAGCCTACCATCCAGTTTCAGCGCTACCGGCAGGTTGTAGCTTGTGCTATTGCCCAGCAGTGCCTCGAACCACAAGCGCTGCTGGGAGAACGACAAAGGATAGTCCTCGGCAGGTGGCTGCGGTTCGATCGCCCGCCCCGTTGCCTGCTTGTCCTGCACCGACAGCCAGGCCGCCTGCTGCCGAATGGTAGGCTGCCCCAGGAACACCGCGAAAGCCGCGTCCACCTCCAGCTCATCACGCACCCGGCTGCACAGCCGCATCATCAGCAATGAATTGCCGCCCAGTTCGAAGAAACTGTCGGTCGCACCTACCGTGGTCAACCCCAAGACATCACACCAGATGCCTGCGAGGGCGGTTTCCAGCGCGCCCTGCACGGCCACCTGCCCGGCCTCGGCAAGCATGGCGGGCTCGGCGGGTGGGAGGCGATGGCGGTCAACCTTGCCGTTGGCACTGATAGGCATGGCAGGCAACAGCACGATGGCCGCTGGCAACATATAGGCGGGCAGGCGTATCTGCAGTGCGGCCCGCAGCTTGGCTGCAGTGCACTGCACACCCTGCGCCGGCACGACGTAGGCAGCCAGGTACTTACCCTTCTGAGGATGCTCACAGGCCATGACCATGGCCTCGCTCACCATGCCCAGATCCAGCAGGGCATGTTCAAGCTCGCCCAGCTCCACGCGGAAGCCGCGTATCTTCACTTGATGATCCATGCGCGAGAGATACTGCAAGGTGCCATCAGCCAGCCAGCGCACCAGGTCGCCGGTTCGATACAGCGTGCCGCCTGGGGCAAAGGGGTCGCGCAGGAATTTCTCTGCGTTCAGTTCTGGGCGGTTCAGGTAGCCACGGGCGACGCCCTCTCCTCCCACATGCAGTTCGCCCACGGCCCCATAGGGAAGCAGCTCTTGCTGGCTGCTCAGCACATAGCAACGGGTACCGCTGATCGGGCGCCCTATGGGGCAGGCATGCGGCAAGGCCGCCTGCACCTCGTAGCCGGTGGTGAAGGTGGTGTTCTCCGTGGGGCCATACATATTGAGCAGATGGCGTGGCTTGCCGGCCGCCACGACACGGTTGATCGATTGCGTCTCTGCCTTTTCGCCGCCAAACAGCAAGCACCTTAGACCGGCAAACATGCCTGGCCTCAAGGCCGCCGTCTGGTTGAACAGCGCCGTGGTCATCCACAGGACGCTGATACGCTGCTGGGCGAGTGTCGCCTCCAGGGCGGCAGGGTCCAGCAGCGTGTCGGTAGGGATGAAGCAGAGGCAGGCACCGTTAAGCAGTGCTGCCCAGACTTCAAAGGTGGTGGCATCAAAGGCACTGCTGGAAGCCTGGGCAACAATGTCGGCAGGGGTGATGTCGAGATAGTCAGGCGCACAAACCAAGCGCAATATTCCGCGCTGCTCAACCATGGCACCCTTGGGCATGCCTGTGGAACCCGAGGTGTACATCAAGTAGGCCAGGCGCCGGCCATCGCCTGCAGCAGGCATGGCGAGCGGCGCATCAAGGCTAACCGCGCCGTTGTACTCACCTACGACCAGGGTGGCTGCCAGGCTCGCCACAAAGGGCGCTGTCCGGCGGGAACACAGCAATAGCTCGCAACCCGCATCCTCGATGATCAGGCCTATGCGCTCCATGGGCGCAGCGGTATCAAGCGGCACGTAGGCGGCCCCCGCCAGCAACACCGCCAGCATCGCCACCACCATGTCGGCACCGCGCTCCAGATAGAGGCCGACCGGCTGTTCGTCGTGCAAGCCATGCTGTGTCAGCACCTCCGCCAGCTGGCGCACGCGCATGCCCAGTTCGGCGTAACTCAGGGTCTGCTCGCCGTCGACCAAGGCAGGTCGATCCGGATAGCACCTTACCTGTTCGAAGAAGACCTGCGGTACCGAGCCTGTCACCCCGGACGGTGCACCGCCTGCCAATGTTCCCAGCAGCAGTTGGCGTTCGCTGGCCGGCAACATGTCTATTTCTGCCAGCGGCGTATCCGGCAAGGCCACCAGCGACTGCAGCAGCAGGTCAAACTGCGCCGCCATGCGCGCTATGGTTTCAGCCTTGAACAAGGCGCTGCAGTACTCCCATTGCAGGGCCAGCCCGCCGTCATGCTCGGCCACACTCAAGGTCAGATCGAACTTGGCCGTGTGGGCCGGCATGGTGACGGCCGACAGCGCCAAGCCATCCAGCGTCACGGCAGCCGACTGGTTGTTCTGCATGGCAAACATGATCTGCACCAGCGGCGGGTGGCTGCTGGAACGCTCTGGATTCAAGGTTTCCACCAGCAGATCGAAGGGCACGTCCTGATTGCCATAATCCTGAGCGATCCGCGTCGCAGCTTCTGCTAGGGCAAGCCGGAACGAACTGCTGGCATCGATCGTATTGCGCAGCACCAGGGTATTGACGAAGAAACCGATCAAACCTTCAAGCTCGGGACGCAGGCGATTGGCAATCGGCGTGCCGAAAACCACCTCGCGCTCATTGCTCCAGCGCGACAGCAGTATGGCAAATGCCAGTTGCAGGCCTATAAAGGGCGTCGTGCCGCTGTCGCGGCAGAGCTGCCAAAACCTGCCCGTGCTTGCCCCATCCAAGGTGCTGGCATGGACTGCGCCGTCGTAGCGCTGCACGCTGGGCCGGGGAAGGTCGGTCGGTAGACCATGCAGGTGTGGAATACCATCCAGGCGCTGCCGCCAATAGTCGAGCTGGCGGTTCAGCCCCCCTTGTGCCAGCCAGGCGCTCTGCCAGACGGCGTAGTCGCCGTACTGTGCGGTCAGCACCGGCAGCGACACCGCCCGCCCCTGCGTGGCAGCGGCATACAGTTGCGTGAACTCGGCCACCAGAACGCCCATGGACCAGCCATCAGACGCAATGTGGTGCATGTTCAACAGCAGCACATGCTGCTCGTCGGACAACCGCACCAGCGTCGCGCGCAGCAGCAGGTCGGTCGCCAGCTGGAAGGGACGCGCGCACTCGGCGGCCATGAGCGCCTGCAAGTCCGTCGCCTGGCTCGGGCCTGCCGGCAGTTCCAGATATCCCAGCTCAAACCGGGTATCGTCGCGCACCTGGCACAGGGGCTCGCCATCCTGCTCGACATATACCGTACGCAGCACGCTATGGCGCTCGATGATGGCCTGGAACGCCTGTACCGCGGCCAGACGGTCAAGCTTGCCATCCACCCGCAGTGCCACGGGCATGTTGTAACTGGCACCTACGCCGTTCATTCGGTCCAACAGCCACAGGCGCCGCTGGGCATAGGAAGGAGGATAGTGTTGATGCGTACCGGCGCTGATCGGTGGCGCACCATGCTTCTCACGTGATTCGTGCTGGATCAGCAGGGCTAGCAAGGCGTCCCGGTGCTGCCTGATCAGCGCCCCCAGTTCCTCGGTAATGACCCCCTGCGCAGCCCGTGTCACCAGCTTGCCGTCCTTGATGCGCAACTGTACGCCCAGCGCGTTCAGGCGGTTGATCACTGCAATGGCATCTGTCATGGCCTACCACTCCATCTCTTCACTCGCCTGCGGCTCGGCGTGCTCAAGCGACAGGCGAATGCTGCGCGTGGCGGCAATCAGCTCGGCCATCTCGCGTATGGTGCGCGCACGCATCAATTCAGCCATCGATAGCGCCACATCGCATGATTGGCTGATACGCAGCAACAGGCGTGTCAGCAGCAGGGAATGCCCGCCCAGGGCAAAGAAATCGGCATCCACGCTGAGCGCCGTGCGCTCAAGCACGCCTTCCCACAGGCTTTGTATTTCGCGTTCCAGTGCGTTGGCAGGCGCCACATAGCGGTCTTGTGGGTTGAACTCGGGCAGAGGAAGTGCCTTGATATCCACCTTGCGATTGGCGGTCATGGGCAGCGACTCCAGGCAGGCCCACGACGCGGGCCGCATGTAGCCGGGCAACCGTTCCTTTACCTGGGCGATGACGCCATCCAGCCCGGCCCCATCCAGCACGACATAGGCTGCCAGTTGCTTGGCGCCCGATATTCCTTGCACCGGCATGACAAAGCACTGCACCACACCAGGCACCTCGCCGATGACCTGCCGCACCTCTTCGATCTCGACGCGGAAGCCCCTGATCTTGACCTGGCCATCCTTGCGGCCAACGAACTCAAGCTGCCCATCTGCCAGTAGCCGGACCAGGTCGCCCGTGCGATAGACGCGCTGCGACGGCATCCCGTCCAGAAGCAGCTGCACGAAGCGCTGCTGGGTCTGTTCCGGTTGATTGAGGTAGCCCGGCGACAAGGACAAGCCACCGATATGCAGCTCGCCTACCACGCCTTGCGGCAAAGGCTGCATATCCTTGCCCAGCACCCAGCAGGGACCGTTGTCCAGGGGCTGGCCTATGGGCACACCGCTGTAGCGATCAGGCTCGGCCGCCAAGATGCGAACATCGAAGGTCGTTGCCGTCACCGTTGCCTCAGCGGGGCCATAGACGTTGAGCAGGGCCACCTGCCCGCCAAACCGGCTTAGCCAGCGGTCTGCCTGCTCACGCGGCATGGCCTCGCCACCCACGGCGCAAACCCTTAGGCAGTCGAGCGCTGCCGCCTCTGAAGGCAACTCGGTACACAGCAGGTTCCAATAGGCTGTTGGCAAGGACAGCACGTTGATGCGCTCGCTGCCGACCAAGGCCCAGAACTCCGCCGCATCGGGTAGCCGGGGTGTCTCGCGCAACACCAGGGTGCTGCCGCTGAACAGGCTGGCCAGCAGTTCTTCGATAAAGACGTCGAAGCCGGTATTTGATATCTGCAGCAGACGTTCACCGGACTGCAGTCCATAGCGGCGCTGGATTGCCCCCAGGAAAGCCAAGGCATTGCCATGATTGATCGTGACGCCCTTGGGGCGCCCGGTCGAGCCGGAGGTGTAGATCACATAGGCCAAATCGTCCGACAGCACCACGGGCATCGCTGGTGGTGCCTCCCCCTCGTTGCTGGCCGCAGCCATGGCCTGCAGCAGATGGACCTGCACGCCTTCCGGCAAGCTGCCTACCCAACGGTCAGAATCGGCCACGATATGCCGCAGGCCCGACTCAGTCACGATGTCGTACAGGCGAGACTGGCTTTGCTCCGGGTCCAGCGGTACGAACACCGCACCCAATCGCCAGGTGGCCAGCAGCGCAATCACCATGTCCACCGAGGGCTGGGTATCAAAGCCCACCAGCTGACCGGCTTGTATGCCCAGTTGCCGTAGCTGTTGTGCCGCTATGGCGATACGTGCGCTCAACTCGGCATAGCTGAGCCACTGTCCGCCCTGCTTGATGGCCGGAAAGTCTGCATGCTCTTGCGCCAGTGCCGTAAAGACCGACATCAGGCTATCAGAGGTAGCTGTCGGCCCAGGCATGGCGGCCAGCCTTGCCATCAGCGCGGCATCGTCCTGACTCAGCAGCCGGGCCGCCGCATCCATCCCCTCGACCATCTGGGCCAGTGCCAGACAGAGATAGTGCTGCACGCGCCGGGCGAAGCCTGCATCAAACCGCGCGGCATCAAACGACACATGTATCTGGCCAACGTCGCGCTTCATGTCCATCACCACGAAAGCGACGCCCAGGCCCGTGCTTTCGAACTCGAACGCCCGCTTGCTGCGGGTTGCCTCGATACCGATATCTTCTGCCTGCTCCGTCACTGAAAAGTGGTTGTAGGTAAAGCTGGTTTCAAACAGCTCCCTGTCTGCGTGCAAACGCTTGATCTCGGATAGCGGATAGAAACGTTTGGCCCAGATATCCGCTTCAGCCCGATAGCAACGGCTAACCAGTTCAGCCCAGCTAGCCGGCCCGCAATCGAGCCGTAGTGGATGGGTAGACACATACAAGCCCAGCAGGTGGTCGCCACCAGCGATCTCAGGCCTACCGTGGGTGGTCAGCCCCACCAGCACATCGAGCTCACCGCTGAACAGGCTGATCACCTTGGCATAGGCCGCCAGGAACAAGGACTTCAACGGCACGCCCAGGGCGCCGGCCAGCCGGCGGCAATGCGCGAATTGCGCGGCAGGAATCTCAACCGGCGAGATCTGCTTGGCCGATTGGTCCCCGCCATGCTCGGTGTGTAGCTGGGTGTAGGGTGCGTCTGCCATATAGGACGACCAGAACGCGGCCTGCGCCGGGTCTGCCAGTGCAGCCTGCTCCGCTTCGATCAGCAGCCGGTAAGGCGCGGGGGGCAATTGCTGCGCGCTGACGCCTTGCTGCGCCAGCGTCGCGTACTCCGTCATCAGTTGGGTCATAAAGCTGGCCAGCGACCAACCATCCAGTATGGCGTGGTGCTCCAGCCAGATAAGCTCCAGCTCGCCCTCGGCAATCAGGTAGGCGTGTGCCTGGAACAAGGGCGGCGCAGCCAGGTCCAGCCTTTGCAGGCGCAACCGGTCGAGTTCAGCGGCAAGATGGGCATGCTGCGCTTCGGCCGACATCGCCCGCAAGTCGTAGACATGGATAGGTGGTTCCACACAGGCATGCACCAATTGCAAGGGTTCGGCATAGCCATGCAGCTGGAAGGAGGTGCGGAGTATCTCGTGGGCAGCCATCACATTGCGCATGGCGCTACGCATGCGCGCTATGTCCAGCCCGCCGCGATAACGCTGATTCAGCACATTGTGGTACAGCGAGTTATCGCTGCTGGCCAGGTTGTGATACACCATGCCTTGCTGTAGCCGCGACATGGGATACGCTGCCTCTATGCCGTCGGGCAGGCGCGCACGGTCTGCCTCGGATATCAGGTCAAACGCGCCGACAACCCGCTCGCCGGGCGCGGCATCCTGTTGCAGCCGCAGCGCCAGATCGGCAATGCAGGGGCAATCGAACACATCCGCTACCGTCATATGCCTGCCTGCCGCCTTGGCGCTGGCAACCAGGTTGACGGTTTTCAAGGAATCGCCACCCAAGGCGAAGAAGTTATCGTGCGTGCCTACCCGCTCCAGCTGCAGCAGCTCACCGACCAGTCTGCACAGCACTTGCTCTGCCTCGGTGACCGGGGCGACGTAGCGCTGCTGCCAGACATCATCACTGCCCGGTTCGGGCAGGCTATCCCGGTCTATCTTGCCATTATTGGTCTGCGGCAGCACCGCCAGGGGCACCACATGGGAGGGAATCATGTAGTCCGGCAGCACGCCTGCCAGATAGCGGTATAAGCTGGACTTCCAGTCCTCGCTCACCGGCTGACCCAGCACCAGGTAGGCCGCCAGGCTGCGCTCCTCGCCCTGGCCCATGAGCGTGACCACCGCATCCCTGACCGCCTCGTGGCCGATCAGATGCCGCTCGATATCACCCAATTCGATGCGAAAGCCGCGTAGCTTGACCTGGCCGTCATTGCGGCCGATGTATTCAAGTACGCCACCTTCCCGCTTGCGTGCCAGATCACCGGTGCGATACAGACGGCCGGTTTCGCCAAAGGGATTGTCGATAAACCGCTCGGCCGTCAGCTCGGGGCGATTCAGGTAGCCGCGACTGACGCCTGCCCCGCCCACATACAGCTCGCCGACCACGCCCTGTGGCACCGGCTTCTGGCGCTCGTTCAGGACATATAGCTTGAGGTCATCCAGGGCTAGGCCGATATCGCTGATGCCCTGTTCAACATCCTGTGCCAGCACGCGCTTGTAGGTCACGTGCACGGTGGTTTCGGTAATCCCGTACATATTGACCAAGGCCGGCGTCGCATCGCCGAAACGAGCCACCCAGCGCGCCAGCCGCATGGGTTCCAGCGCCTCGCCGCCAAAGATGACATAGCGCAGCTTGCCGGCATCATTCCTGGCCAGCAGCTCGGTCATCAGGTTGGAGAAAGCCGTCGGCGTCTGGTTGAGCACGGTCACGCCCTCCTGCAGCAGCAAGTCGGCCACAGCAGCAGGCGTGCGCGATACCTCATACGGCACGATAACCAGGCGGCCGCCATACAGGAGCGCCCCCCATATCTCCCAGACAGAGAAATCAAAGGCATAGGAATGGAACAGGCTCCAGACATCCTGTTCCGAGAAGCCGAAATGCCGCTCGGTGCTGGTAAACAGGCGTGTTACGTTGCCATGTTCAACCATCACGCCCTTGGGTTTACCGGTTGAACCGGAGGTGTAGATCACATAGGCCAGATCCTTGCCCGTGACCTCGGGCAAAACCACGTCCGGTACGGGCTCTGCCACCTCATCCAGCAAGCGCACCGGCGTACCGCAGTCTGCCAGGGCGGCCTGGTAACGGGAGACCGACAGCACCAGGCGGGCTTGTGCGTCCTCCCGGATAAAGCGCTGGCGCTCCTCCGGCACCGAAGGGTCGATAGGCAGGTAGGCTGCGCCCGCCTTGAGCACGCCCAGTATGGCAACGACCAGCGGCAGCCCACGATCCAGCGTGATCGCCACCAGCTCGCCCGGCTTTACGCCGGCGGCGACGATATGCCTTGCCAGCCCATCGGCCTGGGCATCCAGTTCGCCATAGCTCAGCTGCATTCCATCACAACTGACCGCGATCGCATCCGGTCTGCGCTTGGCCCAGTCCTCGAAACGGCCATGCAGCTTGCCTGTATCGTTAGCCTGACGGGCCAGGGCCAGCAGCCGTTGGCGTTGTTCCGGCGTCAGTTGTGCCAATCGTGCGCGCGCTTCGTCCGACACCTGCAGCGCGGGCTTGGTGTGTTCCTGCTTCATCATCGTATTGCTCCCTGATTATTCTTCTGATACGGCATCAAGCTCGCTAAGCAGCGACAGCAATTCGGCATCGCTGATCTCTGCCGGCACCTCGGGCTGGTGTATGGCGTCATCCAGCCCATGTACCGGGCCATCGACCAACTCCGGCATGGCAGCCAGCAAGCTGGTGAAATGCGCCAGGATCTGCTGGGCACAGGCGTGAGAGAACTCCCCGGTCTGGTATTGCAGCTTGAGCGTCAGCGTCTGGCTGGGCATCAGCACCAGCGTCAGCCCGGTTCCCGTACTCTCTTCGCTGCGCAGACTGCTCAGGCGCAGGCCGCTGCTGTGACCGACCGCCTCACGGATGCTGTCAACCGGATAGTTTTCATAGACCAGTACGCTGTTGAACAAGGCGGTGCGCGACCCGTGCGGTGATTGCGCCAGGATGTCGGGCAGGGGTAGATAGCCCTGTTCCAGCCGTTGCAGGTGGGACTGGTGTACGGTCTTCAGCCAGTCTCCCAGCGTCGTCGCCCCATCCACCGCCAGCACCACCGGCATGGTGTTGATGAACAGGCCCACCATGGCGTCCGCCCCCGCCAGCTCGGCCGGCCGGCCGGCCGTGACCGAACCAAAACAGACTTGCGACCTACCGGTGTAGAGGTGCAGCAGATAGGCCCACGCACATTGCGCCAGGCTATAGAGCGTCACCCCCTTGGCCTTGGCCAGCTGATCAAGCCGCGCAAACTGCTCTGCCCCCAGCGTATGCTTCTGGTTGCCTGCCATGGGCACGGCCTCGATACCACCGTCGTTGGGCAGCAGGCAGGGTGCGTCCATGGCTGCCAGCTGACGCTGCCAATACACCTTGGCGGCACCCACATCCCTATGCTGCAGCCAATGCAGGTAGTGCTTGAACTGACGCCCTGGCGGCGGCAATTGGCCGGCCTGCGCGTAGCTATCGAGCAGTGAGCGGAACACCAGCGGGAGGCTCCAGCCGTCGATGATGGCGTGGTGGGTCGTCCACAGTACGCGGTAGCGGCCAGCCCCGAGATGCCATAGGGTGACGCGGCTGAGTGGTGCCACACCGATATCAAAGCCCTGCCTGCGGTCCTCGGCCATCTCGGCGGCGATGATCGCCTCCTGCTCAGCCGAGGACAGATGCGCCAGATCTTCGTTGCAGAACGGCAGGGTGACCTGCTCGGCTGCCTGCAACAACATGGCCATGCCACCGCGCTGCATGGGCACAAAGGCAGCGCGGAATACGTCATGCCGATGCGGCAGGCTGGCGAAGGCCTGCTGCAGACGCAGCATGTCCAGCTGACCATCGAGATCGAATACCAGCTGATTCACAAAGGCGCCTTGTCGCTGCCCTGCATCCCGCAGCGACTGATAGAGCATGCCCTGCTGACTGCCGGTGGCGGGTAGCACGTCGCTCAGTGCCGGCCATTGCGCCTGCCATTGCGACAGCTCACCCTGCGTCAGGGATACCAGGCTCACATCACTGGGCGTCAGCTGCCGCAGCGGATGGCGCTGCCAATAATCCGCCAGGGCAACAATGGACGCCCGCAGTTGGGCCACCAGCTCGCCTATGGCCTGACTGTCGAATTGATGCTGGTTGTACTTGATGCTGAAGCGCAGCTGCCCCCCCGACACCAGCCCGTCCAACGCCAGCAGGACATCGCGCCGTCGATCAGCGGAGATGTTACGTCCGGGCCTCTCTCTGGCCGGCCGGAACATGCCCCCGGCATTGACGACCTGATCAAACTGCCCCAGATAGTTGAAGGAAATGGCGCCCGCCCTGAAGCCGCTGTCGTCCAGCCGCGTTCCCTGGCTGGAAAGATACTTCAGCACGCCATAGTGCTCGCCCTTGGCCGGTATGCCGCGTAGTTGCTCCTTGGTATCGCGCAACAACTCGGCCAGGTCTGCCGCAGCATCACCAAACACCCAGGGATAGGTAGCGGTGAACCAGCCTACGGTCTCACCCACATCAAGCACCTCGCCCAACTCACCCCGGCCATGCCCCTCCATGACCACGGCCAGCCGTGTCACACCACGCCAGGCATGGCAGGCATGGCGCAGCGCGGCCATCAGCGTTTCCTCGATGTTCATGCCGTAGGCCAGATGGCTGCTGGTGAGCAGGCATTCGGTGAGTGCCTGGTCCAGTACCAGGGTCTCGGTTGCTTCGTCGGCGAAGGTACCCAGACCCACTGCCGGTGTACCCCAGTCGTTTGGCGTGTGGGCAAGCACGGCTTCCCAGCAGGGCATTTCGGCCAGCACGTCGGTGTCAACCGCGCGCTGCTGCAACAGCGCCACCGCCTGCTGGAACGAGGCGGGCCGTGCTGGCAACACCCTGTCGGCACCCGCTTCAGCCTGGCGATAGGCCAGCTCAAAATCCTGCAGCAGCACGCGCCAGGAGATACCGTCGACCACCAGGTGGTGCACCACGATCAACAGCCGCGCCGTGCCGTCGTCCAGCTGCAGGTGCACCACTCGCATCAGCGGGCCGTCCAAGGTCAGCGATTGCTGGATCAGGCCGGCTTCCCGCTCTACGGCCAACCCCAGTCCCTGGCCTTGCGCAGCGACGGTCTGGGTACTGAGGCTGGCTGTCACCAACGCGGCTGTGTCGGTGCGGTAGCTTGCCCGCCAATGACCTTGAGCATCCATGTCAAAGCGGAGTCTGAGCACATCGTGACGGTCAAACAGTGCGGCCAGGGCCAGTTCAGCATGCGCCAGCGAAAAATCAGCATTGAGCTCAAGCATTACCGACTGGTTGAAATGGTGCAGATCAGTGGCATCACCACCCAGGAGCCAGGCCTGCATCGGGTGCAAGGCCTGCTCACCCTGCGATGGCAGGTACTGGACTGGCGCTTGCACCACCCCTTCGACCAGGCGTGCCATGGCCACTATGGTGGGTTCTGCGTAGAAGTCCTTGGCTGAGAAACGCAGCCCCTGCCGATTCAGATGCGCACTCAGCTTCAGCAGCAGGATAGAGTCGCCACCCAGCGAGAAGAAGTCTTGATCGACCGGGATGGATTCGGCCTTGAGCACAGCGCACCAGGCATCATGTACCTGCTGCTCCGTGGCATTGGCTGGCCGCCGCTGGCCTGTCTCGAAGGCTGCCGGCTGCGGAATGGGCAGACGCGACAGATCCACCTTGCCGTTGGGCAGCAGCGGTAGGTGCTCCAGTTCAACCACCAGTTGCGGCAGCATGAAGTCCGGTAAACCATCCGCCAGGAAGCGCCGGGCTTCTGATGTATCCAGGCGGGCATCGCTGCCGGCCGCCAAGCTGACATAGGCCACCAGCTTGTCATCAACCACCCTGGCTACCGCACGGACCACTGCAGGATGCCGCTCCAGTGCCGTGTCGATTTCGCTTAGCTCAATGCGATAGCCGCGCAGCTTCACCTGGTTATCGATACGGCCTAGTATCTCCAGCTCGCCATCGGCGCGCCAACGCACCCGGTCACCAGAGCGGTACATGCGTGCATCCGCCTGCGCCGCATAGGGGTCGGGCAAGAAACGCTGTGCCGTTAGCTCCGGCTGGTGCAGATAGCCTGCCCCTACGCCATCGCCGCCGATGTACAGCTCACCCTCGACACCGATAGGCGCCAGCTCGCGCGCCTGGTTCAGCACATACAGGCGGGCATGGCCTGGGCTACGGCCTATGGGCACGGTGGTCTCTGCGACTGCGGGATCGCACAGGTAGTAGGTGCTCCACACGCTGCACTCAGTCGGCCCATACTCGTTGTACAACTTGGCCCGTATGGTGGGATGGGCAAAATGCCGGGCCTTGACTGCCGTGGTAAACATCTCCGCCGCCAGAATGACTGCCCTCAGGCTGCGGCCGCTAATCACCTCACCATCGATGAAATCCAGCACTGCGCAATAGACGGACGGCAGGCTGAGAAGATGGCTGACCTGCCAGCGCTCAATCAGCTCGGCAATGGCCGCCGCATCTCGCCGCTGGCTGTCATCACACAGGCAAAGGCGGCCCCCTGTCAGCAAGGTGCCGAAAATGGTCGGAATGGAAGAGTCGAAAGAGATGGAATTGAGCAGCAGCGCCGAGGTGGGCGCCTCATAGAGCGCGAACCGGCTGGCAAGCGCTGCCATCATCTGCCGCTGGGTAATCACCACGCCCTTGGGGGCGCCTGTCGATCCCGAGGTATAGATCACATAGGCTGGCCCATCCACCCGCTGCAGCTCACGCTGAGGCGGTGTCTGTGGCTGGCTTGCCAGCATACGGATCAGCTCAGGGCTGGCCATGTCCAGCACCGGGCAGGCGGCCGCGATGGCCGGCTGCACGGCAGCGGTTGTCACCAAGGCCGCCGGATTGCTGTTGGACAGCATATGGGTCAACCGGCCCAAGGGATATTTAGGATCCATGGGCACATAGGCGGCACCGCATTTGAGCGCTGCCAGCATGGCAACCACCATGTCGGCGCCCGGTGGCAGGCAGATGGCAACCAGGTTGTCTGCGACCACACCCTGTGCCATCAGCTGATGCGCCAGTTGATTGGCCCGTATCTCCAGCTCACCGTAACTGACGAGCTCCTGCTCGAACACCACCGCAGGCGCATCCGGGCAACGTGCTGCACAGGCCTCAAACATGGCCTCGACGCGCTGCGGCTGTGCGGGTGCCGGCTGGTGCTGCTGCCAATCGTGCAGCAGGACATGGCGCTCCGGCTCGGGTAGCAAGGGTAGCCGCGATACCGGTTGGTCGGGCTGCAACAGAATGGACGACAGCAGCAGCTCGAACTGGTCGGCCATCCGTTCTATGGTGCGCGCGTCAAACAGCGCCGTATCGTAATACCAGTCGGTAAAGAGCCCATCCGGTGCTTCGGCGGTGATCAGCGTCAGGTCGAACTTGGCGGTAACGGTCTCTTCTACCCGTTCCAGTTCCAGCCCTTCCAGCGAGAATGAACCCCGCTCGAAGTTCTGCAAGGCGAACAACACCTGGAACAAGGGTGCATGGCTGCGCGACCGGGCCGGCGCCAGTTCCTCGACCAGCATCTCGAACGGCACGTGCTGGTGTTCAAAGGCCGATAGCGCCATCTCCTTGGTGCGTTGGAGCAGTTGCCGGAAGTCCGGGTCACCACTCAGATCGCTACGCAACAGCAGCGTATTGACGAAGAAGCCGATCAGGGGCTCCAGCTGCTTGTGCAGGCGGCCGGCGATGGGTGTACCCATCACGATATCCTCGCTGTTGCTCCAGCGAGCCAGCAGCAAGGCAAAGGCCGCCTGCAGGGTCATGAACAGGGTGGCACCCTGCTCCTGGCCAAAGCTGCGTAGCTGGCGCAGCAACTGCGGCGACAGCTTGCGGCGCGACATGGCACCCGCGTGGCTGGGGACCAGGGGACGCGGCCGGTCCAACGGCAGGTTATGGACAGGCGGCATGCCCGCCAGGCGCTGGCGCCAGAAGCCGAGTTCTGCCTCCAGCGTCTCCCCCACCAGCCAGTTGCGCTGCCAGGCGGCGAAATCGGCGTACTGCATAGGCAGTGCGGGCAATACCGGCTCGCGTGCCGTCGCCAGTGCGCTATAGATTTCGCGGAATTCCTTCACCATCAGCGCTTCGGACCAACCGTCCGACACAATGTGGTGGATATTGAACAGCAGCAGGTGCTCACGCTCATCCAGCACTGCCAAGGTAACGCGCAGCGGATGATCGTGGGCCAGATCGAACGGGCGCAACGCGTCCTCACGTACCAGATCGCGCCGGCGCTGCATACGCTCCGCAGCGGCCAGCCCTTGCAGATCCACTTTCAGTATGGGCAGGGGAGCGGCCGGCAGGATGACCTGCATCGGCTCCCCATCCACCTCCTGGAAGACGGTACGTAGCGACTCGTGCCGCAGCACCAGCATGTCGAGTGCCGCCTGCAATACGGCATGGTCAAGCTTCCCGTGCAGTATGAAGGGCGACGGCATGCTGTACTGGGCGCTGCCGCCGCCCAGTCGGTCTATCATCCACAAACGACGCTGCTGGAACGATACAGGTATGGGTAAGGTGCGATCGGCAGCCTGCAAGGCCGGGTAGCGCGCGCCGTGCTCACCGGCCTGGGCCACCAGGGAGGCCAGCCCGGCGACCGTGGGCTGTGCGAACAGATCGTTGAGCGACAGCTCGGCATCGAAGGCATCGCGGATATCCGCCAGCAGGCGTGTCGCCAGCAGGGAGTGCCCGCCTAGCTCGAAGAAGTTGTCGGCCGTGCCCACCCGGTCAAGCTTGAACAGCGCCTGCCATACCGCGCACAGCCCTTGCTCCATCTCGCTGGCCGGCACCACCATGGGTGTACTGAGCTGGGGGCGTGGATGCAGGATTTCCTGCCTGATTGCTGGCATGGCGGCAGCGGTGACCGTCTCGGCGGCAACCGCACCCTTACCAGCGACCTGGTCAAAGCACTGAGCAGCGAAGCCATAGGTAGGCAGGCTGATATAGGGCGCCTCGATACCGGCAGACAGCTGCTGCCAGTCCAGTGCATGGCCATCGGCATACAGCCGGCCAACAGTGCGCAACAGCACAGCATCGTCTGCGTCGGTTTCGCGGGGGTGGCGCACGCTGCCCAGGCAGAGCTGAGTCGGGTCGAACTGCGCATGACTGCGCACAAAGCTAGCCAGGGTATTGCCCGGCCCTATCTCCACGAAAGCATGCTGCCCCTTGGCCAGCAGGGTGCCCACCGCATCGGCGAAACGCACGCCATGGCGCAGATGGCGGACCCAGTAGTCGGGATCGCATGCCTGCTCCGCCGTGACAGGCAAACCCGTCAGGTTGGACAGGTAGCTGCGCTGTGGCGCATGCCGTGGTGTTGCCTCAACACAGGTACGGAAATCGGCCAGCACCCCATCCATCATGTAGCAGTGATAGGCGTGCGAGGTCTTGAGTCGCGTACAACTGATGCCCTCACGCATCAGGCGGCGCTCCATTCCCGCTATACGCTCCAAGGCACCGGCCACGACAACTAGCGAGGAAGAATTGACTGCGGCCAGCTCAAGCCCGTCATCCAGATAGCTGGCGATGGCCGCTTCCGACAAACGCACACTGAGCATGGCGCCGGTTTCTGCAGCAGCCATCAGGCGGCCACGCTCGCATACCAGCGCCAGCGCATCCGGCAGGGTAAAGACGCCTGCCAGGCAGGCAGCCACATATTCCCCCAGGCTGTGCCCCAGCATGGTGGTCGGTTGTATCCCCCACTGCATCAGCGTGCTGGCCAGGGCGTACTCAACGATGAACAGCAACGGCTGTGCCAGATCGGTACGCGCAATCAGGGCGTCGTTGTCGGGGCTGGCATCCGCCAGCAGCAAGGTACGCAGCGTGCTGGCCAATGCCTCGGGCAACAAGGCGAAGCATGCTTCCACCTGGGTACGATACTGGGCTAGGCCCTGGTAGAGATCGCGGGTCATGCCGGGGTACTGCGCGCCCTGGCCGCTGAACATGAACACCACATCGCGCGCCTTGCCTGGCGTGCCGACAGGCTGGTCAGCCAAAGTTGCGAGCTGCGTCAGCAATTGCTCGTGCGACTGTGCGACCAGATACTCGCGTACCGGATAATGATGGCGTGCCTGCTGCAAGGTCTTGGCCAGCGCATCCAGTGCTGGGCGCTGCGCCGCCACGGCTTGCCCCAGCTTGCCGGCATAGCGGCGCAGTGCGTCCGCCGTCTTGGCAGACAACGGTATCAGCCTGGCCCGGCCACTGTCGGCATCACTGCTGCGGTGTTCGAGATACTCCTCGACGATGGCGTGAACATTGGTACCACCAATACCAAACGAGCTGACCCCGGCACGCAAGGGCCGGTGCGGCCGGACCAGTGGCGTCAGTGCATCATTGACGCGAAAACGGCCGTGCGCCAGGTCCATCATGGGGTTGGCAGCGCGATAGTGCAGCGAAGGCGGCAACTTGCCGTGCTTCACGGCCATGACGGCCTTGATGAAGCCGATGACGCCTGCCGCGGCATCAAGATGGCCCACATTGGATTTCACCGAACCGATCAGGCACGGCTCAGCGCCCGGCTCCCTGCCATAGGCCTGACTGAGCGCCTCAACCTCAATGGGGTCGCCAATGCGGGTTGCCGTGCCATGGCACTCAACAAAATCGATTTCATCGGGTTTGACTTCGGCCAGCGCCAAAGCAGCACGAATGACCCGACTCTGGCCCGATACCGAAGGAGCGGTATAGCCGACCTTGTCGCAGCCATCGTTGTTGACTGCCGAGGATTTCAGCACCGCCAGGATGGGATTGCCATCTGCGATGGCATCGTCCAGGCGCTTCAGCGCAACGACGCCTACACCCTGCCCCGGCACCGTGCCCTTGGCATCAGCATCGAATGGCCGACAGTGGCCATCGGGCGACTGGATCATGCCCTCGTGGTAGGTATAGCCTTTCAGCAGCGGCGAAACGCAGACCCCGCCGGCCAGCGCCACATCGCAATCACCGCTCAACAGCCCTTGGGCTGCCAGGTGGATGGCAACCAGGGAGGTGGAGCAGGTGGTATCCAAGGCCAGCGCTGGACCTTTCAGGTTCAGCCGGTAGGCTACCCGGGTCGCAAAGAACTCGCGCTGATACAGCATCTTCAGATCGTAGATATCGCCGACCCGGTCGCCCACATGCTGGGATACCGCCCTCAGCCAATGCATGTTCTGGGACGAGCCCGCATACAGGCCCACGGCCGCATCATGCAGCTGCGGGTCGCAGCCGGCGGACTCCAGCGCTTCCCAGCAGCACTCATGCAGCAGCCGCAGCTGCGGATCCATGAACTCCGCCTCGCGCGCCTTGTAGTCGAAAAACTCGGCATCAAAATCGAAGCGCCCATCGAGATAGCCAGTCGCTTTCACGTAGGCGGGATTCTGGATGTCCGCCTCACTGACACCCTGCTCTCGCAGCAGCGCGTCATCCAGCGGACGTATCAGCTCCTCGCCACGGCACAAGCGTTCAAACATTTCGTCGGGTGACATGGCCTGGGGCAGGCGCAGGGCCATGCCAACCACGGCAATTTCCAGACCGGTCGTATGCGTCGTCTTCATGCTGCACCCCGCTTGGCCAGACGGTCTGCCAACCGGCCCTTGGCCCGTTTCGGCGTGTCATCGACCGGTGCCGGCGCCTGTTGTCGCGCACTGATGAAGGCCGCCATCGCCCGTATGGTCGGATGCTCGAAATAGCTCACCACATTGATCTCCTGTTGCAGCATCAGATTGGCCTTGCTGGCGATCTCGATCAGGTGGACCGAACTCCCACCCAGCTCGAAGAAATTGCGATCCACACCTATGCGCTCACGTCCCAGAACCTGCTGCCAGATACCCGCCAGCAGCGACTCCAGATCGCCTTCCGGCTCGCAATAGCTGCTGTCGGCCTGCTCCCAGTTGGGGATGGGCAGTTGCTTGCGATCGACCTTGTTGTTGGCAGATAGCGGGAAGGCATCGAGCATCACGTAATAGGCTGGCACCATGTAGTTGGGCACCAGCGCCGCCAGATAGCCGCGCAGCTGTTGTGCCCAGTCAGCCACGCCGGCGTGGTCTTCCAGGCAGATGTAGGCCACTAGCTGCTGTACCCCGGTGTGGTCTTTCAGCACCATCACCACGGCATCGGCCACCTGCTCATGCCGGCTCAACGCGGCTTCGATCTCACCTAGCTCAATACGGAACCCGCGCAGCTTGACCTGCAGATCCTTGCGGCCAACAAACTCGATATTGCCGTCGGGCAGGTAGCGCCCAATGTCGCCGGTCTTGTAGAGACGATCGTTGAGGCCTGGATGGGTGACATAGCTGGCTGCAGTGCGCTCGGCGTCGCCGTAGTATTCGCGGGCTACACCGATACCCCCTATGTGCAGCTCACCCACCACGCCGACCGGGCAAGGCACCAGATCATCGGTCAGGACATAGAAGGCCTGATTGGCCAACGGCTTGCCATAGGGCACGCTCTTGCGATCACTCATGTCCTCCCGGATGGGATAGCTGATCGACCAGATGGAGCCTTCCGTCGCGCCCCCCAGGCTATGGATATCGACACCGGGGAAAACCTTGGCAATACGGGCCGGCAGGGTGGGTGGAATCCAGTCGCCGCTCATCATCAGCGTGCGTAATGCCCCCCCGCCCTGTTGTTGGCGCCATTCGTACTGTGCGGTCAGCAACTCGGCCGATGCCGGTACCGAGTCCCATAGGCTGATACGGTGGCGCTCCACCAGCTCGGCCCAGTGCTGCGGATCCTTCTGACGTGCATCGTCAGGGAACACCACCCTCCCCCCGACAGCAAGCAGCCCGAACATGTCGTACACCGACAGATCGAAGCTCAGCGCCGACACAGCCAACACGGCATCGCCAAAGCCCACGCCGTAGCGCTGGTTGATGTCGAGTATGGTGTTCACCGCCGACCGATGTTCTATGGCCACCCCCTTGGGCTTGCCTGTCGAACCTGAGGTGAAAATCACATAGGCCAAATCGGCCGGCGACTGCGGCGATGCAAAGCCGGACAAGGCCTGCTCAGCCTGCTCAACCGACAAGGCGGGTAAACTGGCCAGGTCTATCTGCACCAGTGCCAGCTGAACCTCGGCTGCCAGGTCGGGCAGGGTCACCAGTGCACAAGCTCCGCCATGGCTCATCACCTGATCAAGACGGGCCCCAGGCCAGGCGGTATCCAGCGGCAGATAGGCTGCCCCTGCCATCATGATGCCCAGCGTGGCCACCAGTTGCAGACGCCCCTTGGGCAGCAGCACTGCAACCAGCGCCTCCGGTTGCACCACGTGCGTACGCAGTGTCTGCGCCAGCGCTGCAGCCTGGGCAAACAGCTCGGCGTAGCTGAGCTGGCCGTGCTCATCGATAGCCGCCACGGCATCGGGCGTCCGCCGTACCTGTGCCACAAACAGGTCTTGTAAGGTCTGCTCGTAGGGAAGACACAGCGCGGTATCGTTCCACTGCCGGACTATCTTGTCCGCCTCGGCCGCCGGCAACAGATTCAGCGCCTGCAGCCGGGTACGGCTGTCAGCCACGACGGCATGCAGTATCTGCTCATAGCCATCGGCCATCCGTTCTATCGTTGCCGCATCAAACAGGTCGGCGTTGTAGTTCCAGGTCAGGTCCAGCCCATCACCACCCTCATTGGCATTGAGCAGCAGGTCGAACTTGGCCAGCACCTGCTGCCGCTCCGCCGCCCGCATGTCCAGGCCTGGCAGCGCAAAGCTGGACTGCTCCTGGTTTTGCAGCACAAACATGATCTGGAACAGCGCTGGGTGGCTGAGGCTGCGCTCGGGCTTGAGCAGCTCCACCAGCATCTCGAACGGCACGTCCTGGTGTTCGAAGGCCGCCAGCACATTGGCCTTGGTTTGGCCCAGCAAGGCCTCGAAACTGGGGTTGCCGGCCAGATTGCTACGCAGCACCAGGGTATTGAGGAAGAAGCCGATGAGCTTTTCCAGCTGCTGCTCACCGCGCCCCGCCGCCGGTGTGCCGATCACGACATCCTGCTCATTGCTCCAGCGAGAGACCAGGGCTGCCAGGGCGGCCTGCAAGGTCATGAACAGGGTTGCTTCAGATCGCATGGAAAGCTGCCTGAGCGCGTCCAGCAATTCGGCCGGCACCCGGCGGGTCAGCACCGCGCCACGGTAGGTCTGGCGTATGGGTCGCGGCTTGTCCAGCGGCAGGCTATGCACCTGGGGCAGCGCAGCAAGTTGCTGTGACCAGTAGCTCAGCTGCGGCGCCAGTACATCGTCGTCCAGTACCTGGCGCTGCCAGTGGGCATAGTCACCATACTGGATGGGCAGCGGCGCCAGCATGGCCTGGCAGCCTTCGATATAGGCGCGGTAGGCCTCGACGAACTCATTGATCAGCAGGTTGATAGACCAGCCGTCCGAGGCGATGTGATGCATATTGAACGCCAGCACATGGCGCTCAGCCGAGAGGCGCAGCAACTGTACCCGCAGCATCGTGTCCGCAGACAGGTCGAAAGGCTGGTGGGCGTCATCCTGCAGCAGCGCTGTAACGGCATCGGCTTGTTCCGACGCGTCCATCGTGCTCAGGTCGGTTACGCTGAAAGGCAGCGAGGGTTCGGCCTGTATGTACTGCACCGGCTGCCCATCCAGCATCACATAGCAGGTGCGCAGTATCTCGTGTCGGGACATGATCAGCGCCAGGCTGCGGCGGCAGGCCTGCTCGTCGAAATGGCCATGCAGCTCGAACGCAGCGGGCATGTTGTATTGCGGGCTGCCACCTTCCAACCGGTCTATCAGCCATAGCCTATGCTGTGCGTGTGACAGCGGCGCATGCTGCCTGTCGGCGACAGGCTTGATGGCAGGCAACGCCCGACGACGCTCCAGCCCGTCCACCACGACAGCCAGTTGGGCAATTGTGGGGGCGGCAAAGAACGCAGCCAGCGGCAGCTCGACATCCAGTATTTCGCGTATCGCGCTGATGATGCGGATGGCCAGCAGGGAGTGGCCGCCAAGGGCAAAGAAATTGCCATCGAGCGCCACCTCGGTGCGCTTCAGGATGCGTGCCCAGATTGCGACCAACGCCTGCTCGGTAGCCGAAACGGCTTGCCGCGCGAGCGACTCGGCCGGCACCAGCGGCTCCGGCAAGGCCTTGATGTCCAGCTTGCCATTGCGGTTCAAGGGCAGGCCAGGCAGATCAACGATTACCGATGGCACCATGTATTCCGGCAATCTGCCACGGCAGTGGGCCACCAGCGCTTCGGGCGCCGCAGGCTGGCCGTGTGCCACCACATAGGCCCGCAGCGTTTCCGTGCTGGACGAAACGATCACGGCTACATCGGCAACGGCCGGATGCTCGCGCAGCACCTGCTCGATCTCGCCCAGTTCGATGCGATAGCCGCGCAGCTTGACTTGGGTATCACGACGGCCCAGATAGGCCAGCTTGCCATCTGGCAGCCAACGTACCAGATCGCCCGAGCGGTAGTAACGCCCGGCCGCACCGGCCGTTGCCAGTTCGATGAAGCGCTCCTGCTCCAAGGCAGGTTGATTGAGGTAACCCCTGGCCACACCGGGTCCAGCGATACAGCATTCGCCAACGGCACCCGGCGGCACCTGCTGTAGGCGTGCATCCAGCACCTGCACCCGCACATTGGGCAGCGGGCGCCCGATCACGGACCGGCTAACCGGGTCTATCCTCGCCCAAGTGGCGTCGACGGTGGTTTCCGTCGGGCCGTAGACATTCAGCGCCACCCTGCCGCTCTTCGCCATCCACTGGGCAATCTCCTGCCATTGCGCATCGTGTATGGCCTCGCCCCCCACCAGCAGATGCGGCAGGGCGCAGCCGCGCTGCTTTGCCTCCTGCAGTACCAGATCGAGCAAGCTGGGGGTACAGTCGAGCAGCCCGATATCGTGCTGCAACAGGTAGTCCAGCAGTTGGGACGGTTCAGTCCGTACCGCTTCCGGCAGGATGTGCAGTTCGCTGCCCACCGCCAGTTGCGACACCGCTTGCAGCGCGGCATCGAACACCAGCGGTGCATTCCAGGCCCAGCGCAGCGGCGTAGCAATACCGTTGCCTGCCAGCACAGCATCAAGGCCCGCGCCCAGGCTACCCAGGCTGCCATGTTCGACCATGACACCCTTGGGCCGGCCGGTTGTACCGGAGGTATAGATAACGTAGGCCAGACCATCATTGCGCGACTTGTCAGGGTTGCCGGAGAACTCGGCCATCCATTGGGCGTCCTCCCCGGCACCGTCGAGCAGCACCACATCCACCATGGACAGATCGAACAGGTCGGCCGTGCGGGCGAACGCCAATACCCAGTTCGCCCCGGCATCCTCGACCATCATGGCCAGACGCGCCTGGGGTGCCTGCGGATCCAAAGGCACAAAGCAAGCACCGGCCTGCCAGATGCCCAGCACCGCGATCAGTTGCTCGACCGAGCGGCCGCAGCAAATACCGATACGGTCGCCCGGCAGCACGCCCAGTTCACCCAGGTAGCCCGCCAGCCGGTCAGCGCGCTCAGCCAGTTCTCCGTAACTAAGCACACTGTCGCCATGGCGCACAGCCAATCGCGTCGGCGCAATGCAGGCCTGGTGCAGGAACTGTGTCAGCACCGTAGCGTCCGGCAGTGGCAGTTCGACAGTTTCGCCATAGCCGGCCAATTGCCGCTGCTGCGCCTCGGTCACCAGCGGTAGCAGGCCGATATCCACACCAGGATCGTGTACGATGGCTTCCAGCAATACGCCAAAGCTATCGGCCCAGGATTGGAGGGTGGCCTGTTCAAACAGCTCGCTGTTGTAGACCCAATTGAATTCGATGGCGCCATCGCGTTCGGTGGCGCTCAACATCAGGTCGAACTTGGCCGCCACTTCCTCGCGCAGGACTTCCTCGATGCTCAACCCAGGCAATGCCAATTGACCGACATCCATGTTCTGCAGCACAAACCAGAGCTGGAACAAGGGCAGGTGGCTGGCACTTCGGACTGGGTTGATATCCTCTACCAGCATATCGAAAGGCAGCTGCTGGTGATCGAAGGCATCCAGCACCATGCCGCGACACGAGGCCAGGTAGTGGGCAAACGAATCGCGTTGCGGGATGTGGTTGCGCAGCACCAGCGTGTTGACGAAACAGCCCACCAAGGCTTCGAATTCGCGCCGGTCACGTCCGGCGATAGGCGTGCCGACAACGACCTCTGACTCACCACTGACGCGTGACAACAGCAAGGCGTAACTGGCCTGCAGCAGCATGAAGAGAGACACGCCATGGGCCTGTGCCAAGGCATTGAGCCGCGCCGCCAGCGCGGGTGCAGCCTGGGTGCGGATCGCCGCTCCCTGGGTGCCCAGGCGTGCCGGCCTTGCCTTATCGAGCGGCAAGCCGTGCAGCGGGGGGAGATCGCGCAGCTGTTCACGCCAGTAAACCAGCAGCTCATCGCGTCGCTGCGATGACAGCTGCTCGCGTTGCCAGGCCGCGTAATCGGCATACTGCACCGCCAGCGGCGGCAGTTCGCATGCTTCGCCCTCGCATGCCGCACGGTAGAGTGCGGCCAGGTCGCGCATCAGCACACCAACAGACCAGCCATCGGACGCGATATGATGCATGTTGAACAGCATCCGGTAGCTATGCTCGTCCAGCCTGACCAAGGTAGCGCGGAAGACCGGTCCGTGGGCGAGATCGAAATCAGCCTTGGCATCGGCCATCAGGATAGCCTCGGCGCGTGCCGAGCGCTGTGCCGACGGCAGGTCGCACAGGTCGTGGAAGGCAATCCTGGCAGAGGCGGGCAGGATCAGCTGGACGGCTTCACCCTCGACCTCGCGGTAGCAGGTACGCAGTATCTCGTGCCGCTGTACCAGCGCCTGCAGTGCCTGCTGCAGCAAGGGCAGGTTCAGCTCACCGCGCAGATCGAACAGCGCCGGCATATTGTATTGGCTGCTGCCGCCCTCCATCCGGTCGATGAACCACAGCCGTTGCTGCGCATAGGAGGCGGCAATGGCCTCGTTGCGTGGTACGGCCTGAATCGCTTGTAGCTCGCCCGTGGGCTCACAGCTGCCTAACCAACGTGCCAGCGCACGGATGGTGCCGTACTGGAAGAGATCTCGGATGGGCATGCGGTAGCCAGTTTTCTCGGCCAGCAGGCTGGCCATCCGCGTCGCCAGCAGCGAGTTGCCGCCCAAGGCAAAGAAGTCATCCTCCACGCCTACCCGGTCCAAGCGCAGCAGTTCAGCCCATAGCTCAGCCAGGCATTGCTCCAGCGGGGTTTCCGCAGGCACGAAACTGGCGGTGGCGTAATCCGCGGCTTGCGGTATGGGCAAGGCGCGGCGATCCAGCTTGCCGTTGACGGTGACCGGCATGCCAGGCAAGGCCACAATAGCGGCCGGCACCATAAAGCGCGGCAGTTCAGCCTGGAGCGTGCGCCGCAACGTGGCAGTCAGCGCTGTCACATCAGCCTGCTCACCCGCCGTGGCCGTGTAATAGGCCACCAGTTGGCGCTCGCCCTCCTCGCGTACGATGACACACGCTTCCATCACGCCATCCTGGGCCAGCAGGCAGCGCTCCACCTCTGCCAACTCGATCCGGTAGCCACGCAGCTTTACCTGCGTGTCCAAACGCCCCAGGTACTCCAGCACACCATCGGTACGCCAACGTACCAGGTCGCCAGTGCGGTAGTAGGTCTCACCCGTTTGCCCATCCTGCGTGAACTGGCTTGCTGTCAGCGTGGCATTGCCCCAGTAACCCAGAGCAAGGCCTGCACCACCCGCCTGCAACTCACCTATCGCCCCCACCGGCAGCAGTTGTCCGGCGGCATCGACGACACGCACATGCGTACCGGCAATAGGCCGGCCTATGGGTAGGGGCCGGTCGCCCAGGCTGTCGCGTTCGACGGTATGGCAGCAGGTAAACGTCGTATTCTCGGTCGGGCCATAGCCGTTGATGACACTGACCTGCGGCAGCTTGGCGTAGAGGCGGGCGACCGCAGCGGGCGATACGACATCGCCGCCAGCCAGAACCTGGCGCAGTTGCGGCAGTGGCTGGTCGAGATGGTGGGTCCATTGATCAAACAGGGCCGCAGTCAGCCACATGCTGGTCACGCCATGGCGCGCCAGGAAGTCTGTCAGCTGTGACAGGTCCAGCGCAGGCTCACTATAAATGGCCAGGGTGCCGCCATTCAGCAGCGGCCCCCAGATCTCCAGGGTCGAGGCATCGAAGGCCACAGAGGCCAGCTGCAGCATGGTGGTGGTGCTGTCCAGCTGCATGTAGTGGTTGCCGCAGACCAAGCGATGGATAGCCCCCTGCGGAACGGCCACACCCTTGGGCGTGCCGGTCGAGCCGGAGGTGTACATGATGTAAGCCAGCCGTGCCGGGTCTAAAGGCAGCATGGGCAGCGCCGTCATCACGCTTTCGGCCAACGCAGCCACGGACAGGCTGGGTATGCCCAGCGCAGCCAGCACGGGCAGCATGGGCTCAGTCGAAATGGCCATCACCGCACCGCAATCTTCCGCAATCTGGCGCAGGCGGGCTTCGGGATAGCTGGCATCCACCGGTACATAGGCTGCGCCCAGGCGGCTGATGGCCAACAGACAGACGATCAGCTCGCGACCGCGCGGCAGATGCAGCATCACCCGGTCGCCCTCGGTCACCCCCCTGCCTGCCAGGCGGCAAGCCAGGCGCTCGGCGGCGATCGCCAGCTCGTCATAGCGCATGGTGCCGTGCTCATCCACCAACGCAGATGCGCCGGGCTGGGCAGCAGCCCTATCGCTGAAGCACTCATATAGATTGGCTACGAAGGCAGCCGCATCACCACCACTGGCATGCTGCGCCAGGAAAGCGTGGTCCTGCGCCGCCAGCAGCGGTAGCTGACCCACCGGCAGGGCCGGGTTGGTCAACAACGCCACCACCATGGCGTTGAACTGGGCGGCCATGCCTGCGATCGTGGCCGGCTCGAACAAGCAGGTGGCGTACAGCCACTCCAGGCTGAGACCATCGGCCGACTCCACCGCCGACAGCATCAAATCGAACTTGGCATCAGCCTGGGTTCTCGCGACCTGGCTGACCGACAAACCCGCTAGCGTCATGCGCTTGGTTTCGGCCTGCTTGAGCCCGAACGCCACCTGGAAAACCGGGTGATGGGCCAGGCTGCGGTCCGGGTTCAGCATGTTCACCAGCAACTCGAACGGATAGTGCTGATGGTCCAGTGCACGGGTAAGCCGCTGTTGTGCCTGGGCCAGATAGGCCGGCGCCGGCATGTCCCGGTCAATCTGATGACGCAGCGGCAGCATATTGGCAAACAAACCCACCAAGGGCTCGGTATCACCATGGCTGCGGCCAGATACTGCCGTGCCTATCACCACATCGTCGCTGGCGCTCAGGCGGGCGATAAACAGCGCAAACAGGCTTTCCAGGCAGCTGAACAAGGTGGTATCTGCGCTGCGTGCCAGTTGCTTGAGTGCCTGCAGCTTGTCTGTGTCCAGCCGGACGATCAGCGCACCGCCTTGGTGGTCCAATATCTGCGGCCGCTTCTTGTCCAGCGCCAAACCATGGAGGGGCGCCGCCCCGGCCAGCTCCTCGCGCCAGAAAGCTGCTTGCTGCGCCAGACCCTCTCCCTGCTGTTGCGCGCGCTGCCATTCGGCATAGTCGCTGTATTCGATAGCCAGCGGAGCCAGTGCCACACTGACGAGTGCCGCACTAGCGGGTGCAGCACTATCGAGTGCTGCCGCATAGAGCACCTGCAGCTCCTGCATCAGCAGCTCGATGGACCAGCCGTCGCAAGCAATATGGTGGATGTTCAGCACCAGTTGCGCGACATCCTGCTCCAGCAGCAATACGCTGGCGCGCAGCAGCATGCCGCCGGCCAGATCAAACTGGTGACGCAGCTCGGCGTCCATCCACGCGGCAACCACTGCTTCACGGTCAACGGCCGTCAGGCCACGGTAGTCCTCAAGCTGCACCGGCAGATGCCATGCATGATCAGTAAACTGCCGTACCTCGCCATCCACCTCGGCAAACCGGGTGCGCAGCGCCGCATGGCGCGATACCAGCTGCACCAGCGCGTCGGTCAGGGCCGCCTGGTCCAGGCTACCTTCCAGACGGTAGGCCGCCAGCATGTTGTAGTGGGCGCTGCCTTGCTCAATCTTGTCTATCAACCACAGTTGTTCCTGGGCATGAGAGAGTCTGGCGGGCGCCGCCCCTGTCCGGGCGGTGATAGGTGCCAGCAAGCCGCCCTGCAACGCTTCCCGGGCGCGGCCCTGCTCAATATGCCGGGCCAGATCGGCCAGGACCGGGTGGGCAAAGATGGCGGGTAAGGCAAGCCCAGGCCAGAGCCGGCCACGGACACGGTTCAGCATGCGCGTCGCCAGCAAGGAGTGGCCACCCAGGCCGAAGAAATCATCCTGCCGCCCTATGCTGGGCCGGCCCAGCAATTCGGCCCATATGGCCTGCAGCACCTGCTCGGTTTCGCTGGCCGGCCCAGATGCACCACCCTGCAGGTCGGCGGGGACGGGCAAGGCCGCGCGATCGAGCCTGCCGTCGTGCGTCTGTGGCCAGCTCGCCACCGGCACAATGACGCGCGGTAGTTGATGCTGTGGCAGGCTTTGCTTCAGTTGCTGCAGCAAAGCATCGGGGGTGGCGCTGCTCATGACATGCGCCACCAGTTCACCCGCGACGCCCATGTCGGCGTGGAAGGTGACCGCTGCCGCCTTGACGGCAGGCAAGCGCCGCAAAGCGGCGACCGTGACACCGGGGTCTATCCTGATGCCGTTTTTGATCGTGCATTCGTCGAGACGGCCACCACAGACCACCTCGCCGGCGATGTCCATGCGGGCGCGCAAACCGGTGCGATAGGCCCACGGGGCATCTGCTTGGGCACCCAGCCGGAAGAAGCGGTCCACGCCGGATCCCGCGTGGGTACAGCCCTGCGCGACCGAGGGGCCCGCCAGCACCAGCTCACCCCAGGCACCCAGCGGCGCTGCTTGCTGCCCTTGCAGTATCCAGGCCTGCACACTGCCGGGCCGGCCGCCGCCCGCCGACAGGCCGTCTTTCGCGCCAGCGCTGTAGAACAAGCCGCTCAGGCCCGTCTCGGGCTGGCCATAACGTGCAATGACGCGGCAATCCGCTGGGGTGCCCATCAGCAGTGCGGCTTCCAGATTTACGGGATCGTGATACTCGGTCACGATCAAGCCATGGGCTGGCGCGACCTCAATCCCATCGGCCCGCCAGCATGCCAACTGCTCGGTGCTGACGGCGACCACGTCTATGGCCTGTGCCTGCACATAGCCTGCCAGCTCGGCAGCATCCCTCGGCAGTTGGTACAGCGTGCCAGCACAGGCCAAGGCCAGTTGCATGGCCGTACCAAGCGTACCCGCCTCAACTGCTGGTCCGCCGCCAAAGCGCATGCCGGGAGCAAATGCGCCACGCGCCTCCAGCGCCAGCAGGTCGTGTGCCAGGTTGCCGTGGCTGACCAGGGCATACCCATAGGCCCCGGGCAACAGGCAGGCGAGGTCATCCGCTGCCAGTACTGCCACAGCAGGCATTGCATCGGCATACTCCGCCAACCAGCCCTCGCCAGCCACCCCCTGCAGCAGCACCAGTTCCAGCTTGCGCAAGGCATGGATTTCCGCACAGGCTGGTGTAGTGAGCACCCACGCCGGGGCAGCCGTCGCCAGCGCCGCCTCCAGCGCGTCGTTGGGCGACGCAGCGTCGATAGGCACGCAGACCGCGGCTAGCCGCCAGCAAGCCAGTGTGGCAATCAGTGCCTCGACGGCACTTTCGCTACACACGCCCACGCGATCACCGCGTGCCACACCCAGCTCGGTCAGCAAGGCCGCCAGGCGAGCCGCACGCTGCTCTACCTGGGCAAAACTCAAGCAGATATCAGCAGCCACGACTGCCGGCTGCCCGGCACACAAGGCCAGTGATTGGTCCCAGCGTGCCGGCAACAGCGTGGCATCCGCCGCTGCACCGCCGACCAGGTTGCCGCCTTCCAGCGCCAAGTCTGACAGTGCCATATCCGGTGCACTGACCATATGCCTTAGCAACTGCGCGAAGTGCCGTTGGAAGCGCGTGATGCTATCGCCCTCGAACAGCCCCTTGTCGTACTCCCAGTTCAGGTGCAGTTGCTGGTCATGCAGCTCCACTTCCAGCTTCAGGTCGTAACGCCCCTGGTGCCGGGTGATAGGACGCAGCCGTGTCTCAAGCCCGGCCAACGCCAAGGTCGTACGGCGCCCCTCATGCATGGAGAACCACAGCTGGTAGAGCGGTGAATACGCCGGATCGCGCGCAACCTTGAGCTCATCGACCAGCATGTCGAACGGTACATCCTGCTGGGATAGCACGAAACCGACGTTGGCCTTGGTCACGGCAATGGCCTGACGCAGGCTGTAGTCCTGCGGTAGCCGGTTACGCAGCACCACGGTGTTCGAGAAATAACCGCTGGTGGCTTCGAATTCGGCCCGGGTACGGTTGGCTACCGGCATGCCGAATACCACATCGGCTTCATTGCCCAGCTTGTGCAGCAACACCGAGTAGGCCGATGCCAGCACGGTAAACAGCGTGGTCTGCTCAGCCTGCGCCAGCGCGCCCAGCTGGCCGACCAGGCCATCATCCATTCGGTACTCCAGGCGTCCGGCCACGCTGGGCTTGCCGATCTCGCGCGGCATATCAAAGGGCAGTGCATGCAGCCTGGGTGCATCCGCCAGGTAGTCCTGCCAGCGTGCCAGCTTGCTGTCCAGACGGGCACCCTGCAGATGGCTCCGCTCCCAGCGAGCGTAGTCAAGATATTGGCAGCTAGGTGGTGTCAGTGCCGGCGTCACCTGATCGACATGGGCGTTGTAGAACAGGCAGAAGTCCCGCAGCAGGATTTCCTGCGACCAGGCATCCGAGGTGATGTGATGCGTTACCAGGAGCAGCACGTGCTGCTCGGCCGACACGGTATAGAGCGTCGCCCGAATCAGGGTGTCAGCAGCCAGATCAAACGGCATGGCCACGGCTTGCTGCATGGCTTGTTCCAGCGCATCGCCCGTGTCGCAGCGCAAGGTGTCGTATCGCAGCTCGATCGCTGGTCGCACTTGCTGCCATGGCGTGCCATCCACTTCCACGAATGCCGTCCGCAGGCTTTCATGCCGCGCCACCAATTCGTGCAAGGCGGCGGCAAGGGCGTCATGATTCAGCTGCCCATGCAGCTCAAGTGCACTGCCGCCGTTGTAGGCGCCTTGATTCTCGCCCCGCTGAACCGCCAACTGCTGCAGGAACCACAGTCGTTGCTGGTTGTATGAGCAAGGCTGCAGCGCAGCCCGCTCTGGTTCGGCCACTATCTCAATAGCCGCCTGTGCACTCTCCTGCTGGCTGGACTGCAGCAGCTCTATCAGGTCGGCCTTGTTAGCCCGCACCATCTCCAACAGCCTGTCGTCAACCGCATCCTTGCTGCCTATCAACCGCAGGCGCCCACCATCCAGCTTGAGCTCCACCGCACGTTCACGGCAGTACGCCAATGTCTCGAGTATCTGCATTGTCCCCTCCCTGGGGTTATCGTTGTTGTCAGTCGTTCCAGGTTCGGGCGTCAGCCATGGCGACCAGCACCTTGCGGGCACCGTCGTATGGGTCGCGGCCGTGCGAATACAGCATGTTGTCCAGCAGCATCAGATCGCCGCCCTGCCAGGCAAAGGACAGCTTTTCTTCCTCGTAGACGGTACGGATGGCCTCCAGCACCTCTTCTTCCAGTGGCTCACCGTCGCCGTAATAGGCATGCCGTGGCAGGCGCGCCTCGCCAAAGGTCTGCAGCAAGGCCTGGCGGTTTTCCTCGGTATGGTTGGAGACGTGGAACAGATGGGCCTGGTTGAACCAGACCTTGTCGCCGGTGTGTGGGTGCACGGCCACGCCAGGGCACACCTGCTCGGTGCGCAACTGGTCATCGTCCAGCCACTCATAGCGGATGCCATGGCGCTCGCAGTAGGCATTGACCTCTTCGCGGGTCTCGGCCTGGAATACCTCCTGCCAGGGCAGGCCCACGCTGCTGTAATGGCGCACATACTTGACACCCTTGCGCTCAAACTTTTCGCGTATCGCGGCCGGTATGCGCTGATACACCACACGGCTGTCCGCCACGGGCGTGGCCCCCCCCTGTTCGGCCGCAACCAGGCACAGGAATGCGATCTTCATTGGCCACTCGTGCGAATAGGCATTCTCGTTGTGCTGGGGAATGCTTTCTTCCTTGGGATACTCGGTCGAGGTGTAGACGTTTCCCCGCAGCTCGGTCCGGGGCGTGGAGCGGTTGCTGTAGGACAGCAGCTCACCACCGAAAAGACCGGATGCAATAGTGGCAAACTGGCCGCTGCTGATGACATTGAGTCCGCGCATCAGCACAACGCCTTCACGCTCCAGCCGCGTGTTGATGGACGTGCGGTGGTGGCTTATCCAGTCACCCAGTTTCTGGCCTTCCAGCGCCACGGGGTAGGTGATTTCCAGCAGCCGTTCGGGCGTGCAGTAGGGGGTTGTCTTCATCGCACTTTCCTCAGATTTCGATTTCAATCAAGTCTTCGCCAGCGTCCTGCGGGCGAGTAGTCAGCAGCAGTGCGTCGACCAGGGTGGCTAACGACCGGACAGAATGGTTTTCCATGAGCAGGCGGACCGGGATATGCACCCCCATCGCCAGTTGCAGTTCATTGGCCAGGCGGGTAACCAGCAGCGAGTTGCCACCAGCATCAAAGAAACGCTGCTCCACCGAGAGCTGCTGGCGCTGCAGCAGGCCGCTCATGATCCGGTGCAGGGTTTGTTCGCTAGGCGTCGCCGGCCCTTGCACGACCGGGACTGCCTGCTCGCCGATCCGCCGCAGCAAGGCCTGCCGGTCAGGCTTGCCATTGCCGAGCAAAGGCATCTCATCAAGCGCGACGATGACGCGAGGCAGCATGTAGTCGGGCAGGCTGCGGCGCAGCGCGGCCTGGGTAGTCGCCAGGTCAAACCGACCCGAGGCCACCACGAAGCTGGCCAGGGCATCCTGCCCGGCAGCATCCTTATGGAGCAGGGTCACCGCATGGCTGATGCCAGGCAGGCGTAACAGGCTGGTATCGATCTCTGCCAGCTCCACACGGAAGCCACGCAGCTTGATCTGGTCATCGAAGCGCCCACCGAATTCGACCCGGCCCTGGGCATCGAGGCGCACACGGTCGCCTGTGCGGTAGTGGGGTATCCACTGCCCGCCAGCGCTTTCAAGCTTTATGAAGACCTTATCGCTCAGGTCTGCTCGCTTGTTGTAGCCAAGGCTGACCGCTGGGCCGCCTATGACCAGCTCACCCCAGCAGCCGTGCGGCACATCCCGGCCGTCTACCTGTATGCGCAAGGCCTCGCCGGGCAGCGGCAAGCCCAGCGGCGCGACGTCTGGCAGGGCGTGCAGGTCGATCTCATGGGTGAGGCAGCCTATGGTGGCCTCGGTCGGGCCATAGTGATTGATCACGCGGCAGCCCCGCTGGTGGCAGGTAGCCGCGATGGCTTGCAGCAGCTCGCGCCGCAGCACTTCACCGCCCAATATCAGGAAACGCTGGGGCACAGGCGCCGGATACAGCGTGTCATCACACAAGGCAGCAAAATGCCCCGGCGTGATTTTCATAACGTCGATGCCCTGCTGCTGCACATAGCGGCTCACGGCAGCACCATCGAGCATCAGTGCGCTACCCATGAGATGCAGGCAGGCTCCGTGCCAAAGACCCAGGTACAAGGTGGTATTGCCCAGGTCGGTATGGAAAGCCGAATTGACGGCATAGTGGCTACAGGCCTCGAAACCGTAGCGTTCAGTCATGGCTGCCACGTAGTGGGCCAGGTTGGCTCGGCTGACCCGCACGCCCTTAGGCATGCCGCTGGAGCCCGAGGTGTAGATCAGATAGGCCTCGGCATCAGGGGCAATGCCGCCATCCGGCAGTACCGTGCCTTGGTAGTCCGACAACCAGTCGGCATCGGCGACACCATCGAGCAGCACCACATCCATCGCACCCACCGCCATGTGGGACAGTGTCTCGGCATACCCCAGCAACACCGTTGCGTCGGCATCGGCCAGGACAAAATCCAGGCGCGCTGCCGGCAGCTTGGCGTCCACCGGCACATAGGCAGCACCCAAGGCCTGAGCCGCCAGCATGGCGACCAGGCCACCTACCGTACGGTCGGCACACACCGCCACACGGCTGCCTTGCACCACGCCACACTCGGCCAGCAGGCCGCCGAGGCGGCGGACCTTGTCGGCTAGCTGGGCATAGGTCAGCTGCAGATCACCATCGCGGACGGCAGCAGCGCCGGGCGTCAGGCTGGCGTGGTGGAAAACCCGGTCGGCGATACAGGTGCCGGTCTCGTAGGGATGGGCCATGGCCACTGTTGGCAGCGCCGCAGCCAGGCCCAGTTGGGCAGGTATCTGGCAAACCGCTTGCTGCAGCAACTCAGGCAGGCGTTGCAGGAGTTGCAGGTAGCCATCCAGCATGCGCTGCATGCTCGCCTCGGAGAACAGCGATTCAGCGTAGAGCCACTCGATCTCCAGGCCCCGTGCGCCTGGCGCCGCCGATACCATGAGATCGAATTTGGTGTTGGCCTCGTCTGCGTGCAGCATCTGTACGGCCAGGCCATCCAGCGCCAACTCGCCTGCCACCTGGGCATGCAGCACAAACCACAGCTGGAACAGGGGATTGAAGCTACGTGACTGGGCCGGCGCCAGGGCGTCGAGCACATGTGAGAACGGCACCTGGTGATGGCCGAGATGCTCAGTCCACTGCGCCGCATTGCGGCTCGCCACCGTCAACAGGGTGTCTTGCGGCTGGTAGCGGGTACGTACCAGCTGCGTGTTGATGAAGCACCCGATATTGGGATACAGCTCGGTATGAAACCGTCCGCTGACCGGGGTGCCTACCAGCACATCGCGCTGCTGGCTGTATTCCCCCACGATCACGGCAAACGCAGCTTGCAGCAGGCAAAAGAGCGATATCTGCTGCGTCGCTGCCAATTGTTGCACCGCAGCCGTGCTGATCGGGTCCAGTTGCCCGCGCAACACCCGGCCCTGGTGGCTGGCCTTTTCAGGCCGCGCCTTATCCAGGGGCAGCTCATGCAGCACCGGTACGCCTTCTAGCTGACCACGCCAATACTGGGCAGCCTGCTCGAACGCTGTGCTGCCTTCCTGGGCCAACTGATGGAGGGCGTAATCCTGGTAGCTCGACTGCAGCGGTGCAAGCTCAGCGGGCTCACCGCCCTTGCATTCCCGGTACAGGGCAGCCAGCTCGGCCAACAGATTGCTCAGTGACCAGCCATCCACAGCCATATGATGCAGGGTCACCAGCAATACATGCTCGTCCTGCCCCAGCGCCAGCACGCGGGCGCGGATGGGGAGATCCCGTTCCAGGTCGAACGAACGCAGCCGCTCATCCTGCTGTGCAGCTGCTACCACCGACGCACGCTCCGATGTCGGCATAGCGGCCAGGTCTTGCCAGCCCAGGTCGAAGTCCTGCGCATCGCGCGGGCACAACACTGCCGACTGATCCCGACGTACGACACGGCAAGACAAGGGCTGATGCCGTGCAATGATGCGCCGCAAGGCTTCGGTCAGCGCCGCCCGGTTCAAGGGGCCACTCAAGCGGTATGCGCCGGGTACGTTGTACTCATGGCTACCGCCATTCAGCAGATGACTCAGCCACATCTGCCGCTGCACGAACGACATGGGCACCTCATCCAGCGGCGCACTACGCGGTATTGGGGGTGTGCTGTCCGTAAGCCGCGCCCGGCATGCATCCACCCGCTCGGCCTGCAGCCGAATGGTGGGCAACTTCAGGACGTCGACCAAGGTCAGCCGGATGCCATAGAACTCGTTCAGGTCGGCCAGGATGCGCATGGCCGCCAGAGAGTGCCCTCCCTGCTCGAAGAAGTTGTCATCGAGTGACGGTGTCGTACCAGGCAGCGCCTTCGTCCAGCACTGCCAGACTCGCTGCTCGGTCTCATTGGCCGCACCGTGCGCAGCGGTATCGTGCTGGACCAGGGGCAGGCCCATGCTGCGCAGGCACCCTCGGTCTATCTTACCGTTGGGGTTGAGGGGCAGTTGGTCGATCAGCGCAATATGGGCCGGTACCATGTAATCTGGCAGGCTGCTGCGCAGATGGCTGGCCAGTGCCGCTGGCAGGCTATCGGCCTCGGCATCAGCACGGGGCCGTACATGGGCACACAAGCACTTATCTGCCGCCATGCTGCCCACCACCACCACCGCCGCTTCCAGCACATCGGGATGTTGACGCAGGCAGTTCTCTATCTCGTCGATCTCGATACGGAAGCCGCGTATCTTTACCTGCTGGTCTAGCCGGCCCAGGTAATCCAGCTGGCCGTCTTGCCGCCAGCGTACCTGGTCGCCAGTCTTGTAGAGACGCCCCGGCATGTTGGGGGCCGGATCGGCGATGAAACGCGCGCGTGTCAGTTCGTCCTGGTTCAGATACCCCAGGGCGACGCCAGCGCCACCCACCCACAGCTCGCCAGGCTCGCCCAGGGGCAGCAGGCGTCCGTGGGTATCCACGACATAGCAGGTCGAGCCATTGACAGGCTTGCCTATAGGAATGGGCTGACTGGGGTCGCCATGCGCGGTCACCACGGCACAGGCGCTGAATATCCCGTTTTCGGTGGGGCCATAGCCATTGATGAAGACGATATCCGGCTTCATGGCTTGCAGCTTGCAGACGGCGGCAGGCGGTACCACATCGCCACCCGCCAGCACAAAGCGCAAGCTGGGGGGGACTGCCTTGAGCTTGCCCACCCAGGTATCGAACAAACCTGCGGTCAGCCACAGGGTGTTGACGCCGTTGGCTTCAATCTGCCGGGTCAGTTCATCCAGGTCCAGCACGCTGCTGTTCCGCAGCACCAAGGTGCCGCCATTGAGCAGTGGGGTCCAGATTTCAAAAGCCGCAACATCAAAGGCGATATTGGCCGCCTGCAGCGTGACGGTTGCCGGTCCCAACGCCAGGAAGTCAGGGCCATCCACCAAACGCATGATGGCCGACTGCGGAATGATGACCCCCTTGGGGAGGCCCGTCGAACCCGAGGTATAGAGTATGGAAGCTGGCAGGGTCGCGATGCCCTGGCCCTGGGTCGGTAGCGTTGCCGGTAGCGGAGCCGAGCCATCAGTCAGCGCCAGGGTCGCGATGAAATCCGGGTCGTCCAGGTTCACACAAGGCACGCCCAGCATCATCGCCTTGGCTTGCCCCGTCGTATCGGTCAGCAAGCGTGCTGGCTGGGCGTCTGCCAGGATATGCGTCAACCGCTGCACCGGGCAGGCTGGATCCAGCGGTACACAGGGGCGACGCAGCATGGCAATCGCCAGCAAGGCCACTATCGCAGCGGGTGCCGGCTGCAGGTGTATGGCCAGCGGTGCGGTGTCATCGGCCGTATTCTCACGCAGCCAGTTGGCCAGGCGTCGTGCCTGCAGCTGCAACACCGCATACCGAATCTCACCAGTATCAGACCGTAGTGCCACCGCCTCGGGGTAGCGCTCACACATGGCGTCGAAGCGGGTTGCGATGTCCACGCCGCCAGGAGGGAAGGCCTTGCCTTGACCCCAGTCTTGCACCAGCAGCGCCTCTGCCGGCGGGACCAAGGCGACCTTGTCCAGCACCAACGACGGGTCACGCTCATACTGCTCGGCGATATACATCAGCCTATCCAGTAGCAGCGCCGCCTCCATCGGTGTGAAGTACGCCTCGTTGACATCCACCTGCAGCTGCATGGCCTGGTGGCTGCCAAAATCACAGACATTGAACGAGAAGGGAATCTGCGCCCACCGATTCGCCAGATAATGCGTTTCAGTCTGCAGATAGGTCTCGTCGGTCTGGTAGTCCAGCTTGAGATAGTTGAATTGCAGATCGAACATCCGGGCTGGTCGCCCACCCACGGCGCGAGCCCCCTGCATCCGCTCAGCCATGGAGACATCCTGGCTGCGCACGCAGTGCGTCATTGCCTGCTTGGTCATCGCCATCAAGGCACCTATGCCGGCATGCTGCGGCCGCGACATCGTGCAGGGCACTACGTTGACGTAACTGCCGACGATGGCTTTCTCCTGCCCCCGGCGATTGTGGGTAGGTAAGCCTATGACCAGGCAGTCCTGCTGCTTCAATACCGAGAAATAAGAGAACACCAGCGACAGCAAGAAATGGTGCAGCTGGAATCCATGGGCCTGGGCCAGTGCCGTCCATGCCTGGACCTGCTGTCCACTGAGATCGCGTACCACCCGCACGCTGGGCTGCGGCGTGGCTACCAGCGCCCTGGGGGACAACAGCGGCATAGCCGGGTTGCCTGCCTGGGCGGCTGGGCTGGCAGCAGCAGGCCGATTCTCATGGCGCTGACGCCGTGTCGCTATGCTTTGCAGAAAGCCGGTATCCGGTACGGCAGCTGCGGTGCCACGGCCAGTCTGAGCCAGATAGCCCGCCACCAGCCGCCGCACCCATAGCCCAAAGCCCCAGCCATCGATAACCAGATGGTGTGCCACCGCGCAGTACCAGTATTCATGCTGCCCTACCTTGACCAGGGCAGAACGGTGCGGCGCCTCGCTATCCAGCTGGAACCGGTACTCGAACAAGCCATCCAGCCATTCCCTGGCAGCCTGGGCTGGCACCTCGGCCTGCGTGAAATCATGCAATGCCAGCACATGCGCCTGCTGTTGCAGATACTGCTGCGGCACGCCGGACTCAATACAGAAACGGATCTGAAAGGCATCGTGGCCCGCCACTGCGTGCTGGAAAGCACGGCAGAACGCCTCTTCATCCACTGCCTCACGCAACACCACATAGCCGCCGATGTTGTAGAGCGGCACATGTGGATTGATGGCCTGGTCCAGAAAGATATCTAGCTGCGCCGGTGACAGATCTACGCAGGAATTAGACTGGTTCATATGCATTGCTACCCATGATTGGCACAGCTTGACCCCAGGCGGATTGCGCAATCGCGGGCAACAGGCCCCCGATGCGCCCGCATTGCGGGGCATAAACACACGGAAACGGTATCGGTGGATGGCGAGGGAAAGCTCGCCATCCCTAGGTTCGACCTACGTGGCGCAGGCTATGGCGCAGGCTGCTCCGCGCGCTTGGGCTCCAGCCGCAAGTGGTAGCGTGCCTGGCCAGCCAGTAGCGGCAGAGGCTTACCTTGCTGCCACTCCTGATGACCACTACGGAAATAGGGCGAGAGCGGATTCGCCGACTGGCCGGCCGGCATCGTCAGAAACCCGTCCTGTTCATGGCCGGGCGATACCACCAGGCGCATTGCAGGGCCAAACGACTGGGATTGCGCCAGCACGGTATTGCTATCGCCATTCATCTCCACGCTGGGCATGTCGAGGAAGCGGCCAAGCAAGGGCAGGCTATTGCTCATGGGATGCTTGATCTCCGACCGGTTTGCATCACCCCAGCGCGCCTTGGACAAGTCACCACCGTAGCGTGCTTTGTAAGGCTGGTAGACCTTTTCCAGCAGTACCTGGCGGTAGTAATCGCCCCAACTGGCTACCCCGGTGGGCACCAGTGCCGCAGGCTGTTGCGACACCACACGCCAGAGCGGTGTTTCCCAATTGGGTACCAACTCATACCAGCGCAGCTCAGGTTCCCGCTTCAGCAAATCCTGCAGCAAGGCAGGCATCACCCCATCGGCCAGCTCATCACGGAAGCGGCGGACCACCCGGTAAGCGGCAGAATCCACACTGGCGTGACCATTCCACTGCCCCAGCACCTTGGCCAGTTCATGCTTCTCAGGCGTATCCGGCATATCGGCCACCACCTTGCTGACGAGGCCATGCCAGCGCTTCATCAGGGGCGCCGTATCATCGAGCTGCAAGGCGTGCATATCCTGCTCGCGCAGCTTGCCACTGGATGCCAAGCGCTCATGGATGCGCATGGCCCGCACGCCCAGCGCAAATTGCGAGCCCTCACCAATCTTCTTCAGATCATCGCCATCAACCACGCGGTTGTTGGCTGTCCACAAGTAATCACGATCACTGCTGGAGCGCACGGGGTACTCGTCCGCCGCCAGCCAGCCAGACCATCCCGTGCCAGCACCCCAGCCTTGCGGCAGCGTTCCGGCCAGACCAACACGACGCGGTATGCGGCCTGCGATGGTCCAAGCGGCATTGCCCTGGGCATCGGCCAGCACGAGGTTCATATGCGGCATGCCTGCCACTGCGGCAATCTGCCTGGCCCCTGCGATGGACTGCTCGCGTATCAGCGGAAACAGGCTCAGGTTGTTGCCTTCCGCGTAGTGCGCCACCCAGCTCAATGCATAAGCCGCCTGCTCGTCCTCCGCGACTATCGGCCCCCAGCGTGTTTCGCGTACCTCCAGAATGACATCGGCACCACCTTTGACTGCGATGGTCTCGCGCATCACCTTGCTTGCCCCCGCCAGCGCCGACTTCTCCACGCGGACCAGATCACTCCAATCGCCGTTGGCATTGGTCAGACCCCAGGCGATGCTGCCATTGCTACCTGCCACCAGCATGGGCAGGCCGGGTACGCTGACCCCGACGGCGGGCGCCAGCCGGTCTGCGCTGGCGATATTGATGCGGTAGAAGGTATTGGGTTGCTGCAAAGGCAGGTGCATGTCGTTGGCCAGCAGTGCACGCCCATCTACGCTCTTGCGGCCCGATACCACCCAGTTGTTGCTGCCGACGATGTTCTCGGTCATGCGCCGACGCCCATCGGTCTCCGTCACCCAGCCGTCGTGCACCGCATCTGTGGCGGCAACCGCCAGGGGCTGCCTGAGCAGCTTGGGCAACGCCATGCTGATGCGCGCTTCTGGCGCATCAGCTGCCGTCATGGGGGTATCCCACTCTGTACGGTTGGCCAGGATGAAATCGGCGAATTCCGCATCGTACTGGCGCACCAGCTTCTGCCTCGCCATCTCGGGGTGGGTGCCACCGTCTTCCTGCAGCAGCATGTACATCGCCATGTTCACCAGCAGCGTATCCTCTTCACGCCAGGGCTGCGGAGAGGTAAACAGCATCGCATACTCGAAAGGGGCGGCCTTCAGTTGCCTGAGCCCCTCATTCACCCCCGCCACATAGTTGCGCAACACCACCCGCTGGTCTGCCGGCAGCAGGGTCACGAATGATTGCGCCCGGGCACGGAAGCGATGCAGACGTGCACGCTTGTCGCCTTCCACGGCACGGCTGCCGTAGAGCGCGGCCAGTTCGCCAGCTGCCTTACGACGCATCAGATCCATCTGAAAGTAGCGTTCCTGTGCGTGCAGAAAGCCGATGGCGTAGGCGGCATCATGCATGTCGGCAGCCTTGATCACAGGCGTACCTCTCTCATCACGCTCTATCGACACCGCCTGCCGCACCCCGGCGACTTGCACCGTGCCGTCCAGCCGCGGCTTGCTGCGCACCACCGCCACATAAAGCAAACCCAGCACCGTCACCAGTGCAACCAGGCAGACACCGCCTGCTATGGCCAAATACTTGGAAAACCGCTTCAAAATATCCCCCTGCTCTATTCAGATGGGAACCGTCAGGCCCCGAGAATGCATTACCCACACCACCCACATCAGGATCAGGTGATCAGCCCCCGACCGGCATCCACCTGCCTGGTAGGCGTGATGCCCAAGGCAGATAGGGTCTGCTCATCGATTTCTATCCAGAACGCCAGAACAGGTTTGCCATCGATCAACTGTGGTGCTGAGACACGATGGACATTCACCCCCATGCGGCGAAGCAGACGCTCATTGCCCACGGCGGAGAAGGCGATCAAGCGCTCAGCGCCCTGCTCGGAGGCCACCCGCACGATGTCGGCCATCAGTGCGCAGGTATTGCGCCAGGCCTGTTCTCCGGTCAGCCGCATGCCTTCTGGCGTGCTGATGGCAAAGCGCGACAACTCCCAGATCTGCGCCGAGCGGGGCAGCGGAATATCACCCATCAAGCCCGGGAAGACCTCACCCAGCAGATAGGGGCCGCTGGTGGGCAGAAGCCGACCACAGCCACACACCCGGCCCTGGTCATCGTGTGCCACCACGTAGAGCGTGTCGGCGCGATCGAACGCATCACGCTCCAGCCCGTCTTCCGTCTGCAGGGGCCAACCCAGCTCACGTATGAACACTCGATGGCGATACTGCGCCAGCGAAACCTCCATGCCTCCCCGCAGCTGCTCACGGGTGCCAGAAACCATCTGTAACATCGCGCGACCCACTCTTTTTGTTTATTGGATGGAGCGCATTTAACGAGTTAGCTAGGAATTGCAGTAGCTGCCCGTTTGGGCAGGCAGCACCGCCGGGCTATGAACACAGCATAATGTCAATTGAATAACTCATCACACGCCATTGTTTTTATTATAAAAACCCAACTGAATAACTCCCCAATTGCCGTCCAGGCCACCACAAGCAATACGCTCATCTCGCCAAGCACATGGACCGACGCCGCAACAAAACAGGGTTCATGCACATAGGGCAGGCGTTCAACATACAAATACCCTTGCAGGGTAATTAACCTTGCCAATAACCCTTTAAGGGTATTTCTGCTTGCATCCAGTGCGTGCAGCTTACGACAAACCGACAAAATATTACTTGCATATCAACAACTTAAAAAACAAAAGCCCCTTTTCCAATAACATGGGAAAGGGGCTTTTACAGGGAAGCAAGTAAGCCGCAGGTGCTACATCAGCAATTACTGTTTAATAGTGCAGGCCGGTATGGCCTCCAATGCAAACAACACCTGCCAATCATATTCATTGATCCAGGACTCCAGTAACCGACCCGTTTGAATCGCACCTAAGTCATAGCCTGCTTCGCAACGCAGCATGACATTGCTGCTAATACCGCCGGGTGCCAGCATGATTCCACCAGAAGGGTCGTACAAATACCACGCCCAACCTAAACTAATGCAAGGTTTACGTGCATCTGAAACATATTCACAGTACCCTGCATCAGTTGCCTGAACCCCTTGCTGCAGCAATTCTGAAAGCAAGTCCATATCCGACCAAGCCATGTTGAGATGAATGCGTACACAGCGGAGCTCTGTATATGTCAGCCGTATCAATCCGTCAGGTGCTAGCGTGTGCATACACGCCTCTCCCTGCTTGCTCGGAACGGCGTCCCCCACCATCCTGGGTCTATCCCTAAAGCGCTAGGTTTCATGCCCTTCTCATTTAATTTCATGTGCCTAAAAGTGACCCGTCGCCGCATCCTACCCACTTCGATCTCTCGCTGACACTGTCCGTTCGGGCATGCTGACAACCTCGGAATAAACCGCTATGGCCAACTGGCGCGAAACGTACCTGGAGCTGTTTTCATCTGCCGAAACCGATACCGTCCTGTTCGAGCGGCTCGCTCAGAGCGTCGTCGAACTAGGCTTCGAGCATTGCTCCTTTGGTTTGCGCATTCCCCTGCCTGTCAGCGCCCCTAGCTTCTCCCTGCTTTCCAATTACCCCGATAGATGGGTGCAGCATTACGTTGCCAATGACTACTTCGTTCAAGATCCGACCGTCAAACACGGTCTGACGGAGTCCATGCCGCTGCAGTGGTCGGCCACGACCCAGCAGGACCACCATGAATTCTGGGAAGAAGCACAGCAGCACGGCCTGAGCCATGGGTGGTGCATGCCCTGCCATGGCAAGTACGGCCTTACCGGCATGTTGTCCTTGGTGCGCTCCGGGGAGGCACTGGAGGAATCCGAGCTCAACGCCAAGGAACTGCAGATGGCCTGGCTCTCCAAGCTGGTACATGGCGCCATGACCCAGTTGATCGCCCCCAAGCTGATGCCGGAATGCGATATCGAACTGACTGCGCGCGAACGGGAAATCCTGCGTTGGACCGCCACCGGCAAGACTTATCTCGAAACGGGCATGATTCTGGGTATTGACGACCGGACAGTCAAATTCCACCTGGTCAACACCATGCGCAAACTCAACGCTGCCAACAAAACCGAGGCGGCGATCAAGGCCTCAATGTTGGGCATGTTGTTCTGACACCCCGGCAGCCGCGTTCAGCTGCGAATACCTAAGGCAAACAGCTGGCCGACAATGACGCGCTATCACCCAGCCTCTTTTGCATGAACACACTGAGCGGATGCTCGGGGTAGTCACCGAACGCACCACATACCTGAAAGCCGTGCTTTTGGTAAAAGGCCAGTGCGGCGGTTTGATACGGCCCGGTCTCAAGTTGCAACAGGCGGCAACCACGCCGATATGATTCCGCTTCGAGTTTCGCCAGCACCTTGGCTGCCGCGCCTTGCGAGCGGTAGGCTGGGCGCACAAACATGCGCTTGAGCTCGCCCGCCTCAGGCTGCAGGACGACGGCACCACAAGCAACAGCCATACCCTCCTCGTCCCTGGCAACGACGAACATGACGTTCTCTTGTTGCAGTGCCGAGAGGTCCAGCGCGTAACGTGCTTCGGCTGGATACAAGGTATCCTGATACGCATCCAGCTCCGCAATAAGCGACACGACTTCGGGCTGGTTGGGCAGTTCTAGTTCTATACGCATGGGGAATGAAGAGACCTTAAAGCGATTGAACGGACATCTGGGCCCGCTGAGGAATTGATATTACGGGCCGCCATTGCCGTACTTCAAACCCGTCGCTACCGATTGCCAAGCAGCCACGGCCAACCTTCATGGTGATACTAAATTTGCGCCACGCAAGCTAGGCATGAACAAAATCCGCCCAGCGCCAACCTGGCGCTGGCACCTGTTCATTCCCGCACCCAGGCGTGACTTGCCTTCCTCACAGGCTTTCTGCCGAATCGGGGGAAATCACCTCCCAGGTCCCGAACTGGCTCAACCCCGCTGCCTTGGCCAAGGCGGCGGATATGTGGTTGTCCACCTGGCAGCGGTATTGCGGCTGGTAACCCAGACCACAGGCATGGCGGCTGATCGCACGCACTACACGGCTGGCGTGGCCCTTGCCCCGGCTTGATGCCAGCGTGAGCACGCCCATATCGCCCAGCTTCTGGCCTTCCCAGGGGTACATGCTGGCGGCACAGACCAGGCGCTCGCCCTCGAAGGCGCCAAATACCAAGCAGTGATCCAGTTCGACATAGGCATCGTCCAGATCCTGCTCAGAGGCCGCCGCCTGGAACTCGGCAAACACCGCCTCATCGGCCGCAGTCAGCTGGCGTAGGGTGGGTACCGATGCCTCTTCCAGCAGCACACGCTTTGCGGCTTCGGAGAAATAGAAAACATAGTCGGCACCGTGCAGGGCAAGCTGCCCATCGTGCAGCTTTTGCCGCAGTACCTGTTCGGTCAGCCCCTGGCCGCTGCCCAGGCACAGCTTGTCCGCCAGTGCGGGCGTCATGACGGCGTGCGTGTGGCCATCCGCAGTCGCCAGCAACATTAGCCGCCTGTCCTCACTGAGTGCCGGGTTGACGGCAAGCGTCAATTTGTCTGCACGGCACCGTATTTCGCCGGCAAGGAAAGCGGCCTGCCAAAAATTTTCAATCTCATTAGAAAACAAAGACATCAATCACATCGCTTTACCGTCATGGCATGCCGCACGGCCTGCCTCGCAGGCCTACAGCACACAAATTTTTGCATGCTACCGAGCCCAAGGCATGGCCATAGCAGCAGCCCAGAGCCCTCCCAGCAAACCCACGAAGGATGGCCAGGCAGGCGCCAGACATCTGCTATGGCCTAGCCAGCTAGGGCTCGGCTACCCAAGCCTAGTGGTGATGACCATGCTCACCATGGACATGCTGGTGTTCGATTTCCTCTGCCGTCGCAGCACGTACATCGATCACCTTGAGGATGAAGCGCATGGCCTTGCCGCACAGCGGGTGGTTGCCATCGAGCAGCACGGTTGGCCCCTTGATCTTGGTAACAAAGTAATAGCGCGGCTCGCCATCCGGCCCCCGGCGCTGTATCTGGCCACCCACCTTGACCCCTGGAGGGAACTCGGCCTTGGGCATGGTCGTCACCAGCGCTTCATCGCGCTCGCCAAAGGCATCTTCGGTAGCCAGTTCAACCGTGGTCTGGTAACCCGGCTCCTGCCCTTCCAGCGCAGCCTCGATCTTGGGGAAGAGGTTGTCGTAGCCACCGTGCAGGTAGGCCGTCGGCTGTTTGCCCTCGTCGAACACAAAGCCTTGGGTGTCTGTCACCTTCATCAGCAGGGTGACGGCAGTATTCTTTTCAATCTTCATGGGGAGAACTTCTTGCGTAGGTAAAAGGTTTGCTGTTTGCTAGGGCAGCAGCAACTGGCTGATGCGGCACCGCCTGGCGAGGCATGGCCTGCATCCGATGCCATATTGTTCCTTAGTCTGCGCACTGACGGGAAGCAGAAATTGGTCATAGGCGTAGGAACGCTGTCTAACTAGGCGCCGTTGTATCGGCAGGCGACATGCTGCGCAAAGGCAAGCTGACACAGGGCCATGCCCGGGCTATTCGTCGTGCGGATGATCTGCGAGGAAGCGGGCAATATGCGGCTGTAGAAACCGCTGCTGCGGGCCTTTTGACCTTGACCAGCATGCTGTCAAGCATCGGGCAATTCGGCAGTCTGGCGCATGGACTCCAATACTGCCAATGCAGCCAGCAGTTGGGCGCCATTCTCAGGGCGGTGAAGGCTCACGCCAGACTGTTGCGCAACCCGCTCGATTATAGCCTCACGCGCCAGCCCCAGCTTATTGGCCACATGCAGCGCACAGGACCGTGCATGGGATGCCCGGTGCGAGAATGGCAACGTCTCATCCAGCAGTTTACGTCGATGCGAGCTGAACGACATTCAATGACTCCCCTACGTGTCTCATTCCCATGGCTTGGCGCTGTGTGTATGAAGTAGCGTACTACATGCCTTGAGAGCGCTCCCAGCATGCCAGCTTTGATGCGCCGCACCATTTTCGGATGAACGGTATCGTGCTATCGCATGCCAAGCCCTCCCCTTGTCTCTATAACAAGAATGCTACCGGCGAATGCCTGCGTGGCACGCATCGGTACGTCACCACCTTTGTGGTGCGCCTATGGAGGAGTCCAAGACATGACGCTGGCGAACATTCCTATCCGCGGCAAGCTCCTGCTGCTGCTGGCCCTGCCCTTGTTGTGCCTGTTGCTGGCGGCAGCCAGTTGGGCGTGGTCTGGCTATCAGCTGGCCCAGCAGCTGGAAGCCACCGCACGCCTCACCGTACTGGCCGACCGCGCTGGCACGCTGATTCATACCCTGCAGGTTGAACGCGGCACCAGTGCTGGTTTCCTGTCCAAGGCTGATGGCAATGCTGGCGTGCTCGTCGAGCCACGCACCAAATCGGATCAGGCCGTGGCAGATTGGCGCGCCGCCCTGGCCGCCAATCCGGCCGAGGGCCAGTTGGGCCAGATGCTCACGCGCAGCATAGCGGGCCTGGCTGCATTGTCGAACGTGCGCAGCGAGGTGGACCGCCGAGGCCTGGCGCCGGCTGCCGCTATCAGCGCCTACAGCGAACGCATCGAAACGCTGCTGGGTGTGGTCGATCAACTGGCCTTGGTGAATGATGAGCCCGAGCTGTTGCGGCAAACCCAGGCGCTGATCGGCCTGCTTTGCTACAAGGAGGAATCCGGCCGCGAGCGGGCCTTGCTCAATGGCGCCTTCAGTGCCGGCAAGATAGACCTAGCGCAAGGACTCAAGGTCAGCAGCAATGTGGCGCGCCAGCAGGTCTGCGCCCGCCAGTTCGATCAATATGCGGGCGCCGCGTTACGCCAGCAGCACGCCGAGCTGCAGCAATCGTCCGACTTTACCGGCACAGCCGCACTGCGGCAGCAGGCGCTGGCGGCCATAGGCGCCGAGCAGTTGCAAGGCGATGCCCAGCAATGGTTTGCCACCTCGACCGCCCGCATCAATGCCTTGCACAAGTTGCAGGGCAGTCTGCTGAGTGAGCTGTCCGGCACGGCGACCAGCCGCCGCGATGCGGCGTACCAGCAGCTCTATGGGTCGCTGGGCCTGCTGGCCGGGGTATTGCTGGTAGTCGGTGCCATTGTGCTGGTAGTGGCGCGCAGCATCATTCACCCTATCCAGCGGCTGGAGGGAGTGATGGACGGCGTGCGCGAGCATCTGGACCTGACCGAACGGGTACGTCTGCCGGGCACGGACGAGTTGGCCCGTATAGGCCGGGCGTTTGATCTGCTGCTGGACAAACTGGCCGAGACCTTGGGCGATATCGGCCAGCGTGCGGTAGCCGTGACCGGCGCATCGCAGCAAATGGCCAGCACGGCGGGCGAGGTGGCCGGTGCCTCGCACCTGCAATCCGAGGCGGTATCGGCGATTGCGGCGGCGGTAGAGGAAATGTCGGTCAGTATTTCGGCGGTAGCCGCCATCACCACCGACTCGAAAACCCACGCCATGCGCACGCAGAGCCTGGCAGGACAAGGCGCCGAGATTGCCGGCAAGACCGTGGGCGAGATGGAGCAGATGCGCGAGCAGGTGGATGAATCCAGCGCCGCACTGGCCCGGCTGCGCGAGCACTCAGGCGCCATTGGTGAAATAGTCGGGCTGATACGCGATATCTCTGACCAGACTAATCTGCTGGCACTGAATGCCGCCATAGAAGCCGCCCGTGCCGGCGAGCAGGGACGCGGCTTTGCCGTGGTGGCCGACGAAGTACGCAAGCTGGCCGAGCGGGCGAGCAAGGCCACCAGCGAGATATCCCTGCTGATCAATCATATCCAGACCGATACGGTGCAGTCGGCCGATGCCATGCAGCAATCCTGTGGACGCATGGATGGCGGCGTGCAACTGGTACGCAGTGCCGCCGAGGCCTTGCAGCGCATCAACGACGAGGCCGTCATCACCGGCCAGGACAGCAACCAGATCGCCGCTGCCATGCAAGAGCAGCAGGTAGCCAGCGGACAAGTCGCCAACCGGGTGGAACAGATTGCGCAGTTGGCCGAAGAAAACAGCCGCTCCATCGACCGGGCGGCCGACCTGGCGGGGCAGTTGGACCAATTGGCCGGCGAGTTGCAGAGTTTGTTGCGGCGATTCAGGCTGGCTTGATGCGCTTGCGCTCGGACTCCTGCATTTAACGTCACCGCGGCTAAGCGAGCGAAGACTGACGTGATTGCCCTGCAGACTTGCTTCGATTGATCACGTGCGGGCAAGGGGCAACAACACCGCTGTGCCACCCCTTGGCCGCAGCACTGATGGCCGCAGTAGGCTTCGCTTAGACCGGCACCCGCAGCAGGTTAGGTGGCAGGTTGCCCCGGAATATCGGCCGATTGGCGTTGTCGGTGATCAGCAGGTACTCATAGGTCGCGGCGGCATGGTGGCGCGAGTAGTAGAAGGCGCGGCGGCCCCCCAGGGTGCGTATGGTCAGGCGCCCATCACGGCTGGCCGAAAGATCATACTCGCGCGCCGTGCCGCCGCCAGCCGCGCCAGGATTGGTGGTGTGGGGGCCACGGTCATGCCCGGGAAAGGGGTTGTTGTTGTCTATCAGGTTGCGCACAGCCGCCTGATAGACCAGGGGAATCTGGGCAAACCGGATGTAGTTCCCCGGTGTACGGCCTCGCCAGGCATGCTTCTGGGCATCCAGCTCGGCATGGGCGGCGGCAATGCGCTCCACCACTTGCGACAGGAAGTCGCCAGTCGACACAAAAGCCATGTTGTCGCGGAATATGGCGGCGACTGCTTGATCCAGGCAAAAGCGGTTGAAATAGAAGTGGGGGCGTCCCGCCTGCTGAGCCGCAGAAAACCGCTCCAGCGTGGCCATCGCCTGTGCCTGGGGCAGTTGTATGCTGGCACCGGTAATCAGTATCGTCATCATTTCTCCTTTGTTTGTTCTGTTTATCTCCGCCATTTATGAAAATGGCATGGGGGCGCACCATAGCATGAGATACGGCAAGCCGGCGATAGGCAGCCGTGCCGTCCGCTGTGTGCCCAGCTAAGCCATGCTTTGCCCGCTGGTTGCGGGGTAAGGGTGTCGCAGTAAACGGCCGTCGTAAGCACGGCTGAGCCAGCCATCAGCCAGGGGCAGCGCATCGGTGGCAAGCCCGCGCCGCGTGACCTTAAAACACCGCCACAACACGGCAAGTCCGGCGTGCCCCGCCGGCCTGGGCACCTCGTCGCTTTAGTCGCGCACCGCTTTGTCGGTCCTCACATTGAGCGTGTGCCGGACAAAGTCCACGCAAGCCCCGAACGCGCTTGATATCCTTAAGCAGTACCCGCTATCAGAGTACGGGATAGCCTTTGAGAGGAAGCACATGGTGTCGAGATGGATGGCCAGGGCCGCGCTGGCCCTGATACTGCTGGCAGGCGCACTCCCCGCCAGTGCCCGCGAGCTGCTGGTGGTCGGCACCCAGTTTGGCCGGCTGTTCGAGCAGGTGCCCAGTGGGGAGTTCGAGGGCTTGGCCGTCACGCTGGTGCGTGAGTTTGCCAGGGCCAGCGGCCATACCGTGCGTTTTGACATCTACCCATGGGCGCGGGCGCAGATGGTGGTGCAGACCGGTAAGGCCGATATGCTGATCGGCCCCTACAAGACACCCGAGCGCGAACAGCTTTTTGCTTTTTCCGACAAGGCTTTTTACCGCGATGAAATGGTGTTCTATGCGCGTGCGGGCAGCAGTACGCGCTGGGATGGCGACTATGCCCAACTGCGGGGGCTGCGCATCGCCGCCATCCGGGGCTGGGCCTACGGTGCGGGCTTTGAAGCCGCGCGGGCGCAGGTGGATATGACCAACAACCTGCAAAGCGGCATCCTGATGCTGAGCGAAAAGCGGGTAGACCTGCTGGCCACCAATCGCCGCAACACCGAAGCCCTGCTGGCCACCATGGCCAGCCCGCCAGATATCCAGGCGATCAGCCCCATCATCGAGGTGCAGGATGGCTATTTTGCCTTCCCCAAGTCGGCAGAAGCCGCCTCTTTGCGCGCAGAATTCAATGTCTTCTTCAACAACCTGATACGCAAGGGCGAGCTGGCCAGACTGGCACGTCAGCATGGTGTGACCATACCCTGAAGTTCGTTATCTGCGGCGACTTGTAAATAGCTGGCTGGCCAACGATAAAGAATGCCAGACACAGGAGAGCGCCATGAATCGAAAAGGGAGCGGTGACCAGCAACCTTTCTTTGCACCTATCCCGGTTCCGCCCGTGCGCCCTGCTGTGCGGCGCCCGCTCAACCCAAACGCGATTCCCTATGTGCCGCTGCGCCAACGGCAAAGCCGCGCCTATATGTACACCCCCTTCGCCAACGAGGACAGCCTCAAAAGCGCGCTGGGCGAAAACATGGTGCGCATACGCAAGGGCAAGCAGGCGCATGGCTTGCTCGCCCCTAGCCACAAGATGGCCGATAACCTGGAAGCCATCCGGCAGCAACGCCTGCAGGAATGGGGCGGTACCATACACCAGGCCAACCAGACCCTGAACAACCACGCACAGCGCGGCCGTGCACAGGATGCGCTGCTGCTTGATCGCATCAAACGCATTACCGATCACAACAAGGGTAGCCCCTTGGCCAATATGAAGCTGAAGGCCTCGCAGATCAAGAAGCAGCAGATTGAGTTGGAGAACCTGAAAACCGAAAAGGTGATGGCGCAGAGCGACCTGGGCCTGCACCAGGAGCGCTTTGCCGCGCTACAGCAGACCCGCATACTCAATACCTCGGCCCACCTGTATCCCCAGCTATACCCCGACCCACCGCTGCAACACCTGGCGCACAAGGACAAACTCTATGTGCTGGGACACGGCGCGCCCGACAGCAGCAAGCTCTACGCCACGCAGGACGGCAAGCAGTCGATGGATGTACCTGCCCTGCGCGAGCACCTGAAACAGGCCGGCTTGCCCAAGAACTTCGTCGATCTGCGGTTAACCGCCTGCCAGGGCGTACCGCCGGTCGAGACACCAAAGCAGCGCGAAGCTTCGCTGAAGTCCAACTATCTGGTGCCTACCCTGTACCAGGCCATCAAGGAGGACTTCCCCCGCATCCGGGTGACCGGCTATGCCGGCAATGGCGTCACCTTCCCCTTCAATTCAGACCACCATCTGCGGTCGGCGCCGCACGATGACCTGATACGGGGACGGCGCAAGGAGTTGGCCGTTCGCTACCCCAGCTGACGCAGCCTTCGGATTCTGAGAGCCATGATCGCTCGTTCTGATCACTTGTGGTCACTCCGCTGAACCTCAGTATTGAAACTGCTGCACAGGTGACCTGAGAGAGGTCAAGGGAGTAGCAGTATCACGTGCCGGTCGATGCAAATCGTTCCCGACCGTCAATGAGTACGTGCGCGCGAGCACTCTCGGTAACCGCGCCGAAACATTGGACATTCAGGCGCGCTTCGCGCAACGTCATATGATTCGGGCTGCTCACATGGTCAGTTTCCGTCGTTCCATCGTCCTCCCAGAAACACACGCGACAAATCTCATACACGCTGCGCTCTCGCAGGCTGCGGTACCCGCAACAGGGACACGTAGCCAGCTCTTCCATATCACCATCAACGACTTCGTGGCACCCCAGGGTTGCAACTTGGTCCGTCAGATATGAATTGAGGACGCCCACATAGGTGCTGCGGAGAGCGACCTGTAGAAGTGGATCATAGAGCGACGCTCCTGGATTATCCGGCTGGCCGGTACGCCCTATTGCCTCTCTCAACACATCGGGGAGTTTTTGGTAGTCCGGGTCGCTCGCGTCGATGGCCCACCAATCGAGCAGCAACGCTTCGCGTTCGTCATTTGAAAGCTTGGCAAGAGATTGTCGTACCAATAGGTCAATCGCTTCATTTCTCGTCATAAGGCAATCTTCCATTGCTACCGTCCAATCAGTTGAAGTGCGTGGCCTACCGAAGACGCATACAACAAGACTCGATTTCGCCGGTTGCAATCAAATCAGCGACTGTTCGTCGAATCACATCCACGCTGATCGTCTCAACTACAATCATATCCACCGCCCAGATGTACGTACCCTCAGCGCATTCCCCAGAATTGCGATATCTCTTCATAAGCGTCCGAAGATTGTCTACGGTAAAAAATGTTGCCGCGAAGATCCTGCCGTCTTCAAGGCTAACCAACGCGTCGATATTGTCATCGACCACAGCAACGATTTCGCTACCCGATGGTGTACTCAGCTGAAAATTCATGGCTTCAGTTTCCAAAATAAGTGCCTATCAGGTAACCAATAGCCTGCGCATGCGTTAACAGCGGGTGTAATCACGAGAGATAAAAGCGAGCGGTCATGCCCGCCAAATCCGCAACCGCCTACTTGAACTGCTGCATTTCCGCCTTGTACTCGGGCGATTCCCTGACGGCGGCGACACTATCCCAGATTTTCTGGGCATAGGCCGGGTACTTGCCCACAAACTGTTTGGACAGCATCAGAAAGTAAGGCTTGGATACCAGGGGTGGGTCTACCCGCTCTATCCTGGCCCGGAACTCTGGCCGGCTCTCGACACTGGTATCTCCCCGCTGGGTTTGCAGGGCCACGCCCGATACCCGTCCAAGCAATAACTTCTGGAAATTCTCGTCGGTACTGCGTACGCCTTCATCCAGCTTCAAGCCCATGGCGGCCAGTTGGGCCACGATGGAGAAACCCGGCTGCACGCCTATGGGCAGGCTGGCATGGCGTATGGTGGTGCCGTCCCACTCCAGCTTGCTGCCCTTGAGGCGGTAAAGGCTATAGCTCTCGTCCAGCATGCGCCTGGAGGGGTCGGGCTTGTCACCCGACATGGGGTAGACACCCAGCTCCATCCGGTCGCGTGCAAAGCTGATCTTGAACAAGCCATCCATCTCCCCCGCACCGACCAGGGCCATGCAGCGCTTCCAGGGCAGGGGCGTGATGCGTATGGGCAGCGACAGCTGCTTCTCGACCATGCGCATCATGATGACATTGAGGCCAGGTCGGTCTTTCATCACCCAGGGATAGGCGTCTTCCTCTTCTGAACACAGATGCAGCTGGGCGGGCCGCTCTGCAGCCCAGGCCTGCAAGGGCAGCAAGAGCCAGGCGGTGAGGGCAAGCAAACAAGACAGCTGCGGTCGCATGGTGCACTCCCGGGACGACGCACGGGCACGCGGAGACATGCCCTTATCCCATCAGGGTAGCAGCCGGCCGGCGCATTGCCAGCGTAACACCAACTACGCACCGTTGCGCTGACGCATGCGCGGCACGGACAAATGGGTGGTTTTCTACCCGCTGCTGGGTAATAAACCACCCGGCCCGGCCAGGCAGGCCCAGGACACCTTCTGATGGCCCTGCTTGGCTGGACACGGTTTCGGGCCGCCGCCGCCCGGCCGTCCAGCCGGCCACCCCATGGTGCAGGACTTGCTAAGGCAAAGCGCATACAGGCCTAACAAAGGAAGCACCAAGATGAGCTCGCGCGACGGCAAGGGAAAAAGGACGCTCGCCACTTTGGCAGCAAGCAGCACAGTCAAGCCAGCACCCAAGGCCAAAAAACCCAGGCCAGCGACCCTGCCCGACCTGAACATCCCCCATACCTACATCCGGCAGTCCAGCACCACCGTAGGCCCCTCCCACCCACTTACGCCCAAGGTGGGCAAGCCATTCCACGATGCGATAGGCGCACTGCGTGATGGCGGCGACCAGATCGTCAAGACCCAATTCAACCTGAAGGTAAAACGAGGTACGGCCAAGTCGGTGAGCGTACCGGTCGAGGGGGAGTTCAGCGTGATAGGCCAGGGCACCGGCCTGGTACAAGGCTCGCTGCATACCCCCAACCTGACCGCCTATAAGGGCTCCACCGAGGATCGCAGCGTACTGCCGGCCAATCTCAGCCTGCAGCGTGCCCGGCTGGAGGGCCGCGCCATCAAGCAGCTGACGGAGACCGGCTACCAGGCCGATGCCAAGAAATCCCAGCTGGATGAGCTCAAGCTGAACAAGGATGGCAGCTTCCCCAAGAAGACCACGCTGGGCGGCATTGCGCTGGGCGCTCACCTAGAGGACATCACCGCGTACAGGGCAGTCAGCCTGCGGGACGTCGGTTCCGCCATACGGGCGAAGACCATGGCCACCAAATGGCAGATACTGGCGAGTGGCAAGGAGGACGCCGGCCAGGGTTTCCGTAACAATCTGCTGGCGGCACTACCACAGCTGGGCAATGACGATGTAGAGACAGCAGGCCTGAAAAAGACCGGCATCGCAGCGGTCAAGGCGCACTGGGAGGCTGGCGGCACGGCGTTCAGTAAACGGAAGCAGACCAAGAATATCCAGGCCTATCACCAGGAGGCCCATCAGGCTGCCAGTGATCTATTCGTGAAGAAGTTCAAGGATGTCCGGGCAAGCGGCGACTTTGCCCAGGCCGGCAAGTGGTGGACCAAGAAGAGCGCGAAGCTGCAGGCCATCTTTACCGATCTGGCATCGCCGGACGAAGCGACCCGCAATGAGGCCGCTGAGCGCTACCGTGCCATAGGCACCAAGTACGTGCAGCGCAAGTTCGATAGGCATGGCATCAAACGAAGCTAGCTGCACTCCCCGGCCGCTGCAGGTGTGGCTGCCAGCGGCCCTTGCAGGCTTGAATCCAGCACAAGAAAACCCGCCTGCAGCCAGCCGCGTAACCAGATTGGGGCATGGCTGTGTATCGCCTCACCAAACTGCTCGGCGGTCGCCGCCAGGGCTTGTGCCAGCGTGCCATCGGCCTGTGCCCAGCGGCTCAGCAACGCGTACTGGGCGGGTTGCAGGCTGAAGATGCCCAGGCGGTAATGGGTACGCACCAGGGCCAGTTGCACCTGCTGCGGCAAGGGAAAGTCAGGGTCTTGGTCATCGGCAACCTGCTGGTAGTAGGCACCGACCGGAAAGCGGTACTGCCGCAGCGCCAGGCAGGGTTGCAGCCGCAGCGCGGGGTGGTCCTGCTGCGCGGGCGTCGCATAGCCCTGCTCCTCGGCGCCAAGGGCGTCGAACAGGCTGTATAGCGTCCACTCGAAATCTGCCAGGTCCACCATGAAGTCTATCCAGGCTTCTTGCTGGGCGGCGTGGGCATCGGGCCGGTTCTGCTGCAGGTAGTCGGCAAACCCTGCCCCCAGGTGTGCCAAAGTAGGGCTGTGGGAGGGGTGGGCACGCAGGTACTCACGGGTAAAATCGCGGAACAAATCTGGCCCCAGCGCGTGGGACAGCGCCTTGAACTGGCCCTGCATGCACTGCAGAAGGCGCGCAAAGTAGGCACGCTGGTAGATGGCCAGGTGCTGTACCGGGTCCAGCTGGCCGGTGGGCGCGATATAGCGGGCGATCAAGGCATGATCCGGCCCCTCGGCTTGTTGTAACAAGGCGGATTGCATGAATTGCTGCAGCTGGGCCAGCGCAAGTGGCACCACGTCGGCGCGACCATCACGCATCCTGGCGCTCCTGCTCCATCATCACCATCTGCTGTGCTTCTGCCATCAGGGGCGCGACCATGAAATCCACCGGGGTGGAGACCGCTTCTGCGGCATCGCCCCCACCCGCCTCTGCCACCGGCCAATGGTTCATATGTTGCTGCATGTAGCCCCTGGCCTTGTGCAGCTCGGCCAGGCAGGTATCGAAATCCGGGATATTGCCGTCCCATTCCAGCAGGATGGCCGCCGCCGGGCTGCGCCGCCAGACCTGCTGGAACAACTGCCAGACGGCTGCGGCGACCGGGCGGTCATGGGTGTCGATGATATGGCTGCCGCAGTGCTGATGCCCTGCCAGGTGCAATTGCACGATGGCCTCGTACGGCAGGGCCTGCAGGTAGTCTTGCGGGTCCAGCCCGGCGTTGTAACAGCTGACATAGCAGTTGTTGACGTCGAACAGCAGCCGGCAGCCTGTCTGGGCCACCAGCTCGGCCAGGAAGGCCGGTTCGGTCCAGCTTGACTGCGTATAGCTCAGGTAGCTGCTGGGGTTCTCCAGCACCAGCGGGCGCTCCAGCAGCTCTTGGACAATGCGGATGCGCTGGGCCACATGCTGCAAGGTCTCGTCGGTCAGTGGCAGGGGCAGCAGATCGTGGGTGTGTTTACCCTGTATCCCGGTCCAGCACAGGTGGTCGCTGATCCACTGCGGCTGTATCTCATCGGCCAGGGCTTTCAAGGCCTGCAGGTAGCTGAAATCCAGCGGATCGCTGCTGCCTATCGACATGGACACCCCATGCATGACCAAGGGGTAGCGCTCGGCCACCTGCCGCAGCACCTGGCGTGGCCGGCCGGCCGAGTACATGAAGTTCTCCGAGATCACCTCGAACCAATCCACGGCGGGGCTATGCGTGAGGATGTGCTCGACATGGACATGCCGCAATCCCAGGCCCAAGCCTAGCTGTGGCCAGCTGCCGCCAGGGTGTGGGGCGTGCATGCTCAGATGCAGCTACCGCCACCGCTCATGCCACTGGCGCCGCAGGCGGTGTAATCGGGATCGAAATTGGCATCCAGCCAGGCGGCCGTAGGGCCTACCGGCGATGGCGAGGGCAGGACCTGGCGCCGGGCATCCTTCATGCGCTGCTCAAACAGCGCGCGGGCGCGCAGCCATACGCTCTGGCCCTGGTTGGGGCCATTGGTGGAGAAGCGCTCGGCATTGATGGGCACTGCACAGGACCCCAGCCAGGCACAGGGATTCTCGCCGGGGTGGTTCTGCTCTTCGCCCGTGCCATAGAGGCCACAGCCGCCCTGGCCTCGGCAGTTGTTCAGGGTATGGCAGGAGTGGGCGGCGGCCGTGGCGCAGACGCCGCTGCCGGCGCAGCTATTGGTCCCCAGCCTGTCATGCCCCTTGCAGGCATTGAGGCCCATGCAGGCATGCAGTTCACGGGGCTGCTTGATCACGGGTGAAGTCATGGCATCTCTCGCTACGCATAGGATGGCGGTCGGCAAACCCGCCATCGGTCGTTGAACACGGCATCAACAGGCCAAGCTGCTACCTAGAAGCGCACGATGCCGTCCGGCCCGACATTCACGTCGGGCAGGTCGCGTATGCGCCCCAGGATATTGCTGTCCAGCCCCAGGCTGGCTGGTACGGCCAGGCACAGGTCTATCAACTCCTGCTTGGCGGTGGCCAGGCTGTTGAACTGATAGTTCTCGAAGGTCGGTGCCAGCACCTGGCCGGCCTTGTTGTTAAGGTACTGGTAGCGCATGCCACCCAGTATCTTGTCGAGTATGAAGATCATGCCCTTGTGCATACCCACGTAGAACAGCGATTCCTGCGCTTCGCCATCCAGGCGGTAGGCGGTTTCGGTCAGCAGGAACAGATAGGAGTACACCGCATTGGCCAGATCGACCAGGGGCAGGAAGGCGGCGGGATAGCCGGCACGGGTAGGGTTGACCGGGAAGGGCTGGATGATAAGGCTGAGGTCGCTGGCGCTGAAGCTGTTGATCTCCTGCCGCAATGCATCGTACTTGTACCAGTGCGATACCTCGTTGCCTTCGGGGTCGTCGCGCTTGTGGCTGGGGTCATTGGTATAGCCCTCGCCCTGCAGCATGATAGAGTGGATTGCCATCTTGGCATCGTGCTTGCAGCGTATGCGCCGCAGGTGGCCGCTATCTTTGTTATTGGGATACTGGGCCTGCTCTGCACCGCGCTTGACCGGGTTGAACGGGTCTTCCGGCTGCTGGATGTAATAGGCGTCCTTGGGGTAGACCGTGTCGACATTGTTGGGCGAGTAATACCCCCGGTGCGCTGCCAGTTGCTTGTCGGCACGGCCATAATCCTCGTCGCTGGTCTGATCTATCAGTTCGACGATATAGCGATAAAACTGGCCGATGGAATCCCAGTTGTCGCTCTGTGGCGGCGCGCCCTCGGCCTCGGGCACCTCGATGACCTTGAATTGGTCGAGCTGGTGCGCCGACAAGGGCTCCAGCCCTACGGCAAAGCCAGCTTTGTGGTGGGGCAGATTGGTCGGGTAGGCACCGGGCGAGCGGCAGTACAGCTTGGGCTCGCCACCCAAGGCTCGCAGGATATTGCAGCTCAGCGACATGTGCAGCATCTCTTCCACCGCCACGCTCATTAGCAGCCCACCTGCCTTGTTGGCAAAGGTGGCCAGCGCCCGGCCATTGGGCAGGCTGTCGGTATCCTGCGGCTGGCGCTGGATGGAGTAGTAGGTATAGAGATAGATCGGGATGGTGGACAGCTCGATCTCGATGGCAGTCTGCAGATGCGTGTACAGCGCCTTGCGCAGTTCGGGGCTCATCATGGCCTTGCGTTCCCAGCTGAAGATTCATCGGAAAACCGGCCCCGGCAAGGCGCACGCTGCCCATGCGCCTGATTGCGCCAACACAGCCGGGTCTGTGTTGTTTGCTGGAGCATAGAAAACAGCAAACCGGAAAAAATCATCCATATGGGGGAAGCGGCAAGCCGCGTGGTGCGGAACACTAGGCGGCTTGCATAGGCCACACGCGCCGCCTTTCATTCAAGGCGCGAAGAGCAGCTAACAAAACCCAGCGTAGCGGTTCTGGCTAGGCGTGCGTGCGCAGACAGTACGTGGGTACGGCAAGCTCGCACAACAACGCCAGAAGGGTTTTGTTAGCTGCTCTATGCTGCTAAGACTGCTAATCACTCATCACGGCCGCCAGTGCAGCGGCCCAACATTGATCGTATCCAGGAGACAGGAAAACATGGCCCGCAAAACCGCCACCGGCAAGGCTAAGCCCGCCAGCCCCCAAGGCTCCGAGGTAGAGCGCATCAAGCGCTTTATCCGGGCCAAGGGCGAGCAGATGCTGGAGCACCGCAACGTCACCAGCCTGGGCATAGGCTACAAGGAAGAAGCCGGCAAGCCGGGCAGGACCCTGGCCTTGCAGTTCACCGTCGAGCGCAAGGTGGCGCTGGAATCGCTGGAGGCCGTGCATGGCGCGCCCATACCCGCCAGCTATGAGTTCGAGGGCATGGCCATCCCTACCGATGTAATACAGCGCAGCTACAAGCCGTCCTATATCCAGGTGGCGCTGGAGGCCAAGTCCCCCCGCAAGTCGCGCGTGGATCCGGTACTGGGCGGCGTCAGCATCTCCCATGTCGACCTCAGCGCCGGCACCCTGGGCGCCGTAGTGCAGGATGCCGCCAGCGGGGAAGTGCTACTGCTGTCGAACTGGCATGTGCTATGCGGCGCCACCGGCAAGGAAGGCGACACCATCGTCCAGCCCGGCCCCTTTGACGATAGCCAGGTGCAACGCAACAAGCTGGGCGTGCTCCGGCGCTCGCACCTGGGGCTGGCCGGCGATTGTGCTGTGGCTTCGCTGGCCGGGCGCAAGGTCGACACCACGGTGCTGGAGCTGGGTGTGGCCATAGAGAGCATAGGCAAGCCCGAACTGGGCGATCTGGTGGTCAAGTCGGGGCGTACCACGGGGGTCACCTATGGCGAGGTGACTCGCATCGAAACCCTGGTCAAGATGCCCTACGAGGGCATGGGCATCGTCAATATCTCCGGCTTTGAGATCGGCCCGTCTGCCGCCCACCCGGCCGATGGCGACGAGATTTCCAAGGGGGGCGACTCGGGCGCAGCCTGGTTGGCTGCCAACCCCAAGACCGGCAAGCCGACCTCGGTCATGCTGGGCCTGCATTTTGGTGGCGATGTGCAGGGCAGCGACGGCGAATTCGCCCTGGCCTGCAGCGCCCAGGCCGTGTTCCAGAAGCTGGAGATTACACCGCTGGACAAGACCGCCCGCACCAAGCCGGGCAAGCCGCCCAAGGCCGGCAAGTCTCTGTTGCAGACCGGCTTCCAGACGGGCTTCCTGGACTTTGAGGTAGCCCTGCCTACCTTCAGCGGCAAGCTAGCCAAAGACCTGATCGGGCTGGATGGCACGGACCGCATCGACTACTGCCACTACAGTGTCTGGCTGTCCAAATCGCGCAAGCTGGCCCGCTGTGTGGCCTGGAATATCGATGGCAACAGCAAGAAATCACTGAGCCGCAAGGGTATTGCCTTCAGCAAGGACACCCGTGGCGAGCTGGAGGACTATCAGCTGGGAGACGAGCTCTATGCCAGCAACGATCTGGACCGGGGCCATGTGGCCCGCCGGGACGACCTGGTCTGGGGGAGTATGGAAGAAGCCCAGCAGGCCAATCTCGACAGCTTCTATTTCAGCAATATGACCCCCCAGCACAAGGCCTTCAACCAGGCCTCGCTCAAGGGCAAGTGGGGTGAGCTGGAGGACGCCATCCTGGACGAGGTGGTGGTCAAGGACCTGAAGGTCAGTCTTTGGGGTGGCCCGATACTGGACGAGGACGACCGCCCTTATCGCGGCACCCGGCTACCCGACGAATTCTGGAAGGTGGTGTTCTTTACCGACGACGCCGATGGCAGCCACAAGGCCAGGGCCTTTATCCTCAGCCAGAAGGATTTGCTGGGCAAGCTCAAGCCCGAGGCACTGGAGCTGGAGATGTTCCGCTGGTACCAGGTACCCCTGGCCACCGTGGAAGCCCGCTGCGGTTTCAAGTTTGACGCCGCCATCAAGCGCTACGACGCTGCCACGCCGCAGGGCCTGGGCAGCGTCAGTGCCCGGCTGGTGGAGGCAGGCCGCTTCTTCGAAATCTGAGCGCCCGGTATGAACAGAGGTCATTGACGGGTGTGATGGACAGCGCCAGGGTAACCCTGGCGCTGGATGCCCGCACAGTCTGGGCGCCGCCGACAAAACCCTGCTGGCGTAGTTGTGCCAGCTGGCCATACCCACGTACTGCCCGCTGCATGCACCTTGCCAATACGGCCACGCTGAGCTTGGTGTGCCGCCCTAAGCCTGAGGCACGCCCTGATTGCACCCCCACCCTCGCCTGACCCTGCGGCCTGCTGCACTGTCCAAACAGCACAAGCTGCTGTCGTCCCACATCCCCACGTTCTATAACAACTGTGTTGATCCAGAACGCATGTGTCTTTTTCACATGGGGCTTGACCCATCCTTTCGCAATACAGCGTGCTATATATAACCCTTTTCGGGTAAACGCAGCTGCGTATCCAGAGGATGCATCATGGCGTGGCAGCCGCACATAGCAAATCAACTTGATCACAGGCGGGATGAACAGGGGTGGCAGGCCGCGCATCTGCACGGGGCGGCGCAGACCGCCATGCTGTTCGACGGCGTGCCGGGCTTTGCCTACATCGTCAAGGATGCCGCCGGACGTTACGTCTCCTTCAACCAATCGGTGATGCAGCGGGTAAAGGCCCGCCGGCCGGAAGACATACGTGGCCACACAGCGGCGGAAATCTGGCCCGGCCCCATGGCCGCACGCTACAACCAGCAGGATCAATGGCTGATCAAGCGGCAGCTGCCCATCTTCGATCAGCTCGACCCGACCCTCTATGCCGATGGCGAAACCGGCTGGTGCATAACGCATAAGTACCCGCTCTATGTCACTACCGGCGAGCTGGCTGGCATCCTGTGCCTGTCACGCGATCTGCCGGAAATCTCGCGCAACGGCCTGATCAACGAGCAACTGGCCAATGCCGTGGATCGCATGGTCATCCACTTCGAAGACAAGCTGCAGATTGCCGACCTAGCCGAGCAGGCAGGCCTTAGCAGCAGCCTGTTTTCCGCCCGTATCCGCAAGATCTACGGCATCAGCCCGGCCGACCTGATACTGCGCAGCCGCATCCGCGCCGCCTGCGCCCTGCTCCGCCGCGACGACGCACCGCTCAGCCAGATTGCCCTGCAATGCGGCTTCTATGACCACAGCCTGCTAAGCCGGCAGTTCCAGCGTGTAATCGGCACCAATCCCTCCAGCTACCGCAAATGGCTGCAGACCCAGCCGCAATCCACCCTGGTGCCGTGGGAACCACACTGGCCCCGCTAGTGCCCTGCTGTACCTACGCCCCCTTGCACCGGCTGCCAAATCCTGCGACAACGCCGGCTGCACGGTATTTCAACGGAGCGCAGGCATGAGCACGGAACTACAGATCATCGATATACAACTGGGCGAGGGCAAGGCGGTCGTCAAAGGCGCCCTGATCACCACGCAGTACCGTGGCTATCTGGAGGACGGCACCCAGTTCGACTCCTCCTACGACAAGGGCAAGCCCTTCCAATGCGTCATCGGCAGCGGCCGCGTCATCAAGGGTTGGGATCTGGGCCTGATGGGCATGAAGGTAGGCGGCAAGCGCAAGCTGCTGGTGCCAGCCCACCTGGGCTATGGCGAGCGCCAGATCGGCGCCCATATCAAGCCTAATTCCAACCTGATCTTCGAGATCGAGCTGCTGGAAGTACTGACACGGGATGATTGAAGCGCTGCACATTGGCAGGTGCAGCTGCGGAATCTGATCGCTCGTGATCGCTCTGCTGATTGGATGTGATCATCACCGCACTTTCAGAGACAGCGGATTGGCGGAATCGTGACCGTCCAACTTTTTGGGGGGCATTCACATCAGGAACGATTCAATGCGGTCTCCCAATTGTGCCAAATGGCATTGAGAGTTGAGTTTTTATGCCATCACACCATCCCCCAATCGAGATTCTGTTTTCTACAGTGGGTCGACTATCCCCGAAGTCAGTCGCCGACCTACCCAAGGATGCGTGATGAAGAGCCTCAATAATCAGGTGCAATCAGTGAGCCAGTTGTTGGCTATCACGCAGCTTGCCATCCCCGGTTATCAACGCCCCTACCGCTGGAGCGCCAAAAACATCGCGGATCTATTTAGTGATCTGGCAACCCGTCAGGAAAAGAGCGCCTACCGGCTGGGCTCTGTGGTGTTTCATCAGCACACCGATACCAAGCGGGGCGAAACGCTCGATATCGTCGATGGTCAGCAACGCACGCTGACCCTGATGTTGACTGTCAAGGCGCTGATTGAGGTACTGGATGACGAAAGTCGTAGCGGTAAGGACAAAGCAACCCGATTCCAACGCCAGGATCTGCGGCAGCAGCTGGCGGCATTAAGGACGCCCATCGACGCCTTTATGGCACGCCAATGTTTCCCAAGCCGGGATTCAGAACTGAACCTCAGGCGCAACTATCTGGAGCTGCGCCGGCTAGTGGCCCGCCCCGAGTTTGACGAGCAGCAGATCGACTTTCTGCTAAACCGTTGTCAGGTGGTCTGCTTTGTGCTCCAGGATATCTCGGAGGCGTTTCAGTTCTTCGATTCGCAAAACGCCCGAGGGCGCGATTTGGCGCCCCACGATCTGCTCAAGGCGTTTCACCTGCGGGAGTTTGCCGAGCATGAGGCCAGCCTCAAAGCCGAGGCGGTCGCACATTGGGAACGTCTGCCCAGCGACGAGCTGGCCAACCTGTTTGCCCACTATCTCTATCGGGTGCGGCAATGGGCCGAGGGCAAGTCGGCGCGCTACTTTGGCAAAAGTGAGGTGGATCTCTTCAAGGGGGTTAATCTCGACCAGGTCGGCCACTTTCCCTACGTGGAGGCACTGCGCATCGCCCACCACTTTGTCGACGAGTACAACAGCCAGTATCAGCGCAAGATTGACGGCCAGTGCATGGCGTTTCCGTTTCATCTCGACCAGATGATTATCAATGGCCGGCGTTTTTTCGAGATGGCCGAGTATTACCAGAAGCGGGTGGCCGCCATCGTGTCCGAGGAATCTGACTCCGCCCGTGGGCAAGCGGCCACGCTGCTCGGTGAAGCACTGACCCTGCAGGCAAGTAAAGTGCTCAGAACCTTGGGCAGCTACGAGCGTCGTCACCGCACAGGGGATCGCTATGTACGGGCCATGTTCGATTGCGCACTGATCTTCTATATTGACAAGTTCGGCAGTCAGGGACTCTCGCTGGCCATCGAGAAGTGCTTTATCTGGGCTTATCGCTGCCGCATTCGCCAACGGGCGGTACAACTGGCAACCATGGATAACTACGTGCTGGAGCACAATCTGATCCGCGCCATTCGCGATGCACGCCTGCCGGGAGATCTGCATGGTTGCACTTTGCCAAGCATGAGCAAACAGGAGAACAAGAACAATCACAATGGCACCGAAGATGAGCTAGTCGAGCTGTTTCGGGAGATGAAATATTATGAGTGACGCAGGCGTTAGCTCTTTTTCTATTCGCGCTCTGCTGGAAGACAGCGCCCGCTATCTGGTGCCCATGTACCAGCGCAATTATGCCTGGGGTGAGGGGGAGATCACCCAGTTGCTGCAGGATGTTCTCGATTATCAGGACAAGCTAAACAGCGAAGGCAAGCACCAGACTTACTATATCGGCACGCTGGTCGTGTTTGCCCGAGGAGACGGCAGCTTCGAGGTGATCGATGGCCAGCAGCGCTTGACTACCCTCTCTCTGCTGGCCAATTGGCTGAAGCATCAGGGTAAAGGGGCGGTGGATATGAGTTGGTATAGCGCTATCAACCTGACTTTCGAAAGCCGCCCGGTATCGAGTCACACCTTCGAGCGCTTATGGCAGGGCGTTGCTCCCCACGATTTGAGGGAAAGTACCTTTAACGAAGGGTTGGTGAATGGGTTTGAACTGATCGGCAGGGCACTGGCTGAGCTTGGTCTAGCTGCTGCCAGATTGACGACCTTTAGTGACTACCTCTTAAAGCATGTGCAGATCACTCGCATCGAGGTGCCCAAAGATACCGATCTCAACCACTTCTTCGAGGCGATGAACAATCGCGGCGAACAGCTGGAAAAGCACGAGGTGATCAAGGCGCGGTTGATGGAGACGCTGAACCAGATCCCCGAGGAGGTGACTCGTCGCCAAAGCATCCATGTACTGACTCGTGTATGGGATGCCTGCGCCAATATGGAACGCTATATCCAGTACGGCTTTACCCCGGATGAGCGTCACCTCCTGTTCGGCCAGAATGACTGGGGACAGTTTTCCCCACAGGATTTTTCCCACCTGCTCAATCTGCTCGCTCCCTCTTACAGCACCAAATCGTCGGATGACACTGGTGATGGTCTGACTGTCGGCAGCCACGGGCGCACGCTGTTGGCCATTTTGCAGGATGACAAACTCAATGTAGACCAGCAAGTGGAGGAGGAAAGTGCTGGCTCGGAGCGCTTTCACAGCGTCATCAACTTTTCCAACTTCCTGCTCCATGTGCTGAGACTTGTCAGCCGTGACCCTGACAACACAGAAGGCGTGCCGCTCGATGACAAGCAGCTGATCGATCAGTTTGAGCTGCGGGTGATAAGGCAGTCGGATCCAGTTACGGCAGTCCAGCGCTTTATCTATGGCCTGTTAAAGAGCAAGTATCTGTTTGATCAGTTCATCATCAAGCGAGAGTTTGCCGATGGAAAAGATGGCTGGAGTCTGAAGCGGTTGCACTGGTACTCAAAAGAAAGCGTCAGCTACATCAATGCCTTCGATGAGAGCGAGGATGGATTTGATGGAATGAACCGGCGGATCCTGATGCTGCTGTCGGCGTTTCATGTGTCGACCTCAACACTGGTTTACAAGCACTGGCTAAACGGTGCTCTGCGTTATCTGTTCGACAACTGCCGCCCTGAGCAACCGGTGGAGAGAGGGGCTTATCTTGCCTACCTGGAGAGTCAGGCTCGCCGCTTTGTCTTCCAGCGCTTTCTGTCGCCGAGTGGAGGTGCTTCCTATTACCAGATGCTCTACGGTGATAACTCTCTTTTGCCCGGAGTCGAGGTTGATGAGCACTGGCATGAGTTGATTAAAACCAAACTGCGTTTTGGCCATATCGAGAACAACTTTGTGTTCAACTTCCTCGACTATCTGCTGTGGGTGCGAGATCGTTCTAGCGACAAAGTAGTCGGCTCCTTTGAGTTCACGTTCCGCAGTTCGGTGGAACACTTCTCACCCCAGCATCCCATGGATGGCTATAAAACTGTCGAGGAGAGTGCGCTCCATTCGTTTGGCAACCTTTGCCTCATCAGCCACAGCAAGAACTCGCGCCTGAGTAACTTCCAACCCACACAGAAACAAGAGCACTTCAAGGCGAGCCTTGCCAACAACCAAATTGATAGCCTCAAACTACTCTCGATGATTCGGTTGATGGAAAAGGAAGGCCACTGGCGGGAATCCGAGATTGCAGCGCATCAGGTCGAAATGCTGAAGGTGCTGGCAGATGCGGCAGCAAAGATGGAGGAACTTTAAGAGTCGGTTCCCGATAGCAGGCAAACAACATGATTACGACGATTGAATGTAAAGCGGCTAGACATGCGCACAACCCATCACACCAAATAGCATCGGATTTTATAGCGCCCGCTGTTTGGTCTGGCCTACCTACACACGGATGAGCCTGCCCCCGGCCTAAACCGGGGGCATTTCAGGCCAGACTTCAACCTACTTGGGGAAGGTATAGGTAACCGAGAAGTTACCCGCGCCCGAGTAGGACTTCACCTCGAAATAGTAATGCCCTGCCGTACCGGCATAGTTGATGGTCTCGCTGGAGGTGGGGCCGGTGGCCGACGCCACCACCGCCCAGGCGGAGCCATTCCACTTGTACAGCGCCAGCTCGAAGTCGGTGTTGGCCGGCCCGGTCAGCTGCAGCTTGAAGTTGCCGCCCAGATTGCTGGTATGGGCGCCGGCAGCCGGCAGGTTGACCCATTGCTTGTTGGCCACCGAACCCGTTACCGTCACTGGCGTGGTGCCATCGCCGGGCTTGTAGTAGTTGGCAAACACCACACCAGCTCGGCGTTCGTTCACCGCGTGCCAGGGCTGGCCCAGGGTGCGCATGCGCGAGTTCTCGGTGGGACGGTACATGCCGCTGGTGCAATAGCGGCCACCACGGAACAGACCCAGGGTGCCGTTGGCGTAGGCGCCCGTCGGCGTGGGCACCTGCACATTCGATGGAATCAGGCTGCCCCATTTGCCGCCATTACGCGTGCCTTGCAGGGTGACGTTGGCTTCGGTGGGCTCACGGCTGGTATCGCAGCTGCCGTAGTCATACTCGTCCGCCAGCTTGAATGCAGTGTGGCCTATCTCGTGCAGCGCCAGCTCAATGGCCGAGGTGTGCATGGTCATGGTGGCTATGCTGCCGCCAGCACCGCCATAGCGGGTAGAGTTGGCAATCACCACGATCACGTCGCGGCCATCGGCGGCGGTCACCGAACCCACGTTGGAATACACCAGGTTGTCATCGGCACAGACCAGGCGGTCCAGGCCCCAGCAGCCTATCTGCACACCCAGGGCGGTGTTCTTGTAGATGCCCTTGTCCGGCTCATCCACGCCAGATTGGGCGCTGACCACATCGACGCGGCGGATATTCATGCCGGCCTTGTTGGCACCAAACAGGGGGTCGGCCAGCATGCCGTTGGCGACCTTCTGGGCGTCGCTGGCCCATTTGCCCATTTCGGCGCTGGTATAGCCATCCCCTATCAGCACGATGTCCATGCGGTTGTTCGACGGGCCGGTATTGTGCAGCAGCACCGAGCTGGCCTGGGCCCGTACGGCCATCATGCGTTCGCCGCCATTGAGCAGCTTGTCCAGCAGCTTGCGATCGAAGCGCTTGGCGGGCTTGGCAGCGGCAGCAGCAAAGGCGCGCTCATCGCCCAGCTCGGTGTTCTGCCCACCCACCAGTTCAACATGGTCCAGTGTCTTGTAGCCCGGCACCCGTACTTCGAACACGGTCTGCGGCAGGGTGACCTTCTGGGCGTGTTCTATCTCCCCGGTTTCGGGGTTGAACGATTCGGCATTCAAGGTGGCCGGGTTGGCTACCCGGCTACGAAACAGTTCCCTACCTTGGCGGTCGCGTCCCACCACATAGAGATCGGATGCACTGGGTTGTACCGGCTTGGGCGTGCTGGTGAACTGGCCGGTCTGGGCATGGACCAGCTCGTAGTCGCTGCTGCCCCTGTCGTTGTTCTGCTTCACTCGGAGCAGCAAGCCGTCCGCCGCGTATACCGCCTGACCAGCCAGGGCCAGCCCCAGCATAAAGGGTAGGGAATGCTTCATGATGCGCCTCTATTCTAATTATGCCGATGGGATATCGGCTGCAGCATCATGAACTTAGGAGAGTTTGTACGATTGTACGGATTTGTGCAGGCTGAGACCAAAAGCATGCAAATCTGCTGGATGGTATATGCAAATCGGGTAAAAAGCCGGGATTCCGACGGATGGCAGCAGCTTGATCAGCATCAATACCGTGCTTGCCGGGCTCAGGTGTAATCCAGGCCAGGATTTCTCACCAACCTCGCAAAGGATATTCCCCATGAAAACCAGTACGCTCAAGCACTTGGGCCTTAGCCTGGCACTGGCCGCCACCGCAGCCCTGCCAATGGCAGCACAAGCCGAGGAAGGCCCCTGGCTGGTACGCCTGCGCGCCGTCAACCTCGACAGCGCCAACAAGGACAGCACGGGCCTGGATCTGTCCATCAACAACAAGGTGATACCAGAATTCGATATCTCCTATTTCTTCACCCCGGAGCTGGCAGCCGAACTGGTGCTGACCTACCCGCAAAAGCAGACCATACGTTCAGGCGGTGTAGACATCGGCAGCCTCAAGCATCTGCCACCCACCCTGACCCTGCAGTACCACTTCAATAGCCAGGGCGCGCTCAAGCCCTATGTTGGCGCTGGCATCAACTACACCCGCTTCTCCCAGGTGCAGTTCCACCCCGCCGTCGCGGCCGCCTTGCAGCCCAGCATCGGCAAGAACAGCGTGGGCCTGGCTCTGCAAGCTGGCCTGGACTACAAGCTGAACGACAGTACCTATCTGAATTTCGATATCAAGAAGGTACAGATACGCACCGACGTGAAATCGGCCGGCACCAAGGTCGGTGAATTCAAGGTCGACCCCTGGTTGATCGGCGCGGGTGCTGGCTGGCGCTTCTGAGAGCCTGATAGGGATTACTAGCGGCATCAAGAATCCGCCTACTGCGGTGGCACCCGGGAAACCCGGGTGCTAACCCTTTGCGATAACTCAGGCAGCGGCTCTCCCCTGATTGAGCCCCTCCCCTACCCCGGCCGCTTCAGGCCCGCCAATACCTTCACCGCCCCGGCCATCTCGTCCGGTGTCAGTGCCGCATAACCCAGTAGCCAGCCTTCCTGCCTGGGTGTGCCCAGATACAGGCTGGACAAACTGGGCGTGGCGATGCCCAGGGCGGTAGCCTGCCGGCTCAGCGGCAGCTCCCATCCCGTGGGCAGGCTGGCTGCCAGTTGCAGGCCGCCGTTGGCGGCTTGTGGCGACAGCCAGGGCAGGTGGGTGGTCAGCAACGCCTGCAGGGTATCGCGCCGGCTGCGATAGAGCTGGCGCATCTGCCGCAGGTGGGCGGCAAAATGGCCCTGCTCGATAAAGTCGGCTGTCACCGCCTGAGACAACTGGGTGCAATGGCCGTCCTGCACCGTCCGCGCGGTCACCATGGGCTCGACCAGGGCCGGTGGCAGCACCAGGTAGGCCAAGCGCAATGACGGGAACAAGACCTTGGAGAAGGTACCGAGGTAGATCACCCGCTGCTGGGCATCCAGCCCCTGCATGGCCGGCAAGGGGTGGCCGTCGTAATGGAATTCGCTGTCGTAATCGTCCTCCACCAGCCAGCAGCCGTGCTGGCGGGCATAGTCAATCAGGCCCAGGCGGCGCGGCAGGCTGAGCGTCGCCCCCAGCGGGTACTGGTGCGAGGGCGTCAGGCAGATCAGCCGGGGCGCTGCCGACTGCGGGTCGAACTGCAGGCCGTCCTGGTCCACCGGCAAGGGCAGCAGACTGGCCCCTGCCGCCGCAAACGCGGTTTTGGCGCCACGATAGCCGGGTTCTTCCACCCAGACGGTGTCGCCGGTATCGAGCAGCATGGTGGCCAGCAGTTGCAAGGCCTGCTGCGAGCTGGTCAGCACCAGCACCTGTTCGGCACTGCAGCGCACCCCGCGAGATTGCCCCAGATAGTGGGCAATGGCCCGGCGCAGATCCGGGTGCCCCTGTGGGTCGCCGTAGCGCATCAGCGCCTCGCCATCCTGCCTTAGCCGGCGGTTGAGCAACTGCCGCCAGGTATCGGCCGGGAAGGCCCGCAGCTCGGGGCTGCCGGCGCAAAAAGCCTGGGGGCGGAGTGGATCCTGGCAGCCGCCGCCACGGCGTATCTGCTCGCCCCGGCGCGACAGGCCCAGGCCAATGGCAGGTATGCCGCTCTGCACCGACGCTTCCCGCCTGGGCATGGCGATGCGGACAAAGGTACCCTGGCCGACATGCCGGCCCAGATAGCCCTCGGTTTCCAGCTGGGCATAGGCCGCCTCCACCGTCACCCGCGAGAGGCCCAGGTCGGCCGCCAGCACCCGCGATGCCGGCAAGCGGGCGTGCTGTGTCAAAGTGCCGTTGGCAATAGCCTGCCGCAAGGCACGGCACAGCTGCTCGCGCAGGCTGGTGCCGGGTGCGGCGGTCTGCCGGAACAGCGACAGCCATAGGCTGGGCATCGTCATGAATTGGCCTTATCAAAGCAAGGGAATTGGCCTTAATGATAGCGCCAAGCCTGCCTACAATGGCCTTGCCTACCAACCAAACCAGGTACCCGCCATGCCAGCCACCTCCCTAGTTCTCGCCTTCCCTGCTGCCTCCCCCGCCGACACCGCCGGCTTTATGCTGGCCAAGCTGGCCTACCACACCGATGCCTGGGATGTGGCCGAGGACCTGCGCAACAACGTCAGTGAGATCGTGGTCATCGACACCCGTAGCGAAGCCCACTATGCCGCCGGCCATGTACCCGGCGCCATCAGCCTGCCGCACCGCCTGATGGATGCCTCCAGCACGGCGCAGCTCGACCGTAGCAAGACCTATATCACCTACTGCGATGGCATAGGCTGCAATGGCTCGACCAAGGGCGCCTACAAGATGGCCAGCCTGGGTTTCAGGGTCAAAGAGATGCTGGGTGGCCTGGATTTCTGGCAGCGCGACGGCCACCCCCTGGCCACCGGTACCGAACCCGGCAGCCTCTCTGGCCTTGCACCCGCCATTGTGTGCGGCTGCTGATATGAGGGGCCCGGCGACCATACGGCTGGCCACAGCGGCCGATGCCGCCAGCCTGGCCGGCCTGTGCGAAGAACATGCCCGCTACGAGCGCATCCCCTATCAGGCAGAGGGCCATGACCAGCGTCTTGCCACGGCACTGCAGCAGGCGCGCCTGCACGCCTGGCTGGCCGAGCAGTCCGGCGAAGTGCTGGGCTATGCCAGCACCACGCTGGATTACGCCACCCTGGCCGGCCGAGCCTATCTACACCTCGATTGCCTCTACCTGCGCCCCAATGCGCGCGGCCAGGGCCTGGGCCCAGCCTTGCTGGCAGCGGTTTGCCAGCATGGCCGTAGCCAGGGCTGCCAGGAGCTGCAGTGGCAGACGCCAGACTGGAACCAGGGCGCCATCCGCTTCTACCTGCGGCTGGGCGCCCAGCAGCGCAGCAAGGTCCGCTTCAGCCTGGAGCTATAGGCGGGCATCAGGGACGCCAGCAGGGCTAGTCACCGTCCAGCGATGGCTTGCGTTCATCATCGAAGCTCAGTTGGTTGCCCGCCGGAAAGCCATCACCACGCGGTCGCCATAGGCCTCGTCGGTCACCACCGATACCGTGCGTATCAGTTGCGCGCCCTGCAAGGCCACCCGGTCACATATCTTGGTGTCGCCGTCGTCATAGCGCAGGGTGGCCTGCTCGTGCTCGCCCTCGGGTGCACCCCAATCGAGATCGGGCACCAGCAGAAAATGCTCGCCGCCCTCGCTGTTGACCCGTCCGTCAAAGGGCACCACTTTTTCCTCCAGCACGCCGTTTGCCCCAAACCATTCAACTGCCGGCTCGCCGTTGCAGGTCTGGCGGAAGCTGCCATCGGCCTGTACCTGCAAGGTAAGGCCGTCGGTGGCTTCCAGCAGTGCCAGCAGTTCGGGGCTATGGCCGTACAACCAGTCCACCACGGCGCTATCGTCGTCATCCTCATCCGGCAGATCCAGTTCCACATTGATGTGGGCAGTGCTCACCAGATGCCATACGCCGACCAAGTCCTGTTCGTCCATTCCTCTACTCCTTGTCTGTTGTTGTTCGCTGGCTATCCACGCTCGCCAGGCTCGCCAATATAGTGGGGCGGGCGACGGTCAGTCCATGCCGCCACCACCCCGCCACAGCCGATACCGACCCGGCAGCAGCATCACCACGCTGCCCATAGACCTGCCCTGATGCGTCTTCGCTGCAATTTTTTTAGGCGAAAAGCCGCAGCCCAGGCAAGCCAAGGCCGCGCAAAATTTTTAATATTCTTATTTATTTTCAATAGCTTAATTGACCATGCCAACAGCATTAAGCGGCACTTCAAGCTAACTTAAGCCGCCGCCGCGCTGACATGACGATTGCATGATGTTGTAGTGCGCTCCGCAATTATTCACCTGTCATCAAACCACTAAGGAGAGCTTCAATGACACAGAACAAGCGCGTGGGTGCGACACGGATTGCCCTACTCGCCCTCGCGGTAGCCGGTGCGCTGCATGGCGAGGCCGCCACCCGTATCGACCTGGGCCAGAATGTACAACGCGATGGCGCCTTGGCCTCGGCCGATCTGCGAGCCACCCAACACAGCATGGCTACCGCCGACGGCGGTCGCAAGATCAAGTATCAACAGTACTACCAAGGCGTACGGGTTTGGGGCGAAACCGCACCCGTGGCCCACTTTGCCAAGCAAGGCAATGGCCTGGTCTCCAGCACACCGACGTTCAGCACCGGTGTCGTGGTCGATGGCATCGCCGCCGACCTGCCTTCGGCCCAGCCGCGCATGAGCAAGAACGATATCCAGAAACTGGTGCGCATGCTGGCCGCCCGCCAAGGTCTGATGGCCAACCGCGCCGAACTGGAACAAGCCGAGCTGCTGGTGCGCCTGGATGAAAAGAGCCGCGCCCAGCTGGTCTACATCGCCTCGCTGCATATCCCTGGCGATGAGCCTACCAGCCCCACCTTCATGCTGGACGCCAATACCGGCGCCGTGCTGATGAGCTGGGACAGCCTGGCCCACCGCGACGCGCATGGCCCCGGCGGCAATGAGAAGGTCGGCAAGTACATGTATGGCAAGGACTACAAGGCCCTGGACATCACGCAAGACTGCCGCTTCGATAGCGAGAACGTCACCACCATCGACCTGAAGAACGGCACGGCCAGCATCACCGCGCCCTACCAGATGGCCAGCTGCCCGGCCACCGGCACCCCGGTGAATGACTACCGCACCATCAACGGCGCCTACTCGCCAGTCAACGACGGCCATTACTTCGGCAATGTCATCTTCAATATGTACCGCGACTGGTACAACACCCGTCCGCTGACCCAGAAGCTGAAGGTGCGCGTGCACTACGGCAATGGCTATGAAAATGCCTTCTGGAACGGCGACAGCATGACCTTCGGTGACGGCGCCACCCGCTTCCACCCGCTGGTCTCGCTGGGTGTGATGGCCCACGAAGTGAGCCATGGCGTGACCACCCAGAGCTCCGGCCTGATCTACCGTGGCATGTCGGGCGGCATGAACGAAGCCTTCTCCGATATCGCAGCCATGGTGTCCGAGCAATACATGTACGGCAAGCCAACCTGGCTGATCGGCGGCGAGATCGTCAAGGGCGGCGCCGACAAGGCACTGCGCTACATGGCCGAGCCGGAGAAGGATGGCAAGTCCATTGGCCACGCCAGCAAGTTCACCGACAAGCTCAACGTGCACTACAGCAGCGGCGTGTACAACAAGGCCTTCTACACCCTGGCCACCACCAGCGGCTGGGATGCCCGCAAGGCATTCGACATCTTCCTGGGCGCCAACCGCCTGTACTGGAAGGCCAACAGCACCTTCAACGAAGGCGCTTGCGGTGTGATCCAGGCTGCGCGTGACAAGGCCTACAACACGGCCGACGTGATTGCCGCCTTCGACAAGGTCGGCGTGCGCTGCGATGGCACCACCCCGCCCGAGCCGCCCACCGGTGGCAGCCCCATTGCACTGAAGAGCGGTACGGCCGTCACCGGCATCAGCCTCAACGCTGCCGGCAAGCAGGTCTACACCATCGAAGTGCCGGCCAACGCCCGCTTCCTGGCCGTGCGTGCCGGTAGTGGCAGCGGCAATGCCAACCTCTACGCCAAGTTCGGCAGCGAGCCCAGCAAGAGCAGCAGCGATGCCAAGTCCGAAGGTAGCGCCAATGCCGAAGCCCTGGTGATACCGCAGCCCAAGGCCGGTCGTTACTACGTGTTGCTGGATGCCCCGGCTGCCGTTGCTGGCGCCTCGGTCATCGCCATCGCCCGTTGATGCCGTCAAGAACCCCTAACCGGACTAGCCCAACATGAAAGCTCCCTACTCCATCCTGGCCGCCTCGGTCGCCGCAGCCCTGCTCAGCACAGGCGCATTTGCCGCCGCTGGCGACAACCCCGAACTGGAACTGCCGCGCCGCGTGCAAACCGCCACCGCCACCATCCAGGGCACCAATACCCAGATGACCTACACGGTCGTCAACGGCATGGCCCTGCTGGGTGACATTGCCCTGGGCCGCCATGAAGACATCCAGCGCACCGGCATTCCGCCGCTGTTCGTGGGTGACTGGACCAAGCCGGTGTCGTCGCAACGCGGCGCCACTGCCCAGGACAACCACTTCAAGAGCGCCACCCGCTGGCCCAACAACACCCTGTACTACACCTTCGACCCGGTGCTGACGCAGAAGAAGCGCGACGTCATCATCGCCGGCATGAAGCTGATCACCGACAAGACGGCCATCAAGTTCGTCGAGCGGACCAATCAGCCCAACTACGCCAAGTTCACCTCCTCCGGTGGTTGCTGGGCCTATGCCGGCATGAAGGGCGGCGAACAGCCTATCTCCATCGGTGATGGCTGCGAGAAGGCCGGTGTGGTAGCCCATGAAATCATCCACACCCTGGGTTGGATGCATGAGCATATGCGCCCTGATCGCGACAACTACGTGACAGTGTTCGAAGAGAATATCTCCGATACCCTCAAGAGCCAGTTCACCAAGCTGCGCGCCGACCAGGTCGACTCGACCGGCAGCTACGATATCGACTCGGTGATGCACTACCCCACCTGGGCCTTCAGCAAGAACCAGAAGCCCACCATCCTGCCCAAGGACAGCAGCGTCGATCCCAAGCGCCTGGGTCAGCGTAACGACCTCAGCCCTGGCGATGTGGCCTCGCTGAAGCAGTTCTACCCTGGCGATAGCGGCACGGTGGATCTGAAGATCGCCCTGTCGGCCCTGGAACTGCAACTGGACCAGGACAAGAGCGGTTCGCTGACGCTGGACGTAGCCGGCAGCGAAGCCGAGCTCAAGGGCCTGAAGCTGGAAGCCACCTCGGACAACAGCTCGGTGATCACCAGCAGCGGCGTGGTGTTCGGCACCGGTATGGGCAACCAGCGCACCCTGCGCATCACCCCGGTGGCCAAGGCCTACGGTGTGGCCAATGTGACCGTGCGGGCCATTACCGCCAGCGGCAAGGAGGCCAAGGCCACCTTCAAGCTGACCGTAGTGAAGGATCCGAACGGTGGCGGCGGCAACGGCGGTGGTAATGGTGGCGGCAATGGTACCGAAAAGCCTTATGACAAGGCCGGCAAGTACCGTGGCGGTGATCGCGTCAGCTTCGAGGGCAAGGTTTACGAGCTGACCGTGATCGTCAAGGGCCAGAAGGTTACCAACTACTACATCTTCGGTTCGATGTGTCTGCCAGCCAGCTGCTCGGCCGAGAAGCAAGGCAACTACGGCGGCCTGACCTTCTACTGGTCGGTGGTCGGTGACAGCGGTGGCGGCGGTGGTCAGCCCAAGCCTGTTTGCGACACCGTGCTCGATACCCAGCGCAGCTACCAGATTGCCACAGCCGGTCAGCGTAAAGCCCTGGTTGCCATGGCCGATGTAGCCGGCGCACCTGCCATCCTGTGGCAGGACGGCGGTGCCCAGCGCTGGCAGCTGCAACGCAATGGCGAAGGTTTCTACAGCCTGGTCAGCCCCGCCGCCAAGCTGGCGCTGGAAGCCACGGGCACCGAACTGGTAGTGGCCAATGCATCGGCCAATGCCAGCCAACAGTTCTGCCCCAAGGCCAGCGGTTCGGCCTACCAGTTGGTATCGCGCCAAAGCGGCCGTGGTATCGGTGTCGCTAGCGAGGCAGATGGCGCAGCCGTCACCCCGGCAGTTGCATCCAACTGGCTGCTGACCGCACAGTAAAGCGGTCTGGACCCGCCCAGCTCCCGGTTCGTACTCCTCTGCGAACCCACTGGGCGGGTCCTTTGTCTCCCCTTTTTCTCCTCATGCATCCTTGGGCCACATCTGTGGCCCTTTTTTTGCCCGCTCGATATGCAGGGGGCACGTAGATGAGAAAAACAGGATAACGGTGACGGCAGGCAACAGCGCGGCCTCGCGGCAGCACCAGGCCCGGTGCGGCGAACATCAGTGTGAATAATATACAACGGGGCCGGACGGCCAGATGGGGAGCAGGCTGGAAGCCTTGTCAATGCTGGCTTTGCAGCTTGTCTATAACCCTGATCGGGTAAACGGAGCTTGCAAAACGGCGCAACCGTTCGTCCCAAAATATGACAATGTCATTGACATGATCTTGGTGATACGTGAGTATAACCTCACGTCATAACAATGCGCGAGCTATTCGCGCCTCGAAATCCCGTTTGCATACATGAATTTGCAGACAAACAGGGTCCGGATGCCTGCCCGGACCATGCCGTGGGTGACGAGATCTGCAATCCCAGGGAGCAGGCACAAAGGACGCCGTGAGTACGACGCGATAAAGACGTCGGCCGGGGACGTCTTCCCAAACATGTATACAAAGGATGCAATAGAGAAAATGGCTTTCAAACACGCCAAGCCTGCGCTTGCCCTGGTGGCCGCCGCAGTCAGCAGTTGCTTTATCAGTGCCAACGCCGCCAGCCTGCTGGCCCCTGCCCACAGCAATATGCCGGTGGAGCCGCAAGAAGCGGTCGTCGGCACGGCCACCCGTACCGACCCCAGCCCGACCAGCGATCCACGCATGATGGAACGCCGGCCGCTGTTGAAGTCCATGATGGCCGACGCCAACTGCAATGACACGGCCTTCGGCACCGCTCAGGGCGCCGCCCTGGTGAGCCTGATCAAGTCTTCCACCACCAATTGCGTGAATGGTCTGTTCAGCCTGACCGGCAGCAATGCCCGCAACACCTTCAACGAAGCCAAGATCATCACGGCACTGGAAGAACTGGGCCGCCTGGGCGCACGTTACGACGGCAGCAACAAGGACAGCATCCATCAGGTTGTACTGTTCCTGCGCGCTGGCTACTACGTGCAGTACTACCACGAGAAGGATGTGGGCGCTTACGGCCCGGCCGTCAAGGCTGCCCAGCAGAAGGCACTGGATGCCTTCTTCGGCAACAAGGCCATCTACACGGTTTCGCCCGATAACGGCAAGATCCTGGGCGAGGCCATCATCTTCATTGACAGCGCGGAAGAAAACGCCCGCTACATGCCGCTGATGAAGCAGATGCTGAATAGCTTTGGCGATGCCCAGCTGAAGGACAACTCGGTCCGCAACGCCTACAACAGCATTTTCAGCGTGTACTTCCGTGGCCATCAGAACGCCGATTTCCAGGCGCTGGTAAAGACTGACGGCAGCTACGCCACCGTCCTGCACGACTTCTACCGTCGCCAGTTCAAGCTGCGCGGTACGGGTTCCGAGTTCATGCTGGCCAACGCTGCCCGCGAGCTGGCCCGTTTCCTCAAGTATCCCGAGCGCAAGGCTGAAGTACAGCCCCTGCTGCGCGGCATGATTACCGACAACCCCATCAAGGGCGCCGGCTCCAGCATCTGGGCGGCCGCCGTGGATGGCGCAACCTATTACGACGGCAGCAACTGCAGCTACTACGGCACCTGTAACTATAAGGAAGACCTGAAGGCTGCCATCCTGCCCATCACCCACAAGTGCGGCCCCACGGTGACCATCCGCGCCCAGGAGATGACAGCCGAGCAGCTGGCCAACTCCTGTGACGTGCTGTCCAAGGAAGAGAAGCTGTTCCACTACGGCACCTTCGGCAACACCGACCCGCTGGCCAGCCCACCGGTGGCAAACGACAACAACACCAGCCTCGAAGTGGTGGTGTTCGACGACTACAACAATTACAACACCTACGCTGGCACGCTGTTCGGCATCAGCACCGACAACGGTGGCATGTATCTGGAAGGCAACCCGTCCAAGCCAGGCAACCAGGCTCGCTTTATCGCCCATGAAGCCTCGTGGAAGCGCCCGACCTTTGAAGTGTGGAACCTGCAGCATGAATACATCCACTACCTCGATGCCCGCTACAACCTGGAAGGCGACTTCGGCAAGTCCAACAAGTACGAAACCACCTGGTGGGGTGAGGGCGTAGCCGAGTATCTGTCCTATCAGAACAACTACAGCGCCGCGATCGACGAAGGCCGCAAGAACACCTACAAGCTGAGCACCATCTTCAAGAACAACTACAGCATGGCCGATTACAGCAATCGCGCCTATCGCTGGGGCTACCTGGCCGTGCGCTTCATGTACGAGCGCCAGCGGGCCGATCTGGAGAGCTTGCTGAGCAACACCCGCAGCGGCGACTACGCCAGCTATACCACCAAGCTGGCCAGCATGGGCGCTCGCCACGATGCCGAGTTTGCCCAGTGGCTGACCACGGTCGGCACCGGCGGCGAATTCGTCGGTGGCAAGCCCTTCGGCCCCAGCGGCAGCAATACCGCCCCGCAGCTGAATGGCCTGCGCGATGTCAGCAGCAATGTCGGCCAAGCCATCCCGGCCCTGAGCTTTATCGTGGCCGACAAGGAAACCGCTGCCGGTGAACTGAAGGTCACTGCCGTCGCCAGCGACAGCAGCCTGATCCCCGCCGGCGGCCTGATCCTGGGCGGCAGCAATGGCCAGCGCACGCTGACCATCAACCCGGCTGCCGGCAAGAGCGGCGAGGCCACCGTGACGGTGACCGTGTCGGACGGCAAGCTCAGCAGCCAGAGCAGCTTCAAGGTCAAGATCGCGGCCGTGGCAGGCAACACCGCACCACAGCTGAGTGGCCTTGCCAATGTCAGCACCAAGTTGGGCCAGGCCATACCCGCCATGCGCTTCAGCGTGACCGACAAGGAAACCGCCACCAGCCAGCTCAAGGTCACAGCCGTCGCCAGCGACAGCAACCTGATCCCCGCCAGCGGCCTGATCTTGGGCGGCAGCGATGGCCAGCGCACGCTGACCATTAACCCGGCTGCCGGCAAGACCGGCGAAACCACCGTGACGGTAACCGTCACGGACGGCAAGCTCAGCAGCCAGGCCAGCTTCAAGGTCACCATCGCCGCCGGTGCCGTCAATACCGCGCCGCAACTGAGCGGCCTGGTGGATGTCGCTGCCAAACTGGGCCAAGCCATACCCGCCATGCGCTTCAGCGTGGCCGATAAGGAAACCGCCGCCAGCCAGCTCAAGGTCACCGCCGTCGCCAGCGACAGCAGCCTGATCCCCGCCAGCGGCCTGGTTCTGGGCGGCAGCGATGGCCAGCGCACCCTGAGCATCATCCCGGCAGCCGGCAAGACGGGCGAAAGCACCGTCACCGTGACGGTCTCGGATGGCGCCCTGAGCAGCCAATCGAGCTTCAAGGTCAAGTTGTCGGCCGATGGTTCGACCTGCCCGGTCGAGCGCAAGGATTCGCTCAACGACGGCTGCGTGCGTACCAATATCGGCAGCAACTACTCGGCCTGGTACTGGATATATGTGCCGCAGGGCACCACCAGGCTAACCCTGACCACCAGCGGTGGCGAGGGCGATGCCGACATGTTCGTGAAGAGCCGCAACTGGCCGTCGCCGACTGACCACGACGCCAAGTCCAGCAACCCCGGCAACAACGAGCAGGTGGTGATAGAGAACCCGCAAGGGCGCACCTACTACCACATCCAGTTGCAAGCCAAGCAGAGCTTCAAGGGGCTTTCCCTCAGCGCCAAGCTGAACTAAGTCCAGGCGGGTACGGCCCTGACGGGGCGTGCCCGCTGTTGTACAGCGCGACTATCCAGCGCATCGGATGTTCGCCTGACGGTGCGTCTGCAAGGGCTTGCCCTCGCAACGCATCGTCCTCCCTGGCAAGGAGCCAGGACAGCCCAGCCATACCTGACTGGAACGCATAAACAACAAAGGCAAAATGCATGATGAAGAGAAGAGCGCCAGGCGCAAGCCGGCAAGCAATGTTGACGATGGCCATCGTGGCTGCCCTGGGTAGCCAGGCCGCCACCCGCATCGAACTGGGTCAGGGCGTACAATTCGAGGGTGCCCTGAGCGCCGCCGAACTGCGCCCCACCAGCGTCGAGATGACCACCGCAGATGGCAGCATCAAGCGCAAGTACCAGCAGTTCCACCAGGGTGTGCGCATCTGGGGTGAAGCAGCACCGGTCGCCCAGTTCAGCGTCGGTCAGGATGGCAAGCAGTCGGATGCGCCAGCCTTCAATGACGGCACCCTGATCGGCGGCCTGGCTGCCGATCTGCCCAATGCCAAGCCAGTGCTGTCGGAGGCGCAAGTGGCCTTCCTGACGCGCCAGCTGGCCCGTCGCCAAGGCCATGTGCTGAGCGCGGTCGAGCTGGAAAAGTCGGAACTGGTGGTGCGCCTGGATGAAAAGTCCCGCGCCCAGCTGGTCTACCTGACCTCCTTGCATATCCCGGGCGAAAAGCCTGCCAGCCCGAGCTTCATGATCGACGCCAATACCGGCGCGGTACTGATGAGCTGGGATGGCCTGGCCCACCGCGATGCGCACGGCCCCGGCGGCAACCCCAAGATGGGTCAGTACTACTATGGCAAGGAATACAAGGCCATGGAGATCACCAACGACTGCAGCTACGACAACGCCAATGTGGCTACCTATGACATGGGTAACCGCACCGCCGAAGTGCGCAGCCCCTACAAGCTGGCCAACTGCCCGGCCACCGGTATTCCGGTCAACACCCAGCGCGTAGCCAACGGCGCCTACTCGCCCCTGAACGATGGCCATTTCTTCGGCGGCGTGGTGTTCAACATGTTCCGCGACTGGTACGGCATCCGTCCCCTCAAGGACAAGCTGATCGTCCGCGTGCACTACGGCAACAACTACCAGAACGCATTCTGGGACGGCCAGCGCATGACCTTTGGCGATGGCGGCAGCAGCCTCTATCCGCTGGTGTCGCTGGGCGTGATGGCGCACGAAGTGAGCCACGGCGTGACCGAGCAGAATTCCGGCCTGGTGTATGCCCGTCAATCGGGTGGCATGAACGAAGCCTTCTCCGACATGTCGGCCCAGGCTGCCGAGTTCTACCACATGGGCAAGGCCTCGCTGCTGATCGGCGCCGAGATCTACAAGCGCCAGGGCCAGGCCATGCGCTACATGCTGAACCCTGAGCAGGATGGTGCTTCCATCGGCCACGCCAGCAAGTACAACGACAGCATGGACGTGCACCACTCCAGCGGCGTGTACAACAAGGCCTACGCCTTGCTGGCCACCACCAGCGGCTGGGATGCACGCAAGGCGTTCGACGTGTTCCTGGGCGCCAACCGCCTGTACTGGAAGGCCAACAGCACCTTTAACGAAGGCGCTTGTGGCGTGATCTCGGCAACCCGCGACAAGGGTTACAACATCAATGACGTGATCTCGGCCTTCGACAAGGTTGGCGTGCGTTGCGCCAGCGTGCCGCCGCAGCCGGGTAACACCGCCACTGCGATCGCCAACGGCGCCACCGTGAGCAACCTGCAAGCCAATGCTGCCGGCCAGCTGATGTATGTGGTGGATGTGCCAGCCAATGCCAGCTTCCTGACCGTGCGTCTGGGCAATGGCAGCGGCAACGCCAACCTCTACGTCAAGCAGGGTGCCCTGGCTTCGACCAGCAGTTTCGACGCGTCCTCGACCGGCGCCAGCAATGCTGAAACCGTGCTGATCAAGTCGCCCCGTGCCGGCAAGGCCTATCTGCTGATCGACGCCAAGGCCGCTGTGTCTGGCTTGTCGCTCTACGCCTACGCCCGTTGATATCGCGCCGTATCCAAGGAATAACAGATGAAGAAACCGCAACTGGCCCTGTTGGCCACCGCCATCGCGATGATGGGCAGCACTGTCTGGGCCGATGTCGGCACCACCCCTGAGCTGGACACCCCGCGCCGCATCGAAACCGCCACCGCCAAGATCCGTGGCACCGACCAGAACATGACCTATATGGTCATCGATGGCCGCGCCATGCTGGGCGACATCATGCTGGGCATGCACAAGGATGTGCAGACCAACGGCATCAACCTGCCCAAGCTGGACCTGCCCAAGGCCGCTGGCGACAAGCTGGATTCCGGCCGCGTCGTGGCCAAGGACAACCATTACAAGTCCGCCACCAGCTGGACCAACAACACCATGCCGTACACGTTCGATCCCTCGCTGAGCAAGGCGAAGCGGGATGCGATTGCCGTCGGCATGAAGCTGATCAGCGACAACACCAATATCCGCTTCGTTCCGCGCAGCAGCGAGACCAACTACGTCAAGTTCGTGTCTGACGGCGGCTGCTGGTCCTATGTCGGCATGATAGGCAAGGAACAGCCGATCTCCATCGGTGATGGCTGTGAGCGTAGCGGTACCGTCGCCCACGAAATCATGCACGCCCTGGGCTGGATGCACGAACAGATGCGCCCTGACCGCGACAACTACGTGCGTGTGGTGGAAGAAAACATCCAGGACGGCATGGCCAGCCAGTTCACCAAGCTGCGTGCCGACCAAGTCAACCCGGCCGGCGGCTACGATATCGACTCGGTGATGCACTACCCGAACTGGGCCTTCTCCAAGAACGGCAAGCCCACCATCGTGCCGCTGGACCCCAAGGTCGACCCCAGCCGCATGGGCCAGCGTAACCAGTTGAGCGCGGCCGATATCACCGCCATCAACAAGTTCTACCCCGCAGTGAACGGCAACGTGCCGCTGACCATGACCACCAGCACCAGCTCGGTCAGCTTCATGCAGGACAAGAGCGGCCAGTTCAGCCTGACCCTGGCCGGCAGCGATGCCGACCTGAAGTCGCTGCGCTTTGATATCCGCAGCGACAACAGCGCTGTGGTCGCTCCGGCAGGTGTGGTTGTGCAAGCCGGCACCGGCACCCAGCGCACCGTAACCATCACCCCGGTGGCCAAGGCCTCGGGCGTGGCCACCATCACCCTGCGCGCCATTGCGGCCTCGGGCAAGGAAGTCACGGCCAGCGTCAAGGTCACGGTCGCCAAGGACACCACCGGCGGCGGTGGCGGCGGTACCAGCACGGCCAAGCCGTATGACCGCGCAGCCAAGTACACCACCGGCAACCAGGTGAGCTTCGGCGGCAAGACCTACAGCATGACCGTAATGATCGACGGCAAGGTCTCCACCAGCTACTGGATCTGGGGCAGCTATTGCGAACCCGTCCGTTGCAGCCCGCAGACCCCGTTCGTCTACAGCAACTGGCTGAAGGTGTACTGGACTGAAGTCGGTGGCGGTGATGGCGGCGGTGGCACCACCCCAAAGCCGGCCTGCGAAACCGTGCTGGACGTCAAGCGCCAGTACCAGATCACCAGCAGCAGCCAGCGCAAGTCGCTGGTACCGGCCGGTGATGTGCAGAACGCCCCGATGATGCTGTGGCCTGATGCCGGCCAGCAACGCTGGAAGCTCACCCGCAATGCCGAGGGTTACTACGTGATCGCCAGCGCCGCCACCGGCCTGGCCCTGGATGTCGCCAACGGCGCCACCCTGGCAGGTAGCGAAGTGATCGTCTGGCCGGTGCACGGCGGTGCCAACCAGCAGTTCTGCCCCCGCGCCAGCGGTAGCGGCTACCAGCTGGTATCGCGCGGTGCCAACCTGCCGCTGGCTGCCGCCAGCGAGAACGATGGCGCTGCAGTGAAGCTATCCAGCGGCGCCGCCACCTGGTTGCT